>NZ_JBHSFT010000001.1:0-516107 GCF_042654105.1 Oceanobacillus aidingensis | reverse complement strand
TTAGCTTTCAGAAGTCAACTTCTGACTTATTTTTTAAGAAAAACGAGGTTGTCTTTCTTCTTTCGTACTGGTTGTTTTGTTCAGTTTTCAAAGAGCAATTTGTTTCTGTCGTTTTTAGCGACAAGATATAATTTATCATGTTTCGTTTTTGTTGTCAACACTTTTTTTAAAGTATTTTGTCGAAATAATTTC
This sequence comes from Oceanobacillus aidingensis, assembly GCF_042654105.1. Lineage (NCBI taxonomy): Bacteria > Bacillati > Bacillota > Bacilli > Caryophanales > Bacillaceae > Oceanobacillus > Oceanobacillus aidingensis. The sequence goes on along the minus strand of NZ_JBHSFT010000001.1, from coordinate 515,915 downwards.
GCTTTATTTCGTTTGCTTCCGACAACAAAAATTAATATACCATAGAAAATAGAGAAGGGCAATACCTTTTTATAAAAAAATGACTAAACAAATCACTTTTTCTATTTTCTATGTAAAAATGATTGTAAAACCGCAGACTGAGCATCGTCATTTTAATCAGGATGAACAGTTCCAGTCACAATCAGTAAATGTGATACATAATTACAACGCTTTTAGCCGGAATGTTTCATCAGTAATAGTTTTGGTGAAACAAGTAACCACAAAAAGCTCCTTCTGTCTCCTCTCAATTTTAACATTATCTCTGCAAAATATACCTATACCATATATAACTTGCCGTTTCTTTCCTTCGCCAACACATCCGCTGCTCCTCTGGATACCAATTGTCTTTAAAAGAATATTGCAAGCTTGTACATATCTCTATAAACAGAACATATACATAAACTAGAACGAATTATTTCGCACTACTACAAATGCTTGTCATGGGTTGTACTACATTAAAAAAGGAGGAACAAAAGTGAATCACTTCTACACAATTCGTTTGAACCGGAAGAAAATTATATTAAGCACCGTGATTGTTTTAGCAGCAGCCATTCTTATTTGGACGCAAACTCCTTCTATTATGGCTATGTTCACGAAGGATGAGCCTGCTGCTCTTTCAAAAGGGAATGAAGATTTAGAAGATGTTGCCGTCACCTTCAATATCAGTTGGGGAGAGGAAAAAGTAGAAAGCATTCTTGAAGTACTGGAGAAAGAAGAAGTACAAGCTACCTTTTTCGTCAGCGGAGAATGGGCGGAACGTCATCCGGATTTATTAGAAGCAATTTCTGAAGGCACACATGAAATTGGGCTGCTCGGCTATCGTTATAAAAGTTATTTAGATCAGGAACCAGAACAAATAAGACAAGATTTAATAAAAGCACAAGAGGTTATGGATAAATTGGGGTATGAAGATATTCGCCTTCTCCGCACACCTCATGGCCATCTGAATGAAGAAATCATCGAATTGGCAGAAAGTATGCAATTTCAGGTTATTCATTGGAATGTCAACCCGGATGATTGGGAGAATCCCGGAGTAGAATCAATTATTGATGAAGTCATGGAGCAAACAGAAAATGGTGATATCATCCTGCTACACGCTTCTGATAGCGCCAAACAGACTGCCGAAGCTTTAGAGACAGTTCTTCCCGGCTTGAAAAACAAAGGGTATGGTTTAATTACTATATCGGAAATGGTCAACCAGGCAAAAGCAGATACGGAACTTATTGATTAATCCTTGTTTCCATTTCTCAATTCTTCCTCTTTCATAAGGAATTTCATTCACAAATTTAGACTTAGGCGATGAGCCGGTCTTTTAAATATAAATTATCAACACAGACGTAAACGTGAAAGGCAGCTCCCCTCATTATCTGAAGAGGAGCTGTCTTTTTATCATATAGAAGAAACAGCTTCGGCATACTTTTACATAAATCAGATAAAGCAAGCTGACAGAGCTCTTCCATGGTAAGGAAGGAAGGGCTCTGAGACTTACGCTTTCTTCGTTTGCCCTTTTTTTGGATTTGATGCCGATTTTTGCTCCTTTTTCGGTTCTTTTTCCACAAAAGGCAAGCGATGCAGCGTTAACATCTGGTAGGTGTTGCATACTAATAGCGGAACAACCATTAACCAGGCATAATCTGTACCATCTACCATTAAGCCGGGAACCCATTCGACAGTTGTAAAAACAACCATGAAAAAAAGTGCTGGAATAAAAGCTGTCGAATTCGTCCCTTTTGCTTTTATCTTTGCTACAATCCAGCCAATCAAAAGCATCGCAGCAGCAATCAATATAAACCAATAAATTGCTACCTCTCCATCTGTGGCGCGATATGGAAAATAGACCAGATCAAATAAAATAAAAATAATCAAACCAACCTGCACAGTAGGCCAGTATCCTTTAAAAACATTCAGCCCCATCCGATTCACAAATAAATATGCAAAGAAACCTGTCATACTTACCGCCGCAAAAGTCAGGCCAAGCCCTAAAAAGAAAACAAATACCCCAAATAACTCCATTGCATCAAACGGAGACATATATGTAAGATATTCCTCCGGCCGTATAAAAAAGCTCGCAATTAATCCAGCAAGCCCGCCAAGCCAGAATGCTTTCCAAAAGAAATTAACCAATATTCTTGTGTTCAATTCTTCACCCCCTAAAGAAGTAACCACTGGTATTTTATCATGAAGTGACCTATTTTTCTTCATTGCTTGTGTATATTTTGTTAAATTATCAAACATATTAAGAGTGTAGATTATATTCTTATCACTGAAGAAGTATCAACGACTGAAACACATGATTATTGCGGAAAATGTTGATTTTTGGCACCTGAGGCCAAGCTAATGTAATCCCAACCTGAAAATAAATTCATGAAAAAGGTATACTTTCTGATTCCATGAAGAAAGGAGCGTAAATTATGAAACGTCACCTGTCCATTCTATTTCTACTCCTATTGTTTTGCTTTATCTCTGCTTGTGGAAATAATGATGAATCCCGTGAAGCAGAATACGAAACCACGAAACGAATGGTTGTCGATATCCTGCAGACTGAGGAAGGCAAAAAAGCGTTAAAGGATATACTAAACGATGACGAACTGCAGGAAAGCGTGGTTATTGAATCGGATGAAGTAAAAGAGGCAGTTACAAAAGCTTTATCATCTGAAGACAGCAAGGAAAACTGGAAAAAAATGTTCCAAGACCCTGAATTCATACAAACTTATGCGAAATCCATCTCCGCAGAACAAAAGAACCTGATGAAGGACCTGATGCATGATAGTCAGTTTCAAGAGCAAATGATTGAGATATTAAATAACCCTAAGGTGGATGAGCAAATGCTTTCTATCATGACGAGCCAAGCATTCCGTGCTCATTTGGAGAAAACAATTCAAGAAGCGTTTCAATCTCCATTATTTCAGGAAAAGATAGATCAGGCATTAAAAGAAGCTGCCAAGCAAAACGCTTCCGGCGGTGGTGGAGAAAATAGCGGAAATTCCGAAGAGAATAAAGAAGAAAAGAAAAACGAAAACGAAGGCGCAAATTCATCCGGTTAAGGAATTACTGCATGCATTTCTCTAAAACAAATAGGGTGCTGTTTATCTAAACAGACACCCCGTTTGTTTGCACCCCTATTCCTCTAATTTCGCAATGATTTTGGCAGCTACCTTATGATACTCTTTGCCATTTGGATGGTCCTCCTGGTAAACAGACGGCGCGAATTCATCCTCTTCTTCATACGGCTGTTGTAGTGACAATTGACCAAGAACCTTTGTTTTCAAAACATCGGCAAGCTTCTTACCTCCGCCTTTTCCGAAAACATATTCCTTCTCACCGGTTTTCTTGCTTTCAAAATATGCCATATTCTCCACAACACCAAGGATTTCATGATCTGTTTTCAGAGCCATTTGTCCCGCACGAGCCGCTACAAAAGCTGCGGTCGGATGAGGTGTTGTTACAATAACCTCTTTACAAGATGGTAAGAGTTCATGGACATCCATTGCGATATCGCCTGTTCCAGGTGGTAAATCAAGCAATAGATAATCTAATTCTCCCCACTCTACTTCTGTGAAAAAGCTGTTTAACATTTTCCCGAGCATCGGTCCGCGCCAGATAATTGGCGAATTATCTTCCACAAAGAATCCCATGGAGACGACTTTGACACCAAAGCGCTCAACAGGAATAATCTTTTCTCCGCGAACGACTGGTCTTTCCTCGATGCCCATCATATCCGGTACACTAAAGCCATAAATATCTGCATCAATTATTCCTACTTTTTTGCCTAGACGCATCAAGGAAACAGCTAAGTTAACGGTTACAGTTGATTTACCAACACCGCCTTTTCCACTTGCCACGGCGATAAATTGTGTATTAGTGGCGCCGCTGATCAGCGTTTCTTCTTTTTCTTTTTCTGCTTCAGACTGATATTTCTTCACTGTTTCATCAGGAAGCTGTTCAAATCGGAGACCAACTGTATTGGCACCATTCCGTTTTAAAACACCAACAATTTCTTGCTGCATCTGCATCTGCTCGCCAGTATTCATCTTGGAAATTCCAACCTTGACACTGACATGCTTCTTCTCTTCCTTAATGGTAACAGAAGTAATCGCGTTCAATTCCTTCAAGTTTCTATGTAAAAAAGGATCCTTTATAGAGCTGAGTAACTCAATAACCTCTTCTTGTGTTAACATATTTTCACCATCCCTTATGAATCTGTCCAAGTGCAAGTATAACATAAAACGAAACTTCATTCAGTTGGTTTGCTCTTTAACCAACTGAATGTTAGCTTGAGTTAATCAGGAAATGCAGCGTCCGTTTTTCTCCATCTATTATTTACATTTCTTTTCTGTCCCTCGTTGGAGAAATTACGGACGCTCATGCTGCGATAGTATTTATCCATAAAAAAGACCTGACATCTGCCAAAGCCTCTTCACGGGTCAAAGTTAAAAAGCCATCGTCATCCTGGCACTGTTTACTCACTTTCCTCTGCCTGCGGTTCTTCCGTAACGTAACGCAAGATTCCTTCATAAATACTAGCCGCCATTTGTCTCTGATACGTATCATCTTTTAATAGCTCCCGTTCTACCTCATTCGATAAAAAACCAATCTCTACTAACGCACCAGGAACCTCTGCATGCTTTAATAAATACATTTGGTCAATCGCAAGGGGCTGTCTATCCGTATTTTCTAAATTACGGATAATTTCCTCCTGAATCATTGTCGCCAGATGTTCTCCCTCCTCAAACCTTGGGTAATAAAAGGTCTGAGCCCCATGCCACTGGGAATCAGGTAATGCATTTAAATGGATGGAAATAAAAAACTCAGCTTCTTTCTCCTGAATAAACGCTAATCGATTTCGTATATCCTCTGATTTACGATTAGCCAGACCGCTTGTCCCCTCCGCTGCCAGATCCACATCCTCTTCACGCGTCAAATGAACAATCGCACCATGCTGCATCAAATAAGACTGCACAATTTTAGCTACAGACAGTGCAATATCTTTTTCAACGGTGCCGTCTGATCCTACCGCGCCGCCATCTGGTCCGCCGTGCCCCGGATCAATAACAATCACTTTTCCGTTTAACGGCATCGACCACGTAGAATTAGAAGAATTAATTGCTTGTTTGGTGGGATACTGTAATAAGAAAATAAGTAATAATAAACCAAGAAACCAGAAGGCCTGCTTTTTCTTTTTAGACATATTGTCTCGTTCCTTTCGTTCCCATCTTCAGGGATGTATTTTGGCACTATCCAGAAATAGTCGATATAAGGATGGCAATAATACATGTTAGTAACCTTTTACCGGGACGAGCAGCCGCTGTCTCAAGCTAATCTGAGAAAAACGGATTCTTCACACGTTCTGCTATTACAAAGCTGTTTCCTACAGCATGTACAAACGTTAAGGAATATAAACTGCCAAAGCCTTTATTAAAATTTATGGGCGCATCCTTAGGTTTATGACTTATCTTTTGTAGTATGCTAAAATAAAAATAAATGTTTGAAACTGTTCCTCATGTGATATTGTATATTTAGGAATAATGATTCGGAGGTATGATTATGGCTGATTGGATATTAATTGTATTAGGTATTGGAGCTGTTCTGATTGGACTTGGTTTATTGGCGGTAGCTGCTTTTCTTTTTCTAAAATTAGGAGGGGCGGGCAAACTCATCGCAAGTGCTCAAAAAACAACGGATCAACTGCCGGAGCAAGTAGAAGGCATCACCTCGCAAATAACAGATGTCCTTAAAACAGGAAATGAAACCTTGCAGCAAGTGAATCAACAAATCAAGGAATTATCTCCTTTATTCTACTTAGTTGGTGATGCAGGACGAGCTACACACAACCTGTCGTCGTCTGTACTTAAAACAGCAAATCAATTACAGGAAACTACAGAAGAAGCAAATATGACGATAGCCAATAAAAATTTGCAAGGCATTTATGGCTTAGCTACTATTGGATATTTTCTTGTAAAACAGAACAGAAAGTAGCTCCATTCAAAAACGCTTGGAACAAAGGTTCCAAGCGTTTTTTTTACTTTTCTTCTGCAATTCTATTTTCTACTTCCTGCCGTATCTCCTGAAGCTCTGTCGATTTTTGAAAACCATCATGATACAGACGCTGTTCAAAATCACGCAGACGAGTTAATAATGACGGATTTTCTTCTAAATTTCGTTTCTTATCTACATAAGAACTTGCTGCCCAGCCTAATACAGCACCAACAGCTGAACTGACAACGATACCCGTTTTAGATCCTTTATTGCTCATGGGTATATGCCCGTTTCTCGCGTTTTAAATCCCGCTTTTTCTTTAACCAATAATAACCAAGGGCAACTCCGCCATACACGCCGCCTAAGTTGTTTTTACCGGAAACTTCCTGACCAACTTCTGTTTTTGTTTTTACAGAATCCGTTACATCCACTAAGGAAGAAGATAGCTTCCGTGTTGCATTCCCAACATCACCAACGATATAAAACAGCGGGCTCAGCTGCTCCATCTTGTTATTAATATCAGCTAAAGCCTGGTTACTTTCATGCATAATACTTGTTGTCTCTTTTAAAATACCATCCATTTGCTCCGGTAATTGCTGTACTGTCTTATCGACGCCGCTTAATACACTTGCTAAGTTATTTAATAAATGAGCAATAAAAATAGCTAAAATAACACTTGCGACTCCAATAATAATGACGCCGACTCCGATTAATGTCATTTTACTTCCTCCCTCGTCTGGTTGACTTTATTTGTTTTACCTGCCTGGTAACTTTTATAAATCTGCATCGCAGCTTCACTCCACGTGATACCTTTCATTGCCAGATTTAATTTTTCTTCCAATTTCGCATCATCCAATGCTTGTCGTTTCACTTTATAAGCTTCATTTAAGCTCTGGACAGAGGTGCCTACATCTTCTAAAGACCCAAAGACACTGTCTGTTGCCTGCAGCTTCTCGTGCGTATCATCAATTAAATGGTTCACTTCTTGTAAGGATGTCGAAATTTCAGGTGTGATGTGATTCATTTCTTCTTCCATTTTTACGACTGATTTGCCGAGCGAACGAATATTATACGTAAGCCGATTTAACATAAAGGCTATATAACAACACACGACCGCAAACGCGATAGCAACAAGTAAAATCCCTACGGAAATAATAGGCATATGTAAAAAACCCCTCCTTCTTCAAAATATAAGCGCGTATAAGTTTGGGCTTGAATATTTCTTATCTAAGAACAGCTGCACCCGGCTCCTGCTTGTTCAAAAGGACCAAATGGCCTTGCCGATTCTCTTCGATTGCCGCCCATATTTCTCAATTTTTTCAATCAGACTTTTTGAATAGCCTCTTTAAACAATATTATACCACCTGCCAAAATAAATAAAACGTTTCTTCTTTATAATATCAGAAAACCCGGCATTCGTTAAAGGGAGTCATACAAGTACATGGTATTTTCTTCAAATTCTTTGCCCACTGACGCACAACTCTTCAGGCAAACAAACGCCTCCCCAGACAATCTTCCTGCGGTGATGAAAATCATCAAGGCTGGTGTTCGTCTTCTGTCATACGTACAGAAAGTTATCTTATTTCCCATTTACCAAGATTACATCTCTTCATTTTTGGGTATAGAATTTACATACCTTCATCTTTCCCTAATCGTTATGGATATATTTATTCCATTTTTCAGGGACTCCCTCTAAAATGGAAAGGTATGAAAAAATTTTATTGGAGGCGACTATGGATATTAAACAATTCGGCAAAGATTTTATGAAACGTTTCACCGAAAATAATACGACATTACTTGCAGCTGCGCTTGCTTATTATTTTCTATTAGCCGTCTTCCCGCTTCTTATCGTTGGCTTTGCAATTATCCCTTATTTTAACATAAGCCCGGAAGATGCTGTCGAGTTCCTCGGCTCCATCTTACCGCAAGAGCTTGCAGCAACCTTTGAAGAAAATATTATCAGCTTGGTAGAGACCCCCCGCGGCGGATTATTGACTGTCGGGATTTTAGGTACAATCTGGTCTGCATCCAACGGAATCAATGCTTTCATTAAGGTATCCAATCAAGCATTTGAAGTGGAAGAAACCAGATCATTTATTAAAGCCCGCGGAATAGCTATCCTGCTGACTATCGGCGTACTGTTAGCGGCCATTTCATCTATCATTTTGCTTGTATTCGGAGATGCTATTATCAATTTCTTGATTTCCTTTATCGGCATCAGCGAAGGCACCGGGTTTATTCTGCAAATCTCACGTTTAGTGATGGTCATTGTAATTGTTACCATTATTTTACTCGGCTTATATCGTTTTGCGCCCAATAAACGGCTTCCTTTCCGCCATATTTTACCTGGAACATTAACAGCAAGTATTTTATGGCTGGTGAGTTCTTTTGCTTTTTCCATTTATGTATCTAACTTCGGCAATTACTCTGCAACGTATGGAAGTCTTGGAGGAATTATCATTCTGATGATCTGGTTCTTCTTAACAGGTATTATTCTTCTGGTAGGCGCGTTATTAAATAGTATGTATCACCAGAAAAAAATAGATGATGCTACAGAAGCCAAAAAAGAAACGGCAAGCAGTAAGGAAGTCTAATGGAAAAAACCAAAGTCTGTCTTCTTGATATAGAGGATCGACTTTGGTTTTTATTGTAGTTTAGAAAAAATCTGCAAGATACGGATGTTTTTTCTTAGGGAGATACGTATCCAGCTTTATCATATTTTCTAATTCACCTGAGATAAACGCCTGCTGGTAAAGCTGCTCCAAGGTTTGTTTCCCTAACAAAATCATCGTTAATTGTTGAATTGTCACCGATGCTGTCACATTCTCTCCTGCCGTCTCCTCTGTTTTTTCTGCATAATGTGATCCGTTTTGAAAATAAATCTGATAAACGCCACTGTTTTCTTCCAAAACGCCATCTTCCACTTTCAATCTAAAGCTTTCTTCCTTTTCTGCCGGCGTCAAAAATGGATATACCTTTAGAAAGGCTTCTACATCAACAATTCTTGTCATAAAATATGGCTTTTGTTCTTGCTTTGCTCTCGGCTCTTCCAGAAAAAGCGGAAATAAATCATCATCCGGCAGTGTCATCTGTACTTCCTTTGCCATTGAATCATGATTAGCAATAAACTGAAGCAGCCGCTTTTTACTTTCCGGGGTAACCGCAGCCCATTCATCGATGTCCAGCTTACTATTCTTTACCTGATAACGGACATATCCGTCTGCCTTGCCCGCATCATCATAACTAATCGCTGTAATTAATTCTTCTTTACTGAAAATCTTGTGCTCCCACCAATGATTATCGCGTACCAGCATCCCTGTATACTGTTCGGTATAAGCATGATAAACCTCTTTTAAAATCGCTTCTTCACCCTTTTTCATCCGACGCACACAGCCTGTTATATCCTTGTATTTAGGCACATGTTCCATTGGAATTGTAAACTGCATTTCATTGATGGTCATTTCCCAGCCAAACTTCCGGTAAAACGGGACACTGAATGGCGCCAAATAAGAAACAAGATAACCTGCTTTTTTCATTTCACCTAGAGCGTGGATAAGCAGCTGCCGAACAGCTCCTTTCCTCCGATACTCCGGCCAAGTTGCCACAGAGGCAATGCCCCCTGTTTTGATAACCTTGCCATGGATACGTGTTTCCAATGGAATCAGATGGACCTTTGCAGCAAGATTTTCTCCTTCCACCCAGCCCCAAACTGTTTCATTCTTTTTTGCTTCTTTTTTCTTTTCTATTTCTCCTGGTGCGGGTGTAACTTGAAAGGCAAAAGCGGACAGATCATAAATTTCATCATTGGTTACTGGAATTTGTTTAATCATAACAGTCCTCCTCTTTGACGGATAAAATGAAACTTCATTCAGTGAAAATGATACGGGCGATTCCTCTTTTAAAGCCAATTATTTCTTCTGCTGGCGGTACAAATCAATCGATTTATACCCTTGAGACAAAATATCAAGCATTTGCTGTTTACGCTTGTCACGTGTTTTTTGCTGTTTCGCGGAAAAAAGATAGCGCGCCCAGTCTTTTTGATAGCCAGGTGTCAGACTCTGATAAAATGAAAGCACCTCAGGAAATGCTGCCAATAACGCTTCAATATCTTTCACATTCTCGGCATAATCTGCTACGCGCTGGCTCGACGAGGCGGATTTCTTCTCTTTTTGCTTCTCGCGTTTTAAGCCAATTACGGTAAACACGTCATCCATACTTACCATACGGGCAAATTTCAGATCACTTCCTGACACATACCCTTCTTCGTCCACCTTCATAGCGGGGAAAATCTCATCTCTATGGATAGAGGTTGTATACCGCTTATTTCCCTTTTTAGGGTAGGCAAAAAATAAATATCCTTTGGGAAGCAGTAATTGCTGCTCTAAAATTTGATTTGTATATGTAATCATCTCATCCAACGTTTCTACAAAAATAAATATCGCATCATGCTCTTGTTGCAATGCTTGATTTGATTCCGTGAATACACCATAGTCATTCGGCTGATTAATAACAGCCATACTGTTGTATTTATGAAGCTTTAATTTATCTATAATTGACATAATATTCACTCCCTGCCTTATGTAAATATATCATTTTTACCAAGAATCAAGAAAGCATATTGATGGGCAAATACGGTGTTCTCGTTCTTTTCTATTCAGTAAAGCACATTATCATTTTTCTCTAATTTCAAATGTTCAACCATAAAGGATACGAGTGTATCTAACGGGTTAATAATCGGCTTCGATGAATTACCCTCCACCTGCCGGGATGCCTCAACCATAGATAATTGCGCAACAGAAATAATTTTATTATTATCCTTTGTCATTTGATTTAAGAACTCGGAAATTTTTTGATTATATTCTTTTTTCATCCCCTGCATGATCAAGTCAAAAGTATCATAGATAATTTTAACTTCTATATCTAACGGTTGCTGATGACAATCTGCATGCTGCTTCAGACGTTCCATCGTCCCTTTAACAGTTGCAGGGTTTGAAAAAAGAATAACCTGAGGCTGATCTATCTGGCAAATGGAATCAAAAAAAGGTTCATCGATTTTTATAATCGGCACAGCTATAGAGAGCTGGTCTTTCTTTAAAAGGCCTATATAATTTGTACAAGTAATAAGGATGGCATCGACATCACATTGAGCCATCCACGCTATTTGTTCATTGACTTTCTTTCAATTCGATATTAAATTCGGAAAGTACATCATCCAAATATTTTATATTGGAGTAATGAGCGTGTAAACATCCCATTCTTTTTCTCATCGTTATCCCGCCCCATCTTATTTTTTCATGCTGCTTACTTTACACGGAGTGATATTAAAAAGTCCCGGAATCAACCAATTGACTCCGGGACATCATAGCATTATTAAAAATCAAACATCTTTCTCACAAATTCATTAAAACCATTGTGAATGGAATACACCATCTTTATCCTTACGCTCATACGTATGCGCACCGAAATAATCGCGCTGCGCCTGGATTAAGTTAGCTGGCAGGTCCTCTGAACGATAGCTGTCATAGTAAGCAATCGCACTCGCGAACGTCGGTACAGCAACACCATGCTGCACAGCTAAAGAAACAACCTTACGAAGAGACGCTTGATATCCTTCAACAATCTCTTTGAAGTATGGATCGAGCATCAGGTTTGGCAGATCTCCATCGCGATCATATGCTTCTTTGATTTTTTGCAGGAAGTTTGCACGGATAATACATCCGCCGCGCCAAATCATTGCGATATCGCCATATTTCAAGTCCCAATTGTTTTCTTCAGACGCTGCACGCATTTGCGCAAAGCCCTGTGCGTAAGAAACAATTTTACTCATGTAAAGCGCCTGACGAATTGCTTCCACAAGCTCTTCTTTGCTCTCAGATACTTCCGTTTTAGCAGGACCGGAGAACACTTTGCTTGCTTTTACGCGCTCGTCTTTTAAGGAAGAAATAAAACGTGCAAATACAGACTCTGTAATTAATGGAAGCGGCACACCTAAGTCCAGGGCATTTTTGCTTGTCCATTTTCCAGTACCTTTTTGGCCCGCTTTATCAAGGATCACTTCCACTAACGGTTTGCCCGTTTCCTCATCCACTTTTGTGAAAATATCTGCTGTAATTTCAATTAGAAAGCTGTCTAGCTCTCCTTTATTCCACTCTTTAAACACTTCATGCAATTCTTTTGCATCTAAGCCGACCACATTCTTCATTAAATCATATGCTTCAGCGATTAACTGCATATCTCCATATTCAATTCCATTATGAACCATTTTCACAAAATGTCCTGCACCATTTGGTCCGATATACGTTACACATGGTTCGCCATCTACTTTAGCAGAAATTGCTTCAAAGATTGGAGCAACTAAATCATATGCTTCTTTTTGTCCGCCAGGCATCATAGAAGGTCCTTTTAATGCGCCTTCTTCCCCGCCGGATACACCAGTTCCAATGAAATGGATACCGGTTTTATCTAATTCCTCATTACGGCGCATCGTATTTTCATAAAGTGTATTTCCTCCATCAATCAACACGTCGCCGTCTTCTAAGTATGGCTGCAGGGATGCGATAGTTGCATCTGTCGCTGGTCCAGCTTTCACCATAAGCATTATTCTGCGGGGCTTCTCTAAAGATTGAACAAAATCTTCAATCGTTTCGGCACCATAGAAGTTCTTCCCTTTTGCTTCGTTTGCCATAAATTCTTCTGTTTTCTGGTAGGTACGGTTGAAAACAGATACAGCGAAGCCACGGCTTTCTATATTTAACGCAATATTTTTACCCATAACAGCTAAGCCAATAACACCAATCTCTTGCTTCATATATACTCGATCCTCTCTGCCTAAAAATTTAAAATGAACCTTTTCCTATTATAACGGATTTCTTCTAAAGAAACCAAGTCCCACGCTATTTTTTCTCAATACTATGATAACTTGGCCGATTTTTTGACAGAGAAAAATCACCAATCCGCAGCATCACATCAAACTGCGAATCGATGATTTTTCTAGTTACACACAAAGCTCCTTAGCATCCGCAAGGGCCTTGCGGCGGACAAGGATGATGCGGCTTTCCGCACATAACATGCTGTTCTTTAATATCATTTACAACAGATTCTGTATGAGGGAAATAGTGTTTGTGTGTTGTCATATGCTTATTAACATTTGTAGTGTGACTAGGATGGACATGCTTTACCTCAGTATTAGAAACGTTTGTTTTAACGTATTGCTTTGTTGGAGATACTTGTGTTGGGCCTTGTTGTGTAGGTGATACTTGTGGTGCACAGTATTCTGGCTGCATTTGTTGCTGCGGCATTTGCTGCATTGGCATTTGCTGTGGCATTCCATTGCAATTCCCATTCATAGAAGCTCCTTGTACCTGTTGATTTTGGTTCCCCCAGCCTTGATTAAATTGTCCTTGATGATGTTTGTTACTACCTCTCACCGTAAAGGACCTCCTTTCCATTTCTTTAATCTTTCTCTATAGACTATGTGTCCCCCCCGTACTCGGTTTGATATAATAACCTATTTTTCAGGAATTTCTCTTGGATTCTTATTTAAGTGGCGATTCTAAAAAGGAACAGAGAGCTTTATTCTCCTGTTCTTTGTATGAGAGAGGGATTAGGATAAAAGTGTCAGATTAATTACATCCAAAATCGGGAAACTTTATACAATAGAAGCGTCATATTTAGTTCAGTTACTGGAGTGATATAATGGAATTTTTAACAGGATACTTACCAATCATGCTTGGCGTTGCCGCTATTCTCATATTAATAAGTATATTTGTGAAAGAGAAACGGATTGTTCCACCGATGGTTGTCAGTTCAATCAGCCTTATTTCTATCTTTATCAGTTATTTCTTTGAGGGGGAAGATGCCGCTCTTATCGGCAATATCAGTCTGGCTGCCTTTATCAGTTCCGTCATTGTTCTGATTATAATGACAGCTATTTCCTGGTCTCGTACACGTCCAAAAGCATAAGATTGGCTGCCTATTACAGCAAGTCCGGCTGTGAAAATATTGCTTAAACAAAAATCCCAGAATGTCTTCCGTTCAAATAATAGAAGACATCCTGGGGTTTGTTTGTTTCCAAATCAAAAGTGTAAACTATCGAAAGATACCTTTCAGGTTACCGCCGGCATTTTTTGGTTAAAACGCTTTGCAATTTCCTTTCCTATTTCAATCGAGCACGTTGCAGCAGGTGATGGCGCATTCAACACATGTAAACTTGACGCATTTTCTTCAAAATAGAAATCATCTAGCATGGTCCCATCCGGTTTCATCGCTTGCGCACGTACTCCCGCTTCCATCGGCTTGATATCCGCTGCTGTTAATGAAGGAATTAATTTTTGTGCTTCTTTGACAAATGCTTTTTTACTAAATGACCGATAATATTCACCGATAGCTTCCTTCATGTTTTTTATGCCCATTCGATACAGCCCCGGAAAGGTTATGATTTGCGTTGTTTCTTTCAGGTTAAAACCAATTTTTTGATATGCTTCTTTTTTAAATCCCAACACGGCATTAGGCCCTACATCGACTCCGCCGCCAATCATATTTGTAAAATGGACACCCAGGAATGGCAAATCCGGATTAGGGACTGGATAAATCAACGTTTTTACATAATGTTCAATACGCTCATCTAATTCAAAATACTCGCCGCGAAATGGAATAATTTGAACATCTGTCTCGATACGCGCCATACGAGCCAGTTTATCACTATATAACCCGGCACAATTAATCAAATAATCCGCTTCATATGTCGTTTCATTCGTTACTACGGTTATTTTTTCTGTTTCCATTTGGATATCTTTCACTTCATTATGTAACCGCAGCATGCCGCCATTTTCTATAAACAGCTCGGCGTATTTCTCTGTAACCTTTTTAAAATCCACAATGCCGGTATTTTTAACGTGGATCCCGCCGACTGTATTTACAAATGGTTCAATCTCTTTTACTTCATCACGGCTTAAACGTTCGACATCTAATCCATTTTCGATTCCCCGCTCATATAGTTTATTCATATTCGCAAGCTGGGACTCACTTGTTGCTACAATTACTTTGCCACATTGGTTATACTCAATTTGATGCTTTTCACAGAACTCCACCATAGATTTCGATCCATTACGGGCAAATCTCGCTTTGTAGGAGCCCGGTTTATAATAAATTCCTGAATGAATCACACCGCTATTATGTCCTGTCTGATGCTTCGCTACCTCTGCTTCTTTATCTACGACTGCAATGTCTTTATCTGGATGCTTTTTCGATAGCTGGTAAGCGGTGCTCAAGCCAATAATCCCTGCTCCAACAATCACTATGTCTACTTTCACTGTGCTTCCCCTGCCTCTGCTTAAGTTGTTTGAATACCGCAAGCTTCCGCGACTACTTCCACAATATGCTTCACTGAAATCACATCCGATAAGCCTTCTCTTTCTACTCCCAGCTGCATTTGGATATGACAGCCCGGATTGGAAGTGATGATTAATTCCGGTCTTGCTGTTTTAACGTTTTTCATCTTCATATCTAAAATTTGCATGGATTCCTCAAAATGCAGGATATTATAAATACCTGCTGAGCCACAGCAGAGCGCTTTATCTTTTAACTCCATGTAGTTCAGGCCGGGAATACGTTTAATGATTTTTAACGGGTCCTCAAACACCTGCTGTACATTCTCCAAATGACATGACGGCTGAAATACAGCATTCTTCGGAATTTCATATTGAAAATCCAAATCAGCCATTGCCATCAGTTCAGAAATATCCCTAACCTTTGCCGTAAACTTTAATGCCCGCTCATGCCATTCCGTTCCTTCCTGAAATAACTTAGGGTATTCTTTTAACGTCGCTCCACAGCCGCCGACGGTATTAACAATATAGTCAAAGTCATATCCCTCATAGGCTGCGATATTTTTCTTGGCTAGCTCTACCGTCTGATTGTGCTCTCCTGCATGATGCTGCAGGGCACCACAGCATGTTTGTGACGGAATATTCGTCACTTCCATTCCATGTCCGTTTAAAATGTTAACAGCTAGATCATTAATCCGGCTGAAAAATACGTCCATAATACAGCCTTGAAAGAAACCAACCTGAATTGCTGATTTTCTAAAAGGATTCGGCGGATTTTTCAGCCGCTTACTTAGTTGGACTTCCGGCATGGCTTTATTCAAGTCTCGGTATTTCTCCATCGGTTTTAGAAGATTACGCCGATTAACCACACGCTTCACTCCGGTCACCTGATAAGCATATAAACTCCTGTTCACCAGTCTCAGAATCTGTTTGTTTTTCAAAACCACTTTAAAAGCAGCTGTTCTGACTCCCTTCTCGAACAGTCCCATTTTTTTATTATCTTTCAGCACCTCGACGGCCGACATCAGAATATCGCCGTAACGGACATTGGTGGGGCATACTGTCTCACATGCCCGGCAACCCAGACATAAATCAATCCCTTCCCGCATGTCTTCTATATCTATCTTTCCTTCCGCTGCCATCTGCACTAAATTAATACGCCCTCTCGGTGAATGCTTTTCTTTTTTAAAAGCCAGATAGGTGGGGCAAGCAGGCAAGCAGTACCCGCATTGCACACAATCAAAGGTTGCCTGATAATCCAATTTTTCAATTAATTGCTCAGTCATTTTTTAACACTAACCTTTTCTCTCCCGCTTCCGGGAATATTTTTCCTGGATTCAAGATATTCTTCGGATCAAGCGCTTGTTTAATCGCTTTCTGGAATACCATGCCGGCTTCTCCTACTTCTTTTGGGAAAAACGGTTTTTTCATCGTTCCGATTCCATGTTCACCTGATAAGGTCCCGCCTAATTCAATGGCGTAATGAAAGATTTCTTCGACCGCATCCTCCACTCTGGTAACTTCATCCGCATCCCGCATATTGGTATTAATCGTTGGGTGCAGGTTGCCATCACCAGCGTGGCCAAATACAACAATATTCAGATTATACTTTTTCTTCATTTCATCTATCTTCCGAAACATGTCTGGAATCTTACTCAACGGGACGGTCGCATCTTCTGATATTTTGGTGTAGCCGCTTTGGACAATTGCAGGTGAAACTAATTTTCTCACCTGCCAGAGCCTTGCTTCTTCCTCTTTGGTTTTCGCAATTTGCACATTCTCTACACCAATTTCTAAAAGAGCCTGCTGAATAACATGCAGTTCCTTCATCAATACATCTGTATCCCCATCCACTTCAACAAGCAGAATAGCCGCGGCCGTTCTGGGTAAATCCAGTCCGGCATAATCCTCCACTTTGTTTATCGCATTCTGATCAAGAATCTCCATTTTAGAAGGTCTTACTCCCGATGTTAATATTTTGGAAATAGACTTTCCTGCAGTATACAAATCCTCGAATATAATCATTGCTGTCTTCGTATCCATCGGCTTTGGAATCAGCCTTAAAGTTGCCTCTGTAATAATTCCAAGGGTCCCCTCTGATCCGATTAAAAGCTTCGTTAAATCATAGCCGGTCACATTTTTAACGGTATTTCCACCCGTACGGATAACTTCTCCTTCCGCGGTAACCACCTCCAGCCCCAATACATAATCCTTTGTCACACCATACTTTACTCCTCGGGGACCGCCGGCGTTTTCTGCTAAATTCCCGCCAATAGTGCAGATCGAGGAAGAAGAAGGGTCGGGCGCATACATTAAGTTATACTTTTCTGCCAATTGATGAATATCTCCTGTTTTCACACCTGGACTTGCCTTGATTAACAAATCATCCGGAAAAATTTCCAGATACTGATTCCACTGGGAAAAATCCATTACAATACCTGCGTGTACAGGTAGAGGACCTCCAGAAAGGCTTGTGCTCGCTCCTCTTGGATAAATGGGAATTTCATAAGCATTCGCCAGCTGTACAATTTTCTGTACCTCTTCCGTTGACATCACTTGAACAACATAATCCGGCATATACTGCCCAAAGGACGCATCATAGCCGTATGAGACACGGTCATCCACATCTATTAACAAACGCTCTCCTACTATTTCAGTCAATTTTTCTATTATTTTTTCTTTCATTATTTAACCCACCTATATTCTGTCGTCCCCCAACTTTCTGCGCATGTTTGTCAGATGTAAGTACATCGCTTCCTTGGCTTCTGCTGCATTTTGGGATTTGATTGCCAAATAAATACGTTCGTGCTCGCTATAAACCTCTTCTCTTTTTCTAGGTTTTCCTACATTCAGTTTCAATGAATATTCCAAAGCATTTCTGTGTACACGCTCTAAATTTTGAAAGGTTTGAATCATATAATTATTCTCTGTGGATTGGATAATCGCTTGATGAAAATTATAATCCGCTTTTAAACCAATCGAATATTCATTGCTCGTGATTTCTTCAAAGTCCTTCAGCGCCTGCTCAATTTTCGAAAGTGCTTCTTGTGTATGCCTTACTGCACTGTAGCCTGCTGCTTCCACTTCCAATAGCGCTCGCATTTCTAACAGATCAAATAACTCTTTTTTTGTAAATTCGCCGTAAGTATATTCTTTAAATTCATCCCCAGCATCCAGGCGCTTGACATAACTTCCCTTCCCCTGCATCGACTCTACATAGCCTACTGAGACTAATTTACTGATTGCTTCCCGAATAGGAACTCTGCTGACATCAAAATATTTTGCGAGCTCATTCTCTGAAGGAAGCTTTTGTCCTTCAGCGTATTCGCCAGTTTTAATCATATTTTCTAACTGGGAAAAAATAATATCAGATAACTTTTCTTTTTTGAACGGTTTCATTTTATTATCCTGCCTCCAGGAGCCGCCTGCTTCTTATAAAATGGAAAGCAAGTACAATTACAAACAATGCCAGGCCGATGACGTCTAATAATTGACTCGTAGAAATCAAGAAGAAGGCCACTCCGATTAATATGATTCTTTCTACTATATTTAATTTTACTCGAATATAGTTTCCGAATCCAACAGAGAGGGCATAAACTCCTATAATCGCAGAAATAAATGCTTGTACTAATAGGAAATAATTAATTGGCCCTTCGTCCGTTTGCAGCAGCAAGATTGGATCATAAACAATAATGATCGGGATAATAAACCCTGGAAATGCTAACCGTAAAGCTGTCCAAGCTGTTTGCATCGGATTCGCTTTCGCAATTCCTGCCCCGGTATAGGCAGCTAACGCTACAGGCGGCGTTACGTTAGACATGGCACCATAATAAAATACAAAAAAGTGAGCTGCTAAAGGATTAACGCCTACTTGGACAAGCGCCGGCGCAGCTGTTACAGCTACCACAATATATAATGCTGTTGATGGAAGCCCCAGACTGAGCACAATACAAGTAATCATAATCAGTATTAATATAATAAACAGATTTCCGCCTGCAAGATCCGCGACATTATAGGCGAGCATCGATCCGACACCGCTCATAGAAACAACGGCAATAATAATCCCTACAGATGCACAGGCAATAGCAACCTGAACGGAGTTTCTGGCTCCATCAATAAGTGCCTCAAAGAGCTTAGAGAAGGTAATCCGATTCGTTTTATCTTTGGTTAAGTAGGAAGTGATAATCGTAGCAATGATTCCGGCAAAGCCGGCAAAAATTGCCGTTTTTCCTAATAGAAGCACCCCCATCACAACAATAATCGGCAAAAGCAAGGCGCCTCTTTCCAATAGTACCTTTTTGATATCTGGAATATTCTCCTTACTAATTCCTTTCAGTCCAAGCTTCTTTGCTTCTGTATCAATCGCAAATACCAAAGCAATAAAATATAACAAGGAAGGCAGAATGCTGGCTAAAACAATCGCCGTATAAGGAATTCCTAAAAAACCTGCCATAATAAATGCTGCAGCTCCCATAATCGGCGGCATCAGCATGCCTCCCGTAGAAGCTGCAGCCTCTACCCCGCCTGCAAACTTCGGCTTTAATCCGATACTTTTCATCAGTGGAATCGTAAAGGCACCCGTTGTCGCCACATTCGCTACAGCGCTTCCGTTCAATGACCCTGTCAGTGCACTTGTAATAACTGCAACCTGGGCAGGTCCTCCCCGGCGCTGTCCTGCAATCGCCAGAGCTAAATCATTAAACAAATTACTTGCACCGCTCACAGTAAGGAATGAACCAAATAAGATAAACAACACAATATAAGTAGAAGCAATGGATAGCGTGCTGCCGAAAACTCCATCAGACGTCATGTAAATACGATACAGCATTCTTTCAAATGTAAAGCCGGAGTGAGCAAAATCAATAGGGAAGTACGCACCATAAATACCATAAAGCAAAGCAATAACACTCAAAATAGGAATAAACCAGCCGATAGCCCGGCGTGTTATCTCAAACAATACTAAAATACATAAGACAGCAAATATATAATCGACTGTATTCGCCTGGGATAACCGATCCACATGCAAATTTGTATACGTTACCGTAATATAGCCAATGGAAATAATCGACAGGAACAGCATAACGATATCTATTGATGATATTTTCCCTGTCTTCTTTTTGTTTGACGGATGAAGCAAAAATCCCATTACAAAGATTAAGATTAAAAAAATCGTATTTCTATAAAACTCCTGAATGTTTAGATAACTGGAAGTGAGTAAAACAAAGACCGATAGGATAATACCGACAACAGCGATAATTTTATTACGCAACGATTTAGGATCTGCAACTGGATTATCATTTGGATTTTTCTCGATATCTACCTTTTTTGCCTGTGCATTCGCCATTAATTTTCCTCCTCTCTTAACTCTTCTGGTTTCAGATGCTCTTCAATCTCTATACCTTGCTCTTCAAAATAGCGGTAAGCTCCAGCATGAAGCGGTGTATTCAAGCCTTCTAAAGCTGTCTCCACCTGCATTTCCCGGGCGGAATTATGAATCCCAATCATATATTCACGATTTTCAAATAGTATCTTGGTTAAGTTATAAACCATTTCTTCATCCATATCCGAAGTGGTAACTAAAATATTCGGCTGGGCAATCGTATCAATATCTTTTTCCTGCCTCGGGTAAGAACCAGCCTCAATGGTGTAGCGATACCATGTATGAACAATATCGTTAATATCCTCCATTTGTTCATCGGTCACCTCTAAAATAGCGGCATTCAACCCGCTTGCATACATATCTGTAATAGCAGATACGGGTACCCCTGCAGGAAGAGATCCGCCATTTAGCCGGCCATCCCTCATTGCCGAAATCGTATCATCATATCCAAGGTATTCTGTTCTGATATCACTTTTCCCTAACTCAATCCCTTCCATCATTGTTACGGTAGATTGTTCTGTTCCACTTGCCTGAGGGCCTACAGAAAACGATCTGCCCGCAATATCAGAGATATCTCCAGACGCAACAAAATCTTCCATTAATACAAAATGCTCTACGTTTGGCCAAATCATCCCCACAGACCGAAGCTCTTCGTATTGGTCTCCTTCATAAATACCGCTTCCCTCTGCTGCCTGTGTCGAAATCAACCCTTGGAGTATGGCAAAATCAGCTTCTCCATTTTTGAGTAAATCAATGTTCTCAACAGAACCTGCGGAGGCCTGTCCATTAAATTTGATATTCTGATCCCGGTAATGCTCTGTCCAAAGCTGCCCCATTCCGACCCCGATCGGATAATATGTACCTCCGGTGGTTGCTGTTGCGATGTTGTAAATTTCTTTCTTCTCAAAATTACATCCAGATAAAACAAAGGTAAAAATAAGTACTGTAAATAAAAATAGCTTACCTTTCATTCAAACACCCCTTTGTATGCGCTTTCAGTTGAACTTGTAATACAATGTTACAACATTGAACATTTTGTGACAATACCTAAATATAAAATTCTGATAAATGATTTAAAATTTATTTTAAATTTCCCATTTTTTAAGGTTTATTCAATCCGCGTTCCGTATAGGCCCAAGCCTTGTTTTAGTAAGCATTAAAAAACAGGAAGAGATATCTACCCTTGTACAGAAATAGTTAAAAAGACATAACAGCAGGGAATCTGACACTTTTATTGGGCAAATCAAAAAACCAGAGTAATCCGAAGATCGCTCTGGTTTTTTGATTAAAATAAATTAAATTCCTCCAAAGTCCACGCCAACCAGGAAATACGATGCAACAATAAGCACCAGCTGATATACCGTTAATGTCCAAAAGACATCAAACCGGGATTTTTCCATAAGCGCTAAAAATAAATAAACATGTATAAAGCCGAAAAGTAATAATGAAAATACATATGTTACAATAAATAAATCAATGAATAATAAGCCAAAAAATAATGTCACGAGACAAAACACAAGGACAAACGGAATATTGACCACCACGTATTTTGTCAATAATTCCTTATGCTCCATTGTTTTATTCCCGAACTGTTTCAGCAGAATATAGAGCGAGAAGTAACCTATCGCAAAAGTAATAAGCCAAGAGACAAAGGTTTGTAAAACAAAAGTGAAATTAATGTCTCCCAAAAAGTAGAACAGCCCATCAAAACCATATCTATAAAATAAATAATGGCAAATACTTACAAGCACAGCTAATAAAGCGAAAATAATGAGACTGGTTTCCACTTTTATCGACCGGCCGGAATGAATAAGTGTATTTGGCCTTAATGTTGCGTCTAATGCAATTCCTTTGATTTCATTAAAGCTTTCTTGAAAATCAAATTGCGATCCCTTTGTTTTCTCCTTCTGCCCTGCTTCATTGGATTCGCCGGCAGCCTGCTCTAGATGTGTTTTTGCTTCGTTCGGCTCTTGCTCAAGCTGATTAGAAGGTTCCTGCTGCTGTGTCCCATGCTCCATACGCTGCTCTTCCGCTTTCTCTCCACCAGGTATCGATGCAGCATATCCCTCCTCTACACTTTCTTCTTGCTGTTTATCCTCTTTCTCCATCCTACCACTCCTTATTTTTTGAGTTATACTTCATCAAACGAATTACCCTAAGCGTTCATTACGCACAGAATGAAAATGTTTGATATTTTAGTATATACTTAACATTAGCACAAATTAATTATTTTCAAACTCAAAAGCTGCAGAATTAGGGTATTTAACAGAAAAACAGGAAGGAAGTTTCACGTTCTATATATAAAAGTCTATATTCCCGATTATTAAAACCTAATTTAAAACTAAATACCCATACCCAAATCATCATATTAGACATCTATGTTTTATCAATGAATATTACACGTAAGACACCTGAAATTGTTTGTAAAACCAGATGTCTTTAACGTATACTGTTAAAAAAGAACAAAGGAGGAAACTTTATGAACAAATTTTTCAGTTTTGAAGAGATGATTACACCTATTATCATCAAAGTATTATTTTGGGTTGGTCTTGCTGCATCCGTTATATTCGGCCTTATTACTATTTTTACAGGTATTATTGAAGAAGAATTTTTACTTATTTTCTCAGGTCTTCTCACGATTGTTATTGGAAGCCTCTTAGTGCGAGTTTATTGTGAGTTATTGATTATTATGTTCAAAATCTATGAAACATTAAAACAAATAAGGGATAAATAATTTATCAGAGTTAAAAAAAGAAAGGGAATGGTGTATCACATAAAGCGATACACCATTCCCTTTCAAGCTTCAAACAAAAATCTTATTTCGATTGTACTCCTTCAATAATTACCCCGCTCTCTGGAACAGGCGGAATTTCATTCATCTCATAATCCAAATCCTGTTCAATAAATGTAAACGAAAGATGGTTTACGAAAAAGTCGAGTGTCGTTTTTAAAACATCCATTGTCATCCATTCGCCGGCACAGCGGTGACCGATGTCAAATTCTCCGCCGCCCTGCGGAATAAAATTAAATGGAGATTCCTTCCATCCTTGAAATCTTTCCGGCTGAAACCGATCTGGTTCTTCCCAAATAGCCGGGTCATGGTTTGTACCATATAAATCCAATAGGGTTAACGTTCCTTCTTTAAAAGTATATTCACCCCAGGTAAAATCCGCTTTGACTCGTGCAGGAGCAACTGGGAAAAACGGATAGAATCGTCTTACTTCCTGAATAAACCGATGCAAATCTTCTTCTGTCTCCAATTTCACTGCTTCTTCTGGATAATCGTGTACAGCCAGCAGGACAAAGTCTATATAAACAGCAATTGCGACGATTGGACGCAACAAGTTCAGTAATTCAACGGCAACAACAGAAGCATCCAGTAATTCTTCGTTCACGTCCCGATGCATTGCAAAATGGTATACGGCACTATCCTTACGAACCTCTTCCGCCGTATTTTCGCGAACTCTCTCCACCAAGCCTGTTATTCGTTCTTCCGCTTTCGATCTGGATTGTCTGGCCTGCCAATGGCTCCATCCAACTGCACCGGCATCTTCAAACATGTCACTTAGCTGGTCTGCCCATTCGGGGATGTCTTCTTGTTCATAAGGAACCCCCGTCCATCGTAAGGCCGATTTCGTCAATACATATTTGGCTGTTTGATAAACCTGTATTTCTTCCTTAGAATTACGCTTCATTTCCTGCTCCCATTCTTCCCGGATGATAGCAGATATCTCGTTCAGCCTTTCTTCTGTCATCAGAGACATAAACATTGCTTTCCGATGATGGTGATCCGCTCCGTCTAATCCCTGAACGCCTCCCTCACCAAACAGCGTTTTCTGAATTCGCCCGGGAGAAGCATCCTTTCGAGAAAATTTGGCATTATCATAAAAAAGTTCTGCTTCCTTCTCACCTACCATACAAATGGTTTTCTCCCCTAACAGCCTTGTTTCAAATACACGAGATTCAAACTTATCCGAACGATTGGTTACAAATCGGTACCCTTCGTCCAAGAGCTTCAGCGTATGATCCAAACCTTTGTCTTTTGGCATGTGTGTCTCTGTCATTTCGTTTCACCCTCCATAAATAATGTACTTTATTATATCGTTCCTTTTTTATTTCCTATTTAAACAAAAAATAGTGATTCTCCACCCTTCGGTGAAAAACCACTACCTGTTATCCAGCGTATATTTCTGTCCTAATCTTTTTTCCCGCTTATCTCTAAAACCGTATCATAAAGTACATTGGCGGCAATCACAATG
This sequence comes from Oceanobacillus aidingensis, assembly GCF_042654105.1. NCBI lineage: Bacteria > Bacillati > Bacillota > Bacilli > Caryophanales > Bacillaceae > Oceanobacillus > Oceanobacillus aidingensis. The sequence continues at coordinate 490,935 of NZ_JBHSFT010000001.1, read as the reverse complement.
TCTTCATCTGAACTGTATTCTAATGGGTTATGACTAATCCCATCCTTCGACCTGACAAATAACATAGCAACCGGAGCGGCCGCAGCGATATTCATGGCATCATGACCAGCGCCGCTGACTAAAGCATAAGGACGGATGCCCTGCTTTTCAATACTAGCGGCAAATTGCTGCTGCAGGGATTCGTCAGCTTTTGCAGGCTTCGCACGCTGCAGCTCTACTATCGCTGCGGTGACATGACGGCGCGCTGCTATGTCATTAATTTGCTGCTTCACTTCTTGTTCTATTTCACGGATAGTATGCTCATCAATATCACGAATATCAATGGTAAAGGTTACTTTTCCCGGAATAACATTGACCCCGTTTGGCTCTACCTGCAATTTCCCAACAGTGCCCACAGAATCATCTTTTTTCTGGAAGCATTGCTCCACTGCCAAAATCATTTCACTGGCTGCGGTTAATGCATCGTGTCTGATATGCATTGGCGTTGCTCCAGCATGCTCACTGATTCCATTCACCGTTACCTCTAACCACAATGGAGCGGCAATTCCAGTGACTACCCCTACCGGCAAGTCTTCTTTTTCCAGTACTTTCCCCTGTTCAATATGCAGCTCCAAATAGGCTTTGATATCCTCCCGCTTTAATTTTTCTAAAGGAAAAGGGGATAATCCAAATTGCCGTGCTGCTTCTTCGATGGCGATATTCGCAGCATCGGTTTTCTGTAATTGTTCTGGCTTTAACAGTCCTGCCATCGCGCGGCTTCCAATCAGTCCGAAACCGAATCGCGTTCCTTCTTCATCTTTAAATGCAGTTACTTCCACCTTTTTATGAAGCGGAACCTGCTGTTCATGAAGGGTTTGCACGACTTCAATGGCCGCCAGCACCCCTAAAGCACCATCGAATTTCCCGCCGTCCGGAACGGTATCGATATGCGAGCCCAGCATAACTGTTTCTTGCGCATCTCCATAAGAGCCAACAATATTTCCAATTCCATCCACATTTACCTGCATACCCGCTTCTTTCATATATTCTGTTACAAGGTCAATTGCCTGTTGTTCTTCCTTTGTAAAAGAGAAGCGGTTTATGCCGCCTGTTTCGTGGTTCCGGCCAATCTGGCTTAACTCATCCAGCCGCTGCAACAATCTTTTGGCATTTATCATGGACTTACTCCTTCATCTGAAACTGGAAGTGACATTGACCTTCACGCAATACATACTGGTCATGCACCACTTCAAAATTTTTATTATATCCTTTCGCCACAGAAGGATCGATTACCTGGCAGTAAAGAATGCCGTATTTGCCCATATCATCATCTGCCCACTGCTGACCAAACGGACAATACGTAAAGGTTTGTTCTACTTCATTTTCTTTATGCACGGTATCTACTTCAAATAGTTCACTGCGGGCCATATCATAGTTTTTCAAGTAATTATCCGAGTTATTTTCTAACCCATTGGCACGCGCACGCTGGGCAATCCCTTCTCCGCGCTTTCTTCCGTACCTTTCTACAGCACGCCGAATAACATCCTCTCCTTCTTCTTCATATTTGTCTACGACCTGCTTTGAAATTTGAGCGAACATTTTGGAAAAACGTGCAAAGGTTGTTAATTCTGCATATTTTTCTTCTTCCTCCACAACCTGTGGTAAATATTCATAAAAGGCATGATTTTGTCCTTCTGCTGTTGCTTTTTGTGCCATGGTTTCTGCATCTTTTAACCCGAATGCTTCCAAACCTTGCTGTACAAGCTTTCGTCCTTCTTTTTCACCATATGCTTCTATAATCGAAAGATGAAGTTCCGTAAACATTTTCGCTGTAATAATATCCATGGACAAAGCTTTCATCATCAGCTTTTCTTCACTCATCTTATCTATCTCCTTAAATTCTTATTATTTTACTTGGGTTTAAATCTATTATAAAATAAAATCAACTATAAATCGAATGAATATTTTAATATAGAACTATGAAATAAATTCATAGAAATACATTGAAAAGGGAGTTTATAATATGCCTACATTAGCGCAATATATTGCTCTTCATACGTTGATTGAAACCGGCAACTTTACAGAAACCGGTCAGAAGCTCAATCTGACACAATCATCTATCACCCATGCAATGAATAATTTAGAAAAAGAGCTGAACCTATCCTTAATCATACGGAATAGGAATAATATTATTTTAACAAGCAATGGAAAAATGGTCTATGAACACGTTTCGAAAATTCTGCAAGAGCAGCAAAGGCTTGAAAATACCGTTGCCAACTTAAAAAAATTGATTGGCGGAACGATTACTGTCGGCGTCCTTCCCAGTATTTCGCTTGTATTGCTGCCAAAGGTTTTATCCTACTTCGAGGAGCATCATCCAGACGTCACTATTCAGCTGATGGAAGGGGATTATGATCAAATTGAAAATTGGCTGCAGCACGGTGTCGTGGATATTGGATTTCTTGCGAAGCCTGTATCTGAAAATCTAGTATTTGATTTTATCTTTGAGGATGAGCTTCTGTGCATTATGGCAAAAGATCACCCGCTTGCTGCTGAAGATTACCTGACACTGAATCAGTTAAAGGACGAGCGCTGGATTATGCCAAAACAAAACATTGACCGCGATGTATTACGCATTTTATCCAAGCATAACATCACCCCAAATATCGTATATGAATTATCGGTCGATCAAGCCATTTTAACAATGGTAACGGAAAATTTAGGTGTTTCCATTGTTCCTAAATCTATTTTACACCATGCGCCTGCGAGTCTTGTTCAAAAGAACTTTTCTGAACACCACGCACGCACCGTTGGCATTGCTCATAAACGAAACACGTACCCATCACCGGCAGCAATGAAATTTGTAGAAATATGTAAAATATTAGCGGAGGATTTTCCAAATAAGGATTGACAAATCTTTAAAAACAGCATAATATCTGATAAAACTAATAGGTATTATCTTATTTTAATTGTAGATGGAGGAAAAAGCCTGTGCAAACGGTAATTTACGTAGAAATTATTCTCTATTTGCTCGCCATGCTTGCAATAGGAATTTATTTTAGCAAAAAAGATTTAACACATAATGATTATTTTCTGGGAGGCAACAAAGTCCCGGGCTGGGTACTCGCTTTTTCAGAACGGGCTACCGGGGAATCTGCTTATATGTTTCTTGGAGCAATTGGATTTATTTATGTCGCCGGTTTATCCGGTATCTGGGTATTATCAGGAATGTTCTTTGGCGTGCTTGCTTCCTGGTTATTCCTGTCCAAACGATTTATGATGGAACAGCAAAAATACAAGGTAAATAGTTTAACAGATTATATTGCAGTTAAATTTCCGGAGCATGCGGATATCATCCGCTGGTTAGCATCAATTGTCATGGTATTTTTCTTTGTCTGTTATTTAGCAGCCCAGTTTTCTGGAATGGGAAAAACCATTTATTCTATTTCCGGATTCAGCATTACCTGGGGAACGATTATTATCGCAATGATTATTATCGCCTATTCCTGTTTGGGCGGCTTTATGTCCGTTGTCTGGACAGATGCTGTACAAAGCTTTTTAATGCTGTTTTCTTTTATTATCATACCTATTGTTGCCTTTATGGAGATTAAAAACCAAGGCTTGAGTGTCTCTGCAGAACTCTCCTTAAGAGGCGGAGGTGCTGACAGCTGGACTGGCGGGCTGAACGGTCTCGCCTTAGGAGCAATGCTCTTTACCAATTTCTCTTGGTTTTTTGGCTGGCTCGGCGGACAGCCGCAGCTAAGCTCCCGATTTATGGCAATTACAACCGAAAAGGAACGGGTTACCGGACGAAACATGGCTATTATCTGGACGATGATTGTCTATGTAGGAGCCTTTCTATCAGCTATTTTTGCCTCTGCTTTATATTCACAAGGCACACTGGCTGACCCGGAAATGATTCTGCCGCATATGATATTTGAAATTTTACCACCATGGGTTGCCGGAATTATCATAGCAGGGATTCTGGCTGCGATTATGTCGACAGCATCTTCGCAGTTATTGGTTATCACCACTTCCATCAGCGAGGATATCATCCATAAAACGCTCAGGTGGAATATTACCAGTAAAAAACTCGTACATTTATCCCGTTTCGTGGCATTGATCAGCGGGATTATCGGCATTATTATTTCACTGAAATCAGAATCGGTTATTTACAGCCTTGTTTCTTTTGCATGGGCAGGGATTGGTAACACGTTTTCCGTCGTTGTGCTGCTCATCTTCTTTTGGAAACGCGTCTCAGGAATCGGGGTCATCGCAACCATTATTGTCGGCGCAGTCAGTGCTGTCGCCTGGTCTCTTTCACCGCTCGAAGCAATTGTATCTGCCAAAGCTGCAACCTTCTTTATCTGTTTGTTTGTCGGGATTGCATTTTCTTTACTTTATCCGGATAAAGAACCAAAAGCTGCAGCTTAAAATAGGAAATAGATGTAAAAAGAGCTCATTCTTCAGGTTGAATGAGCTCTTTTTTGTCCTTATATTACTGTTTACCCGCATGTGCCGTTATTCGGGAACAGGCAATTTTTTATCTTATTCAATATTATCCGGAAAAACAGATTCATCTAAATCATACGCATCTATCGCTTCTTGCACACTGATTTCTGTATCTATCAGCTCTGCTTCATAGAAGGTATCAGCTAATTGCTGCTGGTTTGCAATCACTTCTTCTGTCATTCTTTGCACGCCAAACTGCCGTCGCTCATTTGCAACCTCCAGCGGTTCCGGACCTAATCCTAACTCATCTGCCAGTATTTCAGCAGCTTCTCTTTTCTCTTCATTTGCCCACTGATCCATATTTTCCAATTCCTCTAAAATAATGGTGAGCGCTTCTGGCTGTTCTTCTGCAAAGCCATCTCTCGCTAAATAAAACGTACGGTTTTCAATGAGATCTGTTCCGTCAAGAATCGTATGTGTTTCATTTTGGTCCTGAACAATCGCATAGAATGGATCCCATGTTCCAAACACGTCAAATTCATCGTTGGAAAAAGCCATCAAGCCTTCGGAGGCATCCTTATAAAACTTCATATCTACCTCACCCCAATCGATACCTGCTTCCTTTAGCGATTCTAATAGAAGATAGTGCTGGTTCCCGCCATTGGTCACACCGACTACTTTCCCTTTCAAATCTTCTAATGTTTCAATGCCTGAACCATCTCTTGCCAGTAACGCAACACCTTCTGGGTAAGGGGACTCCGACGCTACATAATTGACGTTATGCCCTCCCGACTGCATCAGAACACTATGTACATCTGAGGAATGACCAAAGTCAATATTATCCGTATTTAACGCTTCGATTAATGGAGCGCCCATAGAAAATTCTTTCCATTCTACGTTATAGCCTGCTTCATGTAACGCTTCATCTAACGTACCGTGTGCTTTTAATAGATTCATGGTATTCCCTTTTTGGTAGCCTAAGCGAATCGTTTCGCCATCCTCAGACGCATCAGAATCCGAATTCGCTCCACAAGCTGCCAGCACAGCTATGAAACTAAAAGTAATCAGTGCAAAGAGTAAATTCTTCATCATTTATCCTCCTACTATCTGGTCCAGTATTTTCTTTTCGTAACTTGTAAACTTGTCATCTCGTTCCCGAGGCCGCCCTAAATCAATCTCCTGATCCAATTTCACGCCTCCTTCATCCAGAACAATAACACGATCTGCTAAATAAACTGCTTCAGATACATCATGTGTTACTAAAATAGAAGTAAAATGCTGTTCTTGCCACAGCCCTTCCATTAAATGCTGCATGTCCATCCGGGTTAAAGCATCCAATGCTCCCAATGGCTCATCAAATAATAAAACATCCGGGCTGCTCGCCAAGGCTCTCGCTAGTGCTACACGCTGTTTTTGCCCGCCAGACAATTCATCTGGCCAATCCCCTTTTTTATCACGCAGCCCTACCTTTTCTAATGCTATTTCCGCGTCCACCTTGTTTACTCCACCAATAGCAATATTCTTTAAAATATTTTTCCATGGAAGCAGGCGATCATCCTGGAACATAATGCGTATATTCGATTTTTTTGCTTCTACACCTGTATAAGCTAAAGATCCGCTGGTCACCTCTTCCAGTCCAGCAATCACTCTTAACAGCGTACTTTTCCCACACCCGCTTTTTCCAACGATCGCTGTAAAGCTGCCTTTCGGTATGGATAAATCAATATCTCGTAGAACCTCATTTGTCCCAAAACGTTTCCCTGCATTCTTTAACTCAATACCAAACATGTAACCCCTCCTGACTGACCTTGGCAGTTAATTCTTCCGGTATGCCGGGTTCCATTTTAACAAGCGCTGTTCACAAACTTTTGCAATGAAGTCGGACAGCTTTCCTAAAATCGCATAAAGTACAATCGTTAACACCACAATATCCATTTGCATAAACTCACGGGCTGTGGTTGCCAAATAGCCAATCCCTGCATCAGCACCTATCGTCTCCGCAACAATTAACGAAATCCATGTCACCCCAAGCGCATAGCGGATTCCGACCAAAATATTTGGCATCGCACCAGGTAAAATAATATTCGTGAACAGCTGCCATTTCGACATGCCGTACACTTTGCCCATCTCAATTAATTTATAATCCACATTCTTAATACCGTTAAACGTATTGATATAAATTGGAAACATTACGCCAACCGCAACAAGAAATATTTTGGCACTCTCTCCAATTCCAAACCATAAAATAACGAGCGGAATAAGTGCTAAATGTGGAATCGTCCGTATCATTTGTATCGATGTATCAATTAATTTTTCTAAAAATAGAACGGTTCCATTAAAGAGCCCAAGCAGAAAACCAATGGTACCGCCAATAAAGAATCCAATAATAGCCCGCTCCGTACTTATATACACATGCTTCTGCAGCTCCCCCGTCTGGAATAAATTTTTCCCGGCCTCGACAACTTCAAGCGGAGTCGGCAGCATAGTAGACTTAATCAAACCACGGTCGCCAAGCACCTGCCATAAAAGCACCACAACAATTGGTAATAACCACGGAAATAGCTGGTTATTATACCACTTATTCTTTTTCACTCGTTCTGCCCCTTTCGTATGTATGAATTTTTTGATAATTTTTTGTATCTCATCCCCGCATTCTGTTTCAATCAGATTAACGAAAATATGTAAACAGATTGACTGCATTTGGTAAAAGCCAAAAAGAAGACTCGTAACTTCATGATGATATATATCTATTTCAAAGCTTTAAATACCCTTAATTCATTGAATAACGCTTTAATTATAACCTTTCTTCTAGGAATTGTAAACATTCAATTTTATGTCATTTCAGCTTGTATAACTGTATCATATTATAAATGAATTAACATGCTAAATTTATATAACAGGGTTTTTGCAATGAATAAAGGGAGTGTGTTCTGTTCATTTTGAAGCAAAATAAATGGTACGTTTTCTATATATTTAGCTAGTAAAAGTACACACTTCTAATTTATTGAGGAAGATTTCTCTAAAATTTACTTCATAAAAAATAACCTCTGACTACCAGAGGTTAAAGTATTTCGTTAAATAGAATAGTAGAAAGATTATTTATCCAGCAGCTTTCCTTCACTGATTAACGTGTTAAGCAAACCTGTAAATCGCATTCTTTACTTTAATTTGCTCCTGCCGATTTCCTCCCGAAATGGTAACGATAAAAGGTTTCTCACCTCTTTTTTTCAACGTATCAGAAACTATCCCTTCACCTTCAGGCTCATAAAACAAAATGTCTCCGCCTGGCAGCTTTAAACGATGTCCTGTTGCAGATAACCCTTCATCAAAGAACGATTCTCCCTGCTCCAATCCCAAATAAGTCTCCCACTTTTCGATAACAGTTTTTGCATCCTTTACAGCAAAGCCAACAGATTCTAAGGAAAGATTTCCTTTTTGATGAGCAGCAATCGTTCCTTGCTTTTTCAGGGTTTCCCTGCGCTCTTCATCGGTTTCTTCCCATTCAATAAAGAATGGCAAGGATAGCTTTTCTTCCGGATTTCCCGCAAATAACAACTTCCAATGTATCATGCTGCCGTCTGGTCTTTTTCTTCCTAAAGGAACTGGACCAATAACCTCCAGTCCAAGTGATTTAAAACGCTTTGCTTCCTCCTCCAGATTACGAGACCTTAATGCAATTCTGGATAAACCTGAAGCATAATCGTCTTTTTGAAAGGTATCTCTCAGACTATATTTTTCAGCAGGCTGGTCAGCTAACTGCTTATCAAACACGCCAATCAGTTCGATATAACTTAAATCAAAATGGCTAAGCGCATTATAAGTACCGCCATTATCATGCTTTCCTCCATCTACAGCATGGAGACCAAGCTTCTTTAACGCTTCTTTTGCTTCTTCCGGACTGTCAACAAAATGAACGAGATGGTCAAACTGAAAATGCATTTGTGTTCTCTCCTTTTTACATTTCATTTTATAGGAAATAACTAATGAATTAAATTATTATTCAGAAAAAAATTGAGGTTCTTCGTTCTTTACAATTTCACTTGCTTGATTTACTATACTTCAGCGTGATTCCCCATCGCAATAAACAATCTATTCCATGTATTAATTTGAATAATTACCATTACAAGCTCCACATATTCCTTTTCATCAAAATATTCCCTTACCTTCTCATACAACGCATCACTGACTCCATTTTCTGAAACTAGCGTCATATTCTCTGCCAGTTCAAATGCAGCCCGATCCATCTCCGTAAATAGTTCTTCCGTTTTCCAATGCTTCAGTGCATCTATCTGTTTGTCGGATACGTTTAGCTTTTTCGCTGCTTTGGTATGCATATTCAGACAATAAGAGCACCCATTAATCTGTGAAACTCTAATCTTAATAAGCTCTTTCAGCTTCCTGTCAATCGAAGTTTTCCGTACATATTTTTCAGATTCCATAATGGGTGTCATTGCATTTGGAGCAACTTTAAAATAGTTTATTCGATTATCCATTTTCATCATTCCTGCCGCTTTCACAATCCCTTTGTTGACCAGCTTTGCCATATCCATTCTCCTTTTTGTAAATGTTATAAAATCCACGTACCTTCTTATTTCCCATCAAATAAGTGCAACATTTGTTGCAATGTTAAGGGTATCGTATACTAGCAGTAATAAAGAATCAATACAATTTAAGTAAGTCCTACAAAACCCCATTATATGTAGGGTGTACAGAGAGGAGTGGAACAAGATGTCTGATACAAGCAATAATCCTTCTGCCATCAGGTCTCAAGAATGGCTTACAGACGCGCTTTTATCTCTTTTGGAAGAAAAATCCTTCTATAAAATCACCATTAAAGAGATTGCTGAACAAGCCGTTTTAGACCGAAGTACCTTCTACCGGCATTTTGATTCGAAAAATGCTGTTCTGGAACGATACCTCCATCAGCTGGCACAAGAATACCTGCGAAGGCTGGATGCAGGAGAAATTATGGACATGGGGAAAGTGGCAAGCATTTTCATTACTTTTTGGATGGAAAATATAGACTTTATTCGTATCATTCGAAAAAATGATTTAGATAGTTTACTATTAAAGACTTTTAATAAACACCTGCCTTCTATCCATAGGCTCACTGAAAACAAATTTAGCTATATCATCAGTGAAGAAAATATGGAATTTGCTTTAGCTTTCAACGCAGGCGGAATGTGGAATATCCTGATGAAGTGGGTTGATAGTGATTTTCAACATACGTATGACGATTTGATAAAAGCTTTTGAGGAAATAACCCGGTTTAACTATGCTAGGCAGGATATGGAAACAAAAGAAAAGTGAGCCGAACTTTTTAGGAGGGCTCACTTTTTTACTACAGTATAAGGAAGAACCAGCTTCTTTGATGGTGGATTACTTCAATTTATTGGCTGGGTTATTCTTGGGACATTAATGACTGTCTTCACACTAGGAATTTGTTATCTTTGGTCAATTACAATGATTTATGGGTGGAGAATAAATCATACAGTTGTTGATGGCAAACGAATGCATTTTTCAGGTTCAGCTGTCGGTCTTTTTGGCAACTGGATCAAATGGTGGGTTTTAACGATTATCACATTAGGTATCTATGGATTCTGGGTGTTTATTAAACTGGAAGATTGGAAAGCACGTCATACTCATTTTATTAATTGATTTTTATACTGCAAACATGTTGGTTTTTTTAAATAGAAACTCCTCTCATTACAAATTTGTAATGTAGAGGAGTTTTGTTGAAGCAGTAAAGAATACTTTTTTCGCTTTTACCTTCAAGCTCTAGTTTACTTCCTTTTCATCTAATTTCTTTTCAATGGCAGCAATTTTACTGTCAAAAGTACTTTTATAGTAAGCATTGTTTACTTTGTACTCCAGGTTTTCGATATATTGCTCCATCTCTCCAAACTTGGAGAAAGGTTTTTCTGATGATTCATCCACGACCCGATTGATTTGGCGGTTCGCTTTGGCTATATTTTCGCGGCCCATCAATTCCATACGGCGCAGGTGCATATCCTTCAGACGATGCTTCATTTCTTCGTATTTCTGCTCCAGGTTTTCCAGCTGCGTGATTGCCTCTTCTCTGGACGCTTTCATGCGATCAGCACGATTTTGATATTCTTCATGTTCTTTTAAAGCAAATTCATGCATTTCCTCTTCTTGCGCACGATCGGCAATTTGTGCTTGTTTTAAGCGCTTATCTGCAAGTTCTTGTGCTTTTATATACTCACGTGCAAACTCTTCTTTCAATTTATACTGACGGTCAATCAGCTTTCTTACTTTTTCTTTTTCCTGCTCACTTTGGCGTAAATAATGGTTTAGTGCTGCAATCGGATTTTTTTGTTCCTTTTTGTCCATCATCGTGTGTAAATCTGCTGAAATAGAATCCTTCATTCGCGTAAAAATATTTGTTGACATAGTCAATCTCTCCTTTAAATTTTTTTATTTATTTAACTCTGCCCACTGTTTTTCAAAATTCGTAAATGGATCATCATCTTCTTTTATTTCGTGGACAACAGAGCCTTCCGGTGTGTTCCAGTTTTTATAGATAAGGTAAAGTGCATAAGCCGCTGCAACGCCTAAAACAGCATAAATGTTAGAGAATGTGATGCTTAATACGATTAACCCTAAAATCACCCATCCTATTTTTGCGGCAACTGAATCTGTTTTAATAAATTTTTTAAAGCATACATAAAGTAAGCCTACACTTAACACCAGCAATACCATCGGTCCTAAATTTGCAAGAAGGACAAGCACTGCAATGAGTCCTCCGATAAACAACATGAATTTTTTCATTTTGTTTTTCCCCTTTCGTTATCTTATCTTTATCTTATCGGTTCTAACGAGTTTTCGTAATGAGCCTGAGAAATATCTTTATCTACGCCTTAAGGTCTATTTGCATCTAATCCATGGTTAAGGGAGTATTCAAAAGAGACAATAATGAAGGTGGTCAGCAGCTTACAGTATCCTCGAACTGGGAAGATTTATGTGTCGTAAAGATAAAATTGGACAGACAGTGACTTTAAATAAGCTTATAGCAGTGTTGTTAAAAACTTTTTTTGGAAGTGATGTTCAAATTAAAGTTTATGGAAACAACGTACTTTTTCTTTTATACGCGCTTTTACTTCTACACTCCCCTCATAAAAAAACAACTAACACATCAACTACCTTTTTATATAAGATAGTTGACAATTATCTTTCATTCAACTATAGTGTATTATAAGATAGTTAAGGAGGTACGACATGTCAGTATCTGATCAGATGATGAAGGGATTATTAGACGGTGCAATACTAGGACTGATTTCACAAGGAGAAACGTATGGATATGAAATCCTTGAGAAATTAAAAGAACGAGATTTTCCGGAAATCAGTGACGGAAGTATCTATCCTGTCCTTCTTCGCTTAAGCAAAAAAGGGTATGTTCAAACCGAACTTAAAAAATCCGATACGGGCGGACCGAAACGAAAATACTACACCATTACAGATAAAGGATTAGAAGAATTAGCTGTATTTCGTAATAAATGGTCTTATTTGAATAAGGGGATGAATAATTTGATGAGGAGTGTGGAGGATGCTAAGTAAAGAAGCGGAGAAATTCTTATTGAATTTGCGTCTGGAATTAATGAGCCGGGGAAAAAAGGATAAAGATATTCAAGAAATAGAAGAAGAATTGCGAGATCATTTAAAAGAAGCAGAAGCACATGGACAAAGTGTCGAAAGCATTACCGGAGGATCTGTCAAAGATTATATCCGTTCCATTTCCGAAGAACTGCCGCGGGATAAAGGCTTTATAAAATACAGTATTTTATTGCTTATCTATTTGCTGGGGGTATTTATCTTTCCCGATTTAATTAGCGGGGATTTCGAGTTAAATACCAGTGTCATCCTTTATAACCTTGCAGTGCTGGCTATCGGAACAGTTGGTACAATTATTATTGTAAAAAAAATCGTTCGAAAATACGGGGATAGTAAAAAAACCTATATTAGCTATGGAATTTTCTTTTCCCTTTTCACAGCATCTATGGTCGGCGCACAGTTTATTATCCGAAACTACCCGGGATTCGTTATCGCAGAAAGTAATCAAACTGTAAACCTTATTATCGGGGCTATTCTCTTAAGCATATTCATTATCGTTCCGCTTATTATGAAACAAGGCTTTTTGGCTCTGTTTATATTCTTAATCTGCTTGCCCGAGATCATTGCTAAAATAGCGACCGGCGGCAGCAGCCCAGAGAGCGAATCTTATGTATGGATCTCTGCCATTGTATTTTTTGTTATCGCTATTACTGCGATAGGAATTTTAATATACACATCGAAAAAAGAGGATAAAAAGACCTCTAATTAATAATTTTATAACGAAGCAGCCCGTATAATACAGAAAACGTGCTGCTTTTTACGTTTATTTTTTTCATTTCTCCAATCGTTTCTCCATCTGCTCCCCAATTTCCTCAGAATCAGAATCCCCTTCCTTCTTCAAATGATCAATAATACGCTGATAATCTGTTTCGTTCCGATTCTGACTTAATTTATACGCAGCCTGCACCTCTGTCACTTTTATCTCAAAACCCACAATGGCTTTCAACTGCGCATCCAATAGCTTCGGCGTGTAACCCTCCACTGAAAAAGAAGGATCCCGATGGTTTTCATATGTATCCGATAACGTTTTTAACGACTCTCGAAGTTCATCTTCTTCCATTATCCGCGGCGTTCCATACATATGGACAGCCTGATAATTCCATGTCGGAACATTCTCATGGGAATACCATGTCGATGAAACATAAGCGTGAGGCCCTTGAAATATTACTAATGCATTATCAACGCTTTCAAATGTTTTCCATTGCGGGTTGGCATATGCCAGGTGTCCAATAATTCGATAATCACCATTCGCCCTGCTTACAGTTACTGGCAGATGTGTTGCAACCGGTATATTATTTTCTGTTGTCACCAGTGTTGCAAAAGAATGCTGTTTGACAAATTCCCATATTTCTTTCGTATCTGTTACTTTAAAACGCTTCGGTACATACATTGTCTGCCTCCTTTAAGCGTATACTTTCAGTGTTTTCGTCATGATATAATCCGTCTGTTCATCGCTTCCCATAAAAAAGGAATGTGACCCCGTCTGTACAAAGCCATTCTTTTCATAAAAAAGAAGTGCCTGTTTATTATATTCCCAAACTCCCAGCCATACTTTTTTCTTCTTTTTGTCCTTCGCTATTTCAATTGCTTTATCCATCAAATAGTTGCCTAATCCCTTTCGCTGGAACCCGCTTCGAATATAAATCCGTTCTATCTCCAGGGTACCCTCTCCAACCTCTTCTGATTGCGCATCATCGGTATTCACTTTCATGTATCCAGCAAGCTGGTCATTATAAAAGATGAAAAAGAATGTTGAATTACTCTGTGACATTTCCTTTTGAAGCTTCTCCAATGTATATGCATTTTCTAAATACGCTTGCATATTCTCCGGTGTATTCTGTTCTTGAAAGGTTTCCGTAAATGTTTCGATACTGATTTCTTGGAGCGCCTGCAAATCATCCTGACTGCAAACTTTTATTTTGATAGTCATCTTTCTATCTTCCCTTCGTCCCATTTAATACGCACGCTTATTCCCCTTCTTCACAAATTCCCAGTCTACTTCCATGTTTTTTCGAACCTTTTCGAGTAAATAAACAAGGTTTGCTGCTTCTTCCTCTGTCAGCCCTTCTAAGGCAACTTGATTAGAGTAATCATTTTCTTTTTTGATCATTGGATAAATACTTTCTCCCTTTTCTGTAGGGAACAGTTTTTTTATCTTTCTGTTATTCGCATCCGGCTTCTTGTGAATAAAACCATTTGTCTCCAATTTTTTGATGGCGCGGGCTGCTGTTGTCCGGTCCACTTTAATCATTTCAGCGAGCTTTTCTTGAATAATACCCGGATTTTCACAAATACGGACCAGATATAAATATTGACCTTTGGTAAGATTATATTCTTTAAACTCAATGTTGCTGATAGAATCGAGCGCTCTCGCAATCATTCCAATTTCACGCAGGATTTCAGCCATGCTTTCACCCCCGGCGATTTCTGTTATACACAAATTTTAATTTATTTTTGTTGTATATACAACAAAAAACAGCGAGATTAAAGTTGTTCGCTGAGTCCGGATACTTATTACTCCATATTCCCTTCCCTGCCCACTCCTACAGTTAAAGCTACAGACTTTTTCTTTCAGAAAATCGATAATAGAATTGGCAAGTATTTCTAGAGGGGGAGGGTTTTGTTTAAAAAACAGGTGATGACTGTCAGCTTCTCACAGTCATCACCTGTTTTTTAAATTTCTATTTCACTGGACCATCTGTTACTTTAGTCAGTGTCTCATTGATTCCGAACACTTTTGCCCGTACATTCTCCAGCCCAAATTGTGCCAATCGTTTTGTATGCATATCTAAATATTTCTCAGCAGCTTCTTTTGTTTCAAAAACATAAACGCCGCCAGCTTCTTTTGCATCCGGATTTTCTGTCCATATTTTCCATTGGAAGCCTTCCTCTTCGCGAATGCTCATTGCTAAATCATGGAATGCAGTTGCCATCTCTTCACCAAAAGATCCTTCCATCGTAAAATCGATTTGTAAAATATATGACATTCTTACGCACCTCTCTTATTTTTTAAGGGTATAATAATTTTCTCCAAGAAGATTATGAACCTGATAATCTTCCGCTTCCAGTTCTTTCTCAGCAAAGCTGCGGACTTGGCTGTGCTCCAGGTCATATAGTACTTCCACTTCTTTAGAGAATAAAAGGTTCTCCTGTTTTAATAACTTTGCAAATGCAGGAGTCTGTTTCGGCTGCAGTCTGTCTTCTGGAAGCACCTGCTGCAGACCTCTGACATAGTCATCAAATGCACGGGCACCGACTATTTTAATTCCTTGTCCTTCCTGATTCACCATAATAATCGTCGGGAATCCTCTGACACCAAGATTGTCTTTCAGGTTGAAGTCTTCCTCCAGCAATTGATGGTCCCAGAGCGGAATTAGCCTGCTGAACAATTTTTTCTCCATCCAGACCCAATCCTTCTATCAGTTCAACAAGTATTTTAGAATCGGAGATGTTCTGGTTAAAAGCAAATAATGCTTCTCTTGCATGTCTCAAAAACGTATACGCCAGATTGTCATTGTATTCTTTTTGAATTACTTTAAAAACGCGGGACGGCGGATAAGATGAGGTAATATAGTCATCCGCCATTAATGACCCATCAATCGGCATTCTTGAATGCTGCCCAACCTCTTTCCAATGCGCTACGACGTCAGCTGGCCCTGATATGCCATTAGCCGGGTCAACTGGCGTATCACTCCATTTTTCCAAAAGTCCGCCCATCACAGTATGAAACTTAAAATACGATCCAAATTGCAGCTGAAAACGCCGTAATACCGGCTCGAGCGCCCAGCAATGAGAACAAATCGGATCTGTCACATAATAGATATCAATCTCTTTCTTGGGCTGGTTGAATTGAACTGCCTCCATTTCTTCCCCGTCAGCTTCTCCACACAGACCTGTTTCCACATCACATACCATATTTTTTGACTCATTCTTCAATCTCCTTATTCTAAATTACTTTAAATAGCAGCTATTCCATACTAATTTCTTTTGTTTAGATGATTCTTATTCTATTATAGGATACAAGCAATAACATAAAAACCAATAAACTTCTCGATTTATCGTATATACAACATATTTTGAAAACTGTTGAAAAACAGGAGGGGATACAAGTGGCTGAAGAAAAAACAGATTTAAGAATATTACGGACGCGAAGACTCATTATGGATGCATTTATTGCCCTTTCCGAGAAGAAAGAGTTCAATGATATCCGCATCACCGATATTACTGAAGCAGCGATGGTCAATCGCGCTACTTTCTACTATCACTATGAAGATAAATATGATTTATTAGAAAAAGTGTTATCTGAAGTCCTGCTTTTTAATGTAGACACGAAAGCAATCCATCAAATGACATGGGGGGACCATGCTGCTACCCAGTTATTTATTGCGGTGGCAAACTTTCAAACCACTTTATCATCTCGCTGTCACCAAGGGTATGAGGAAACAATTGCGCGTATTATTAGAGAACATTTGGCAGTTATCATCTATCCGCTGCTGCAAAAAGAGAATCCCGCTAAAAAAGAAGACATCCTTCGTAAAATGGCAGCCATCCTAAGCTGGACCATTTACGGAGCTTCTGTGGAATGGAAAAAAAGTACCTTGTCTCCTGAAGCATTCATTCAACCGCTGCTTCCTTTTATTCTGCATAAACTGGAATGAGGACACAGGTGAAATGAGGTAAAATGAAGAGAATTAGGAAGGAATGAACTAAAATGCATAAACAAAAAATGATTTCTGGTTTACTTATTTCATTAGGCGGCCTCATATCCGCTATCCAGTTCTTTTTTATCTATTCCAGTTTAGACAGTTATGCGTTTTCCGGTATAGATACGATTTTTCCATTCTTCCCAATCATTGAATTGACTTTCGGATTCCTTGATCTCGTAAGCGGTATCTTCCATACAGGGTATATGATATATACATTCATTATTATGTGTGCAGCTATTATTGTCTTTTTCCTCGGGATTATCATGTCAGTCAAACCGCATATATCCGTAGCTGTCATTGCCATGATTTTTTCTCTGTTTCTTGGAAGCATTATCCCTTTATTGCTTACTTTATCTGGGGGATGCTTAGGATTATATGCCATTTTAAATGAAACGCAACAAGTCTCGAAGGACGATGAATCTAGAGCATAAATAACACCTGTTAACCGTCATTGAACCTGCCCATATGAAGTGAAGAGAGTAGATATAAAAGAAGAACCAATTTATAAAGGTTCTTCTTTTATAAAGCGTCTGCAAACAAGAGATACATATAACACTATCCTTTGTTGTTATCTTTTTAATAAAACATACTTGGTTTATATAAAATTCACGCTGTCATTTGCAAACAATAAGTTATTTTTTTAAAGAAGACAAGAAAACATCTTGCGCCGCCTTCACCCCGGCGCCGCTCTCGAATGAATACGAGAAGTCCTGCAAGCCCGCTTCAATCAAGGACACTGCTTGTAATATATCGCTTGGGAAGCAATACCCCATATGTCCAAATCGAAAAACTTTACCCTGAAGATGGCCAAGACCGCCTGCAAAATCAAGATGATACTTTTTCTTTAAATGTACTAAAAAGTCGGAAAGTTCCACTCCTTTTGGAGCGCAGATCGTTGTTAATGTTGGGGATGCATGCTCATCACTTGTTAACAAGTCAATAGAGAGAGCTCTCATGGCTTCCCGAACCATATTCTTCATGAGTTCATGACGTTCTACAGTTTTTGAAAATCCGCCCTCTTCCTCTATTAAATCGCAAACAGCAGATAATCCCATAATCAATGAAATCGCAGGTGTATTTGGGGTCATTGATTTTTCTGCCCAATCACGATAGCTTAATAAATCTAAATAATAAACTGTCGTACCATTTGCCTCTATGACCTTCCATGCCCTTTCACTTACAGCCACAAAAGCAAGTCCCGGCGGAAGCATGATTGCTTTTTGCGAGCCTGTCACTAAAATGTCGATTCCCCATTGGTCCATTTCTGCCGGAGCGCCTCCAATACAGCTTACCCCATCCACAATAAATAGCGCATCTGAGTGCTCGTGTACTGCTTCTGCTAATTGCTTGACCGGGTTTAAAATCCCTGTAGACGTTTCATTATAAGTAACAATAACCGCCTTGATTCCGGATAAGGGTTTTAAAAAGTTTGCGAGCTCTTCTTTCGTACACGCTTCGCCCCAGTTTTTTTCAAGCTTATGAACATGCAGACCATGCTTCTCGCAAATTGAAACAAAATAATCCCCAAAAGCTCCTATCGTGACAACAACTACTTCATCACCAGCGGAAGCAGTATTGGCCACAGCCGCTTCTAAAGCTGCCGTACCGCCTGAAGGAAGCAGCATAATATCCTGTTTCGTTCCGAATAAGGTTTTCACACGTTCCGTTGTTTCCCGATATAGCCTGGTAAACTCCTCGGAACGATGGCTGATCATATTTTGTCCCATTGCCATTTCCACTTTTTTAGGTATTGGTGTAGGCCCGGGATGTCTAAGAATATTGGAATACATAACTTTTCTCCTCTCTACTCTTTCATTCTAATTTCGCATATTTAAGTAAATTATCAATTATCTGAATCTATATTAGAAATAGTATCATTGTTCCTTTATAAAGTATAGTTTACGCTTTCCATTTAATAATAAAAACTTTCCAGTTTAACTTTCATATCTTTTCCATTTTGAGAAGCAGCGGAAGGTTTACAATCATTTTGGTATAGAAAAGAATCATTATCTAAAATAATTATTTACTCCAAGAAAATGATGTATGTAGATAATTGTCCATATTAAAACGCAGAGAGACATTGACAACAAAAATACTCTCTGTGTTTTAATATGGACTTTTTATTTAACCTCTGTTTTCTTCACTACAGCTCCCAGCGAGCATTCAAAATGTCCCAGCGCCCAATCATGCCCTGCCTGGTTAAAGGAAGCAACCGCATCTTTATACACAATAATGCGAAAACCCTTATTATAAGCATCTACTGCGGTATGCAGCACACAAATATCGGTACATACACCAACCAGATGTACTTCTTCAATATTTCTTTCCCGTAATTTTATTTCTAAATCTGTGCCGGCAAAGGCAGAATATCTTGTTTTATCCAGATAATATACGTTTTCTTTATCCCGATTTGCTTCATATGTTTCCTGCAGCTGTCCATATAGGTCCCTTCCGCTTGTCCCACGGATATTATGGGGCGGAAACAGCTTCTGTTCTGGATGATAAGCATCGTCTTTATCATGCACATCTACTGCAAAAACGGTATAATCGCCTTCCTTGATAAATCGCTCCGTTATAGCAACCATCCTATTTTCCAAATCCTGACCGGGTTTCCCGCATGTTAATGCGCCGTCATCTGCCACAAAATCTACCGTATAATCAATATTTATCAATGCTTTTTTCATGAATTATTCCTCATTTCTTAAATGTTATGAAGCTGGTAATGATAATTAATGAATGCTATTTTATCTCTCCATCAGTTACTTTTCCCAATCCTCCAGTACACCCCAAGCAATATCCGGTTCTCCATTCAACGATTTCATCGTGCCTACATATACTTTATTTGTTGATTTGCCAATTTCCATATAGTGTTTCATCATTTCTTTCGTAGTGGCAGTGACTGCCTGATGAGCAATATCCTGCGCATTCACCCAAGATAACTCTCCTTCATCACTTTCAAGTAGATTAGAATGGACTGATACGCTTCCAAAATAGACATATTGGATTCTAATTTCACTGTTATTTCTCATTCTGTGTACAACATAGCGAAGTCTCAGATTGTTTAACTGCTTCTCTGTTAATCCTGTTTCTTCTTTAATCTCTCTTATACATGCATGATATGGTGTATTTATTTCCCCCGTTTCCATATGTCCGCCAATCGGAACTTTCCTCCCGGGGAGAAAGGGGCTATTTGATTTTTTCTGAATAAACAAAACTTCCTGCTTATCATTAAAAAGAAAAGCGACCGCCATTTGCCGAAGCTTCATTATATTTCCTCCCGCCATTTTAATTTGATAAAGCTTCTATACAAATAATAACCGCCCTTTTTAAATCATCATGGCTCCAGCTGGGGATTTTTCCATGCTCGATTGCAAGCTCATGGGAGGCAGGAAGATGAATAAAACCAGCAGCTAGATGGCGGTTATTTGTCTTCACATAATGCAAAGCTTGATACATTACATGATTACAAAGATAGGTTCCCGCTGTGTTCGAGATTTCAGCAGGAAGACCTTGAGCTTGTAATTGTTCAACCATCCTGCTTATCGGCAATGTAGAGAAAAGTCCGTCTGCTCCATCCTCTTGTATCACTTCATTTTCCGGCTTGTAACCTTGATTATCCCTGGGTCCGTCATTCACATTAATGGCAATGCGTTCTGGATTAACCTTGAACCTGCCGCCGGCAAGCCCAAGCAAAATAATAGCATCAGGTTTCGTCTCCTCTATTAATTGGAGGAGCTGCTTCCCAGCCTTACGAAAATCTACAGATAACACATGGGAGATAACCGTGTAATCACCCATCACTGCCCCGTTTAATTCTCCTGCAATTTTCTTCGTTGGATTCACAGAAAAATCGAGAAAGGGTTCAAACCCAGTTAACAACAGCTTTTTTGTCATCTACTGCACCTGCCTTGTTTAAAAATATATATTTGATTTCAGTATAGCATACGATATGTGATTTCTAATTGAATGTAATCACTAAACCCACCTCATCATAACCGTCCCGATATACAGACGCTGCCTCTTCCAACAATGCAGTAAACCATGATTTCAACTGCGATTCATCCACCTGTTGAAACCATAAAATGCTTTATCTTAACAGTTAACGATATATCGTTAACTTTAAAGTAAAAAATAATAACAGGAGGAATATATTATGTTTCAACGAGACGAACATCCCTTTTTCCAAAAGCAGGCTCATTTTAATCATCATCCTTTTGCTGGAGACAACACATTTCATAAGGATTTCTTAAAACGGAATAAATTGGGAATGGGGAATGAACACTTTGAAACACGAGGTGGGCCTCATTTCTTTGCAGGACATGACGCTAGAGGCGGAGGCCGTGGCGGCGAACGTTTTTTCAAACGCGGAGATATTAAAATTGTTTTGCTGAAGATATTACAAAAACAGCCAAGACATGGCTATGACATTATCAAGGTGCTGGAAGAAAAATTTAAGGGATTTTATTCACCCAGCCCCGGCTCGGTTTACCCGACCCTGCAAATGCTGGAGGATCAGGATTTTGTAGAAGCCGTTAAAGAGGGCAGGAAAAAGGTATATCATATTACCGAGGAAGGCAATGCCTATTTAGACCAACATCAGAAGGAGGACCCGTTTGTTTCACGGATGAATCAATTTGAAAATGTAGATATTGAGGAAATGCAGCACTTACGATCTGACATGCAACAGCTATTCCATGATTTCTTTAAGACAGGTCGCCAGGTTATGGACAATCCCGAAAAGAAAAAGCAGCTGCAGGAGCTGCTTGAAAAAACACGGGAAGAGCTTTTAGAGATTGCTGGTAATGAGAAAACAACGGATGATGAATAATCTAAAACTTCATTCCATGGGTGCAAAAAAACATGGAATGAAGTTTTACTTTATCATTTATTTAATCTATCTGCTGCAACAGCCAAGCTGAATACCTGTATAGATACAAAGATATTAGCTGCCATTGCTAGAATATACATACATCATTTCCGAAACCGATACCCCACGCCCCAAATCGTTTCAATAAACTGCGGCAAGGACGGATTCTCCTCTATCTTCTCCCGGATTTTCCGGATATGAACCGTCACGGTCGTATTATCTCCGACAGCATCATATCCCCAAATTTGTTCAAATAAATGCTCTTTCGTGAAAACGATATTCGGATGAGATGCTAGAAAATACAATAAGTCATACTCTTTTGCAGTAAATATTTTCTCTTCATTATCCAGAAAAACCCGTCGTGAATCAGAATCCATCATCAAGTTCCTAATATGAATTTCATTTAATTTCTTATCACGTTTGGTTAAGCGGTCGTATCTTGCCATATGTGCTTTCACTCTTGCGATCAGTTCATTCGGATTAAACGGTTTTACAATATAATCATCCGCTCCTCTGCCAAACCCGCGGATTTTATCAATATCTTCTTTTCTGGCCGTCACCATCAATATGGGCACATCCAATGTCGCCCGCAGCTTTTCACATAAATCAAAACCATCGATACCCGGCAGCATGAGATCTAATAAAATAAGGCTGTAGGAATTCGCCGCTGCAAGTTTCAATCCCTCTTCTCCCGTTGCAGCAATATCACTCTCAATTCCATTTATCTCCAAGTAGTCTCTTTCTAATTCTGCAATATCCTTCTCATCTTCAATAATCAATACACGTTGCATTTACATCATCCTTTTCAATGTAAAATAGATACTCGTTCCTTGCCCGCGCCGGCTCTCTGCCCAAATCTCTCCCCCATGCGCTTGAATGATTTTCGCAGCAATCGATAACCCCAGACCGCTTCCGCCGGTTGCAGAGTTCCTCGACGCATCTGTCCGGTAAAAGCTTTCGAAAATATAAGGAATATCCTCCTCCCTTATACCACTGCCATTATCTCTCATTTCTACAACGATTCTATCTGTATCAGATGTCAAATTCACTTGAATTTCCTTCTGCTTTTTATCGATATATTTTAAGCTGTTTTGAATAATATTCATCACAACTCTTCGTAATTTTTCCCGGTCTGCTTCTACCATATAGTCTTTCTTAGGATCAGCTGCTAAAATCGCTTTCCCTTGTTCCTTTTCTAAATTAAAGGCCAGTTCCTCCATAAAATCCGCATAGAAGGCATATAAATCTACTTTTTCAAATTGAAATGCTTCCTTCTTTAAATCAAGTTTGGAGTATAGAAATAATTCATCAATCAGTCCGTCCATATCATTGGCTGTTCTATAAATCGTATCCATATACCTGTCCAGCTTCTCCGGCGTGTTCGCTACCCCATCTTGAATCCCTTTCACATAGCCTTTGATGGAGGTCAGCGGTGTTTTAAAATCATGAGAGATACTGGCAATCAGCTCCTGCCGGTTCGCTTCATACCGCTTTTGCTCTCTATCCGCTTCTTTCAATTTAAGGCGCATGGTCTCAAATGTATTCGCAAGCTCGCCTAACTCATCTTTTTTATCCGACTGGACGCTGTATTCCAAATCGCCTTCACTGATTTTTTTAGCTGCAGTTGATAATTTAGAAATAGGGTTGATAATACTCCTGGACATAAAATAGGTCAATAAACCATTGGTCAGGATTAAAATAAGAGCAATCGCGATAAATCGAAATTGAACAAAAACCTTTAAATCATCCCCTTGCGGATTGCCGTTAAAAACAACAAATAGGAGATAGCCGAGAACAATTTCTGCTATCAACAATAAAGCACCCGGGATAAGAATCATCGCTATATTAGATAAAATCAGCCGTTTTCTGATAGACAATGGAAACACCTTCTTTCCCTTCTATTATAATAAAATCCAGGCTGCCATGCTGTAAAAAGAAGAGACAGCTGTCCCTTCTTTTATCCTTGACGAAATGTCTCGAATCTATAAAAGGGCGCTTTTCCTTCGTTCGGAAAAACGCGTTTTCCAAAACAACTATCCCTTTTTATATGGTATTGCTGCAGCAATGACACCCAGTACAAATCCCCAAACAATATTAGTAATAAAAACACTGACCAATGCAATTGGATTTGTCAATGGCCCCTGTAATCCGCCGTCAAGAACAGGCGACAGGATACCGCTTAGGATAATTGCAAAAGCTGCGTAGCTGACGCCTGCTAAAACAAGCACTGGAATTGGATTAGATACTCTTTTCTTGATAACAATCAGAATCCAGGCTATGGAGATTAGGATTATCATCGCAATACTTCCTATCGCTTCACTGCCAAAGATATGGATCAATCCGGTTATTTTCATCAATGGTCTGATAAGTGCTAACACACCTAATCCTAAAATAAGTGTTCTAGTTTGCTGCTTTGCTTGGTTAGTTGTCATTTACAGTCATTCCCTTTCCAAATATATTTTCGGCTTGCTTTCACGCTCCCCGTTTAGTTGTCTTCTGCATCATTCGATAGAATAGATATTACAGCCCGTCTATTATTAATTTCTAAAGCATTTATTAAATTTTTCTTAAACTGCAGGGAAACGTCTAGTTAATGAAAGAAAAGAAAGTCGATAACCGCAAAAATCCCGCTTTCCAATAAAGGAAAGCGGGATTTTCATGTATTATGAAGCAATGCTAATGAAATTATGCTGGGTGGTGCTGGACAAATATTTCAAATGTAGATATTTCCGAACCAAGAATTAGATTGTTCTCTTTTTCTTGTTTGTCCTGTGATTCATGGGCTTTTCTAGTTTCTCTGCTTTCTCTCCAAACTTCAAAAGAAGCGTGATCTTCCCATGTTGTGCAGACCTGCAGCTCATCATATTCCTCTGTGTTCTCTTTTATCAGTACCTCCATGAATACAAATCCATTAAAGGTATGCACCGATTTCGCCTTGCTGAATAACGCTGCGACCTCATTTACTTTTCCTTTTTTGACGCGTAATGTATTTACAACTTTAATCATCGTTCACAGCCTCCTTTGATTTGGATAATCATCCTTGTATCTATTCTAATACCGCCCCTGCTTGTTTTCCACCCATTTCCGCATGCTGAATGAGCGAGATGCCATGCGGAACTCTTGCATGAAGCGCACTTTGCTGACTTTCAACAATATCATGAACAAATGTCATTTGTATACCGTTCATTCTGGCT
Organism: Oceanobacillus aidingensis; assembly: GCF_042654105.1. Lineage (NCBI taxonomy): Bacteria > Bacillati > Bacillota > Bacilli > Caryophanales > Bacillaceae > Oceanobacillus > Oceanobacillus aidingensis. Next base: position 466,105 of record NZ_JBHSFT010000001.1, on the reverse strand, counting down.
ATACATTAAACTGATGAAAAAACTTAGCAGCTCTGAAACAGCTGCTACTTGATTTATCACGGAAATATTTTCATAAAAATAACTTAACAGATAGATAAAGCAGCAAGAAATAGGCAATGCAAAATATAGATATCGATATACTATGTTTAGGGCGATGATACTTATATTCCGCATCCATGTTTTCTCCGTCACTTTCAATATAATTTAGAATTTGCTCATATGTTTTTAAGTTATGGTTATGAATGATACTTTTTTTATACTTTTCTGTTCGATAACCTGCATAAAGGCCAGCTCCTGCAAAAGGAAGCAGCACAAGAAAACCATACATATCGAAATAACGGAAACTGGGGATGATCAACAAAGCCAGCGCACCAAAAGAAATGAGCATTATTGTACTCCATTGATTAAACCGCATTAAATGAATCTCATTTTTCATTTCTTTGACATCTCCTTTCACCAAATGATCAATTGTTACATCAAAAAGAATACTCATTCGCAACAGCATTTCAATATCCGGGTAATTATTCCCCCTTTCCCAATTTGACACCGAATTACGACTTACGTAGACTTTTTCAGCTAAATCTTCTTGAGTTAACCCATCTCGCTTCCTGTAGTATTGAATTTGTTTGCCTATTTCCATGAAACGGTACCTCCTGTATGTAAATTAACAAGTCTCCTTGGTTCTCACCGCCAAAACAATGGTGCATTCAACACAAATCGTGAAATTTCCCATGCCAAAATCGTTGTGCATGGGTTTTATTTATATCATTATGCAGTAAAAATCACATCTAAGAATATTTCCGGGGAAATAATGTCGAAAAAAGTCACATGTATTAGTTTAACGGATGGTAAGACTCCATATGCAAATGGATATACCGCATCATTCTACCATATTCAAAATAAAAAGAAATATATCATTTCCCAAAGCACAATAGAACAAAGTATGGCGATTTATGGAAGTAACAGCTGCGAGATGATATAAAACCCCCTCCTTTAAAACAGAAATCCTAACATAAAACACCTCTCATCACGCAACCTGACAAGGTTAAAGTGAGTTTGTGAAAAATTACACAAATATGTAACAGGTTTTTTTATCACAAATACGCCGAAAAATGCTATGCTTAAATCAGAAAAAACAAAGGGGTGATAAAAATGATTCTAAATGAATGGAAAGAGTTTAACACGGATGCTGAATCGTACTCACAAGAAATCTTTGAACAGCATATCGGCGACACTTTTGAAGCGATGTGTCTGGAAGAAGGTCATGACATACCAAATTATATTTGGACGAAGCATTATACCGTCGTTATCAAACCGAATACATGTCTCATTAAAGATATAGCTTTTGTCAAAGTCCCCCGTCACCCGTCAACAATGTAGTTTTATTTTTTTGGAATATCATGCTCAATGTTTCACAAACTAATATAAAGGAGCTTTTAACATGATTACAAAAGAGCAGATGAAACAGGAAGTAACCGTTGAGGAAAGTATTGATAAGCTGGTCCAGAACGCTCAGACAGCATTAACCGAAATGCGGCAGTTAAATCAGGAGCAAATCGATAACATTGTAAAGGAAATGGCGCTTGCAGGATTAGATCAGCACATGGAGCTCGCAAAATTAGCTGTCGAGGAAACCGGCCGCGGCGTCTATGAGGATAAGATCATCAAAAATATCTTCGCCACCGAATATGTCTATCATAATATCAAGTATGATAAAACGATTGGTGTCATCAGCAAAGATGAGCAGGAGGGCATGATTGAAATAGCTGAACCAATTGGTGTGATAGCCGGTGTAACGCCTGTAACGAACCCGACTTCTACCACCTTATTTAAATCTATTATATCTATTAAAACAGGAAACCCGATCATCTTTGCCTTTCATCCATCTGCCCAAAAATGCAGCTCGGAAGCGGCAAGAGTTGTCCATGAAGCAGCTGTTAAAGCCGGGGCGCCAAGAAATTGTATTCAGTGGATTGAAAAGCCGTCTATTAAAGCAACGCAGGCACTCATGAAGCATAACGGCGTCGCAACCATTCTGGCAACTGGAGGACCGGGAATGGTGAAATCGGCATACAGCTCCGGAAAACCGGCATTAGGCGTAGGAGCCGGCAATGTTCCCTGCTATATCGAAAAGTCAGTCAATGTGAAACGTGCAGTTAATGATGTCATTCTATCTAAATCCTTTGATAACGGCATGATTTGTGCCTCTGAACAAGCAATCATCGTCGATAAAGAAATCTATGAGCAGGTAAAACAGGAAATGATAGATAACAACGTATATTTCTTAAACAAAGAGGAAAAAGCAAAGGTAGAAAAGCTGGTCATTAATGCGGACACCTGTGCCGTGAACTCTGTTATTGTTGGTATGAAAGCATCGAAAATTGCTGAGATGGCTGGTATTCAAGTTCCTCAGGATACGAAAATACTTGTTGCTGAATTAACCGGTGTGGGAGCCGAGCATCCGCTTTCCCGCGAGAAGCTGAGCCCCGTCTTAGCTGCTTATAAAGTAAACGGCACCGAAGAAGGGCTGCAGCGCGCGGAGGAAATGCTGGAATTTGGAGGTTTGGGACATTCTGCCGTACTTCATTCAGATAATCAAGAGATACAGGATGCTTTCGGTAAAAGGATGAAAGCAGGACGAATCATCTTAAATGCCCCATCTTCTCACGGAGCGATTGGCGATATCTATAATGCTTATATGCCATCACTGACACTTGGCTGCGGCTCATACGGCGGCAACTCTGTTTCCTCCAATGTAGGGGCAATGCATTTAATGAACATTAAAAAAATGGCGAGAAGGAATGTAAATATGCAATGGTTCAAGGTACCTCCTAAAATCTATTTCGAAAAAAATGCGGTTCAATATCTGGCGAAAATGCCAAATATATCTAAAGCTTTTATCGTTACCGATCCGATGATGGTGGAATTAGGCTATGTTGACAAGGTGCTCTATTATCTGCGCAGACGCCCGGATTATGTTCACTGTGAAATCTTCTCTGATGTAGAAGCAGACCCATCAAAGGATACCGTCATGCGCGGCGCAGCAGCAATCGATGCCTTTCACCCAGATGTCATTATTGCACTTGGAGGCGGGTCAGCAATGGATGCAGCTAAAGGAATGTGGCTGTTCCATGAACATCCAGACACAGAATTTAATGGGTTAAAGCAAAAGTTTATGGATATTCGTAAACGCGTCTATCAATATCCGAAGCTGGGTCAGCAGGCACAGTTTGTCGCGATTCCGACTACATCCGGAACAGGCTCTGAGGTGACTTCCTTCTCAGTAATTACCGATAAAGAGACCAATACAAAATATCCATTAGCAGATTATGAATTAACACCGGATGTAGCGATTATTGACCCGCAATTTGTCATGACGGTGCCAAAAACGGTTACAGCAGATACCGGAATGGACGTATTGACCCATGCGATTGAAGCTTATGTTTCAAATATGGCTAATGACTATACGGACGGACTGGCAATCAAAGCGATTCAGCTGGTGTTTGAATACCTGCCTCAAGCGTACCATGATGGCAGTAACGCTTTAGCAAGAGAAAAAATGCATAATGCTTCTACGATAGCCGGTATGGCATTCGCCAATGCGTTCTTAGGAATCAACCACAGCCTGGCCCATAAATTAGGAGCCCAATTCCATATTGCACATGGCCGCGCCAATGCTATTCTCTTGCCGCACGTGATTCGATATAATGCCAAGAAACCGACAAAATTCGTTTCATTCCCTAAATATGAGCATTTTATCGCTGACAAACGCTATGCAGAGATTGCACGTGTATTAGGGCTGCCAGCAGCAACAACAAAACAGGGAGTAGAAAGTCTTGTGCAGGCCATCTACCAATTAGCAGAAGAATTAAATATTCCGATGAGCATCGCGGAAAATGGTGTCGATGCCAAAGAATTTGAAGCGCAGGCAGATGACCTTGCCGACCGTGCCTTCGAGGATCAATGTACCACAGCGAATCCTAAATTGCCGCTTGTAACGGAATTGGCTGAGGTTTACCGCCAGGCGTATAAGGGATAGTTCATAGCAATAGATAAAGCATAAGAACGGTATAGCGAATAGAGCTATGCCGTTTTTTTCGTGTGTTATAACATCTAAAAGTATGTTATATTATTAGATAATGATTTTCTAAATAAAACAGAAGAATTTATGAAGGAGGAAGGCGATGAAGGAAATCACAGCGTATATCAGTAAAAACCTGCAAACCATCCGCAAAGAACGGGGCTTAAGTTTAGATAAAACGGCGAAACTCACTGAAGTAAGTAAAGCCATGCTTGCACAAATCGAGCGCGGAGACTCTGTCCCAACAGTAACCACACTCTGGAAAATTGCCAATGGTCTGAAAGTATCCTTTTCATCTCTGATCAGTCAACAGACAAATCCGATTAGAGTGATTAAAAAACAAGACAGATATTTGGTTACCGAAGCAGAAAACCATTATAGAGTCCATGCAGCTGTACCATTTTCCCCGGAAAAGCAATTTGAAGTTTTTATGGTTGAGCTGGACCCTGAAAATGAACATAAATCATCTCCTCACAATCCAGGTGTGGAAGAGCACGTATTTGTACAAGAGGGTCAATTAGAAATGGATATTGACGGTACTGTCGAAAAAATTGAAGAAGGAGAAGCAATTATTTTTAACGGGAATCAAACCCATATCTACAGAAATATCGGTGACAAGATACTTCACCTTCTTGTTTTAATCTATTATGCAAAATAAATAGTTTCCATTGTTTGAAAGCGAGTGAATGAAATATGTCTTTAAATGAACATCTATCTACGTTGAAATATGCCTTCCCAAAAACGTTGCCGATACTGGCAGGGTTTACTTTTTTAGGCATTGCTTATGGCGTTTACATGCATTCTTTAGGGTTTCCGCCAATCTATGCCATCCTCATGAGTGTTCTTATTTTCGCCGGTTCCATGGAATTTGTAGCCGGAAGTCTGCTATTAGGGGCATTTAACCCATTCAGTGCATTTCTATTAACGCTAATGATTAATGCCAGACACCTTTTCTATGGTATCTCTATGTTAGATAAGTTCAAAGGAACCGGCAAGAAAAAAATGTATCTCATCTATGGGATGTGTGACGAATCCTTTGTTATTAACAATACCGCCCGCACACCTTCGGATATAAATAGCGGATGGTTTATGTTCTATGTCACCTTATTAAATCAAATCTATTGGGTCAGCGGCGCCACTGTCGGCAGTTTATTCAGTTCGCTGATTACCTTTAATACGGATGGTCTGGAATTCGTGATGACGGCCTTGTTCGTGGTTATCTTTTTAGACCAGTGGATGAAAGAGCGCAATCATATCAGCTCCCTCATCGGGATAGCCGCTTCCGTTTTATGTTTAATTCTATTTGGCACAGAAAACTTTATAATTCCTGCCATGCTTATCATCTTGATTTTTCTGAGCATCATTAAAAAGTTCATTACAAAAAATGAGGTGATTTCATCATGATGTCAATCACCCAGCAAATCATTATGATTGCTTGTGTAGTTGCAGGCACCTTGTTAACGAGATTCCTGCCGTTTATAATTTTTAAAGCAGATAAGCCTACGCCAAAATATATTAAATACTTAGGATACGTCTTACCGCCAGCTGTATTTGGATTATTGGTTGTTTATTCCTTAAAAGATGTGCAGGTTACATCATTAGAAGGCTTCCTGCCAGAGCTTCTGGCAATTGGGTTAATTATTGGCCTGCACTATTGGAAGCGGAGCATGCTGCTGTCTATTGCGGGCGGGACCATATTTTATATGGTTTTGGTACAGGTTGTTTTTTGATGTGAGAAAACGAGGGTTAAGTAAACATACCTTCTGCTTGATTATATTCGCATTTTAATTACTTATAGAGGATAGGCAGTAAGCACACATCACAAATAGCGTTTCACTGCATATCCTCTATTATTTTTGTTCTGCTTTATTCAAGGTTAGCATGCTTACCATACATCTTATGTGAATCCAACCCTTTTTTCTCCATACAGCGCAGAATCAAGGCATCATAAAATAATAAGGATGTTTGTTCAAAAAGAGAGCCCATCGGCTGAATCGTCTTATAATCGCCTTCAGACTGATCTTTCGTTACCCCTGGTAATTCAATCGTAATATCAGCTAACTCACCAATAGTGGATTGAGGAGAAATGGTTACAGCCGCAACAATTCCTCCAAGGCTTTTTGCTTTCTCAGCAATAGCTCCTAATGTTTTCGTTTCCCCTGAGCCTGATCCGATGATTAATAAATCATCCTTCTCTAAATTAGCCGTTACCGTCTCCCCTACTGCATATGCTTCCAGACCCATATGCATCATTCGCATGACAAGGGATTTCGCCATGAATCCGGATCTTCCTGCACCAGCCACAAAAACCTTCTCGGATGCTAATATCTGATTTACTAATTTCTCCGTTTCTAAATCAGAAATAAGTTCTGCTGTTTGACTAAGTTCTTGAACAATGTTGGTTAAATATTGGGTTGTTTTCATCTTTACATTACCCTTGCAACATTAATTCTTTCATTTCGCTTGCAGCAGCTTTTTTATCTTCTTTACTTGTGATTCCTCCGCCTACGATAACTAAATCTGGCTGATGCTTCACGACTTCAGCAAGTGTTTCTAATTTGATTCCGCCTGCAATCGCTGTTTTTGCATTCTTGACAACGCTCTTGATGGTGTGCAGATCTTCAAAGGAATTTTGCCCTACAGCTTGCAGATCATATCCTGTATGAACGCAAATATAATCCGCACCGAGTTCATCCAGCTCTTTTGCACGCGTTTCGATATCTTTTACAGCAATCATATCCACCAGGATTTGTTTGCCCTGCTTTTTCGCTTCTTCTACAGCGCCTTTAATGGACTCATCCTCTGCAGCACCAAGAATGGTGATAATATCCGCACCGGCAGCAGAAGCTTGGCTTACCTCGTATCCAGCCGCATCCATAATTTTTAAGTCTGCTAATACTGTTAAGTCAGGAAAAGCAGCCTTTACTTCCTTCACCGCTTTTAGTCCTTCATTAATCACGACAGGTGTTCCAATCTCTACCACATCGACATGCTCTTCTACCTCTTTTATTAAATCAATTGCTCCTGGAATATCGACAAGATCTAGCGCTAATTGTAATTTCATTATTTTCGCTCCCTCATTTTCTAAATTTATTGTGCTAAATGGTTTTTAGAAGGAAAGCTCACGTATTACCGCTTCAAACCCTATTTACGCATCAGCATGTCATCAAGTATACTGAGTATATCTAGAAATGAGAAGTACGCACTTTTACCGCATATAGTGCTAAAAAGTATACTATTGATTGAAATAAAGCGGAGGTGAAGGAAATGCCGAATTTAGGAGAGAGAACTTTTAATTGTGAAAAGGAATTAACACTTGCGGTCATTGGCGGGAAGTGGAAAATGCTGATTTTATGGCATCTGGGCAAGGAAGGGACAAAACGTTTTGGTGAATTAAAGGCGCTGATGCCCGGGATTACCCAAAGAATGCTTGTTAATCAATTACGCGAGCTGGAAGACCATTTAATCGTTCACCGTGAAGTATATCCCGTTGTTCCGCCCAAAGTAGAGTATTCTCTTACAGAGCACGGCGAAAAGCTGTTGCCGATTTTAGATGCGATGTATGAATGGGGCAAGGATTATATTGAGAATGTGTTAGAAAAAGAGGATCAGACTTCTATGAAATAGATACATTCTTGTTAACATGCTATGTGGTAATTATTTTTTATCACGCTTCATTTACAGCAAATGTATGCCCAAGCCTTGAACAGCGATAATCGTTCAAGGCTTTTTATGCGCTTCATTATTTTAGCCCTTTTGCAATAAACTCGAAAAAGGACTAAAATAATCAAATAGACACTTAACCAATCCATGACAATACACATTGGTTCGACAAATTTGTTTAACTGCCCTTTTTTCGGCAGAAAATACGACTGTAATTTACATACATAAGGTGATGCATACAATGACAGAAACGATTCGTAAACCATGGTTGTTCATTTTAACGATTGGGCTTGGAACACTGCTCAATCCATTAAACTCATCGATGATTTCAGTGGCATTAACACGATTACAGAATGAATTTACATTAACCTTCGCGGATGCTTCCTGGCTGATTTCTATCTTTTACCTCGCAAGCGCAGCGGGGCAGCCTGTCATGGGCAAATTGAGTGATATGTTTGGTCCGAAAAAGCTGTTTATGGCCGGGCTCATTATCGTAGCAGCCGCATCGATATTAGCTTCCTTTTCACCAAACTACCCGTTTCTATTGGGTTGCCGTGCCTTGCAGGCGATTGGGAGTTCGACTTTATTCCCCAGCGGCATGAGTATGGTTCGGACACATATTACAAAAGGACAAGGAAAAGCATTGGCTGTATTATCAATCTTTGCTTCCACATCTGCTGCTTTTGGTCCTTCTATTGGCGGTTTTTTAGTAGCTTCTTGGGATTGGCATTCCATTTTCCTGATTAATTTTCCGTTTATTATTTTATCCTTTTTACTGGCTCTTTTTATTTTGCCGAATACAGGACAAGGAGAATTTGAAGCAAAACGGATTGATTTCAGCGGCATCCTTCTATTTATTATCGCGATTGTAGGATTGATTCTGTTCTTGCTTTCGCTGGATCAGAACATTCGCTGGTGGGCGTTATTGCTCTTCCTGTCTGCTGCGGTCGGCTTTTACTTTTTCGAGCTTAAGCAGGAAGAACCCTTTATTGATGTCAAAGGGTTAACGAAAAATCGCTATGTTTCTTTTATTTACTTACAATTCATGAGTATTAACCTGATACATTATTGTTTCTTTTTTGGGTTTCCAACTTATCTGCAGCAGGTTCGTGAATACAGCGAGCAGCATACGGGCGTAATTATGTTGTCCCTGGCAGGGTTCGGTGTCATTGTTTCGCCCTTAGCCGGCCGTCTGATTGATAAATACGGTTCTAAACTGCCGATGGTCATCGGTGCTTTCTTGCTTTTAGGCGGTACCGGTCTGCTATTAACATATAATGATGGCTCTCCTTTGATCTGGCTGATTATTATTATGGCTGTCCTTGGCATGAGTAACGGATTTAATAATATCTCTGCACAAACAGCACTTTATGAACATGTGGACCCAGAGGATACAGGATCCGCTTCCGGTTTATTTCAAACCAGCCGCTATTTGGGGTCGATTTTATCCTCCAGCCTGCTTGGCTTAACATTTAATCGTCATTTAGATACAGAGCACCTGCATCTCGTTGCAATGGTTTGTTTTGTCTTTTGTATAGTTGTTGTGGCTCTGGCGTTTAAGCTTCCAGGGAAATTGCGGGGTAAAGACGCATAGGAAAAACAGCAGTCCTCTATTTTAAAATAATGGAGGATCGCTGTTTTTAACCTTATCTGCTTCATTCACAGCGAATGTCCAGGCTTCTTTCTTTAATCATTCTGCTTAGGAAGTAATTGATAAAAATAGTAATATGCCAATTTTAAATGCACTTCCTCTGATATCTTTTGATTTCTTTTCCTTGTTTTTTGGTGACACTACGAACGTTACGAGACTTGAATAAACCTGCACTTTGTGTATAATGGAAATTAACTTCATTATATGAGAATGTTTTCTAGGGTTCCGCAATGCAAATTGGTCTGGTCCGAGAGAAAACTCACAGCTTGAGCTGTGCCACGGAAGGATAAAAGCCTGGGAGAGACTGTTTATACAGTTGTCTCCCAGGTTTTTTTGTTTTTTATTGGAAAGAATAAACGCGGAGGTGTTATCTACATGAATATGGTGTGGTTACAAGTAATTATAGCAGCAGTTATTGAAGTTTTTTGGGTGATTGGATTAAAGCATGCCTATGATTTTTGGACTTGGACAGGGACAATTATCGCAATCATTCTCAGCTTCTATTTAATGATCATGGCTGGGAAAAAGCTTCCTGTTGGAACGGTTTATGCTGTTTTTGTCGGGCTGGGAACAGCAGGAACAACGTTTGCAGATATTGCTTTCTTCGGGGAGCCGTTTCAATTTATAAAGATTCTTTTGATCGCCATTTTATTAGCTGGTGTCATTGGTTTGAAGTTAGTAACGAAAGACAAAGAGACAGAAGGAGCTGAATCATAATGGCCTGGACTTCATTAATTATCGCTGGATTGTTCGAAGTCGTCGGGGTAACGATGATAAACAAACTGCATAAAGATCGTAATTGGCAGGCATTGGTCTTGCTGATTCTCGGTTTTGGAGCCAGCTTCTTTTTCCTTTCGTACGCTATGGAAACCCTGCCTATGGGTACTGCTTATGCGGTATGGACTGGTATCGGCGCCTCTGGCGGTGCAATAGCAGGAATGCTTTTTTATAATGAACCAAAGGATTGGAAGCGAATGGTATGTATCGCCATGGTATTAGGCGCGGCAGTTGGTTTAAAATTATTTTCGTAATGCATCTCTAAAAAATTATTATCACTGCTTATATCGATTTATTGGTTAATAAGTCTATATTCAAACTAAAATAATACAGCCTCACTGCTTGCTTAAATGTCAAAGAAGGAAGTAGTGAGGCTTTCGTTTTATCAACAAATTTAAAACCAATTAAATTTGTTGATACACCTCCCTTTTTTGATTAACTTCTTTCTCCCTTTTTTCCTGTCTTCTAAAGTGAATAAAAGAAATTGAACAAGCCAGAAAGCATGTCCCCGCTAAAAAAATAAATGCATGCTTCATGGATAAATGCTCATAAATACTCCCGCTAATTATTGGAAAAATTGTCATTCCCAGCGCATAGACAGCTTGAAAGAAGCCCATTGCAGTAGAACGCTTTTGGTCAGGAATCGACTGCATAGCACTGGAGGTCAGGAGCGAGAACAAAATTCCAGTACCTAATCCCGGTATCAGTTGTAAAAGGCAAACAAGCAAGATAGAATTTGTCTGGGGAACCAGTACACAGTAAATGCCGAGGAAGAGAAAGCTGAAACAAATCCATAACTTCATAGACATCATTGCCAGGAATTTAGTCGAAGCCAATCTGGCAAAAACGACTGCTGACAGCATATAAATAATAGACGACATACCAATAACTAGATTGGAGCCGCCCAGCTCCTGAACAATCTGGTTTGTAAAGGACATGGTGGTAGACATTTGCACACCCTGCTGCACTAATGCCAAGAAGGAAAAAAGAACTAAGCTTTTATTTGCAGTCACCTTTATTAATTCCCTGATGGAAACGTTATTTGTGTGATGAGATGGTTTGGTTGATTGAAGAAAGAAAGCGAGTGCAAAACCAATCAGTCCTGCAGCTAAACTGAAGGCACAAATCATCATCATGCCGACTTTATCATAGAGAAGCGTACTGGTTACAAAACCAAGCAGCATGCCGGCATTGTTAGCCATAATAATTCTGCTGGTGGCGCGTATCTGATCCTTTTGGTTAAAAAAGCTCATATAAAGAATCATAAAAGAAATCCAGGTGGCGCTTGCAGTTCCTGATAAAATATTCCCAAGGAAAAAGCCAATATCAGCCGGCAGTAAAATCCTGCTTAGCGAGGCGCCGCCCGCAAATAAAGATCCAAGTATGATAAACAGCTTGTGATTGCTGCTAAGATCAGCCAAAATACCTACTGGCAGCCGGAGCATAAGCTGTGAAATGCCATATGCACCAATAATCATACCTACCAGATTACTAGAAATATTTACCATAATTAAGTAGGTCGTTTGATAGGGAATGTAAACATATTGCGCGAACCAGAAACAGACAACAACCCATAAAATTAACGATGCCTGCTTTTTTTGTGCATTATTCATCTTTTCATTACTCCTTCTATTTTCCAGTGAAATGTTGGGGAATTAGGTTTACGCAGCATATAATCAGGCCTTTTTTCTCCTGTTTTTTAGCGGTTTCCCGATTCGTTTCCCCTGCTTTTCTAACTGCTTTAAAACAAAGATTTCTCAGTACAATCTCTATTTTCAAAGTTCTAATGCAGTATCATATCCTAAGATTAAAATTTGCACAAGCATCATTTATTTCTTCTTTTTTTCCAGAAAAAAAGATTTAAAAATCGCTTGCATCGAAAATGAAAGCGTGTTAGTATATTTGCAAAGCTTCATACTGGAATACATTTGACGTGTTACTGATAATGCAGGCAAGATCAAGTGTACACTTTAATAATCATGGGAAAGCTGTGTTTTCCCCTTGAGATTATTTGTGTGCGTTTGGTCTTTTTTTGTGTCAATATGTGTTCTTCATTTTATAGGGGAAATGATATTGTACATATACAATATGTACCACTCTTTTACTATTGGTTTATAAAATATTTGATTATTTTCTGCCTGTGTTGCTCAACAATCGCGCCCGATTGCTGCATAAATCAAATAAAGGTTCCTAAGCTGGCGCGACCATTAATTGAATTATAATAACATACCAAGAAAGAAACAGTTGAATAACTTTGATGAAGTATCATATCAAGGTGGTGGAACTTCAACTTCTGTATTTTTTTCATTATCACGAACAATGCATATTGAAACTTAAATTTGAAATAAGTGCTACTTCTTTTTAATGATCGATATGTAGAACGTAATATTGTAAACCGTTTAATTATATAGGTTGACAATAATCCCCCTTTCGATTAAAATAATTTTTAATCGAAAGGGGACGTTTACATTGAATCGACAAGGTAATAAACTGAGAATTATGCTTAAGATCGCTATATTTGCCGCTATAACTGCAATACTTGCACAGGTGGAAATTCCGCTTCCGCTTATTCCAATCAGTGGCCAGACACTGGCAGTAGGGATTGCAGCAACTATCCTTGGAAGCCGTCAGGGATCATTGGCAATGGTGCTCTATATGGCGATTGGAGCGGTCGGCCTTCCGGTATTCGCTGGATTCAGCGGGGGACCACAGGTGCTTGTAGGCCCTTCAGGTGGATATATTTTTGGGTTTATAGCCGCAGCGTACGTTACTGGTCTCATTTTGGAAAAAACAAGGTTTACAATCCCAATGGCTGTCATCGCAAATATTATGGGAATGTTTGTAACACTGGTTTTTGGTACTATTCAATTGAAACTTGTACTGGATCTTGGATGGAGTGCTTCCTTGGCTGCCGGAGTATACCCGTTTCTTGCTGTAGGATTCATTAAGGCATTTCTAGCCAGCTGGATTGGCATTGTTGTCAGAAGACGTCTGATACAAGCAAAACTGCTTGGAGATATGCCAAAAGAAGTTGCATAAGTTATAACACTAATTGAATAAAATAGAAGCACCATAAAAGTGTCACTTTGACCGATAATTTGCACTTATTTAAAGCGTTATTTGCATAATCCGGTTATAAAGCTCAGCTACCTTTACATAAAAAGTTTAGCTGGGCTTCTTCCATAAAAGGTTTCACTATACTGTCGTAAAAAAAGGTCATGTTCTTCAACAATCTAGCCCTATTGCGGCACATATTTACTCGGTTATAGCGCCGTTTAATTAAATAATTAAAACTATACTAACTAGCGTTAAACCTTATTGCATCATTAGGAATCTTTTCTTTTTTAATCCAATCTTCTATTAATTCATTGAAATATGTGGGATTATATAGGGGTACATGTCCTACACCAGATATTACAACTCCCAAGCAATTTTCATTTCTTTCTAATATATCTGCCATTGATTTCTTAATAATTGAATTTTCCTTTTTCCCTATTAGAACTAAAATTCTACTGCGAGCTGTTTCAAATCCTTCTGGTATTGAAAACGACATATTTTCAAACATTACCCTAAAAAAATGTTTCTTTTGTAATCGCCAATGTTTCTTAGTAATAATCGTTAAAGTACCGATCATTCAAGTACATATATTTTGCTTGCATTCGCGAAAACATTTTATTTCTAGCTAACGGAAGGCTCCATGTTGCTACTCTTGCAGTGATTCTAGGAAGCGCAAGTGGCTTTGTTGAAGCACTTATAATGATAGCTTTGTCAATAAGATTACTGTTTTCACTTAACATTAAAATTAAAACTTGAGCACCTAATGAAAAGCCTATTACAGTTACCTGTTGATCAGCCTTCAATAATTGTTGAAATTTTGCCAGCAATATCTTTAATAGAGAAATTGTAACCACCACTACTCTTTCCATGTCCCGGAAGATTGGGCACCAAGCATTTATAATCATTAAAATATTTTACTTGCTTAAGCCACATCCAGCCACTTACACCGCCACCATGTAAAAAAACAAGTAAAGGTTTATCCGCATCTCCATACAAATCAAAATGTATTGTCTCTCTTCTATCCCTCCTCTAACTAATTATTATATATTATCTTGATCTTCAGTTATATGGCACTATTATGGCACATATTTATTCGGTTACCGCGCCCGTTTGTTTAAGGACATCATTATTGTACTAAAAGATACTTCCCTTTAACTTTAAAAGTTTTAGTTAGAATTTAAATAATTCAAGACAATATTCACTTGTTCCTCAACTGAATAATCCCCTTCAATCCTTAATATTGGACAAGATAAGTCTGCCATCCAGTGTTCTTGTAATGTTTTACTTCTAACTTCCATACCCGCATTATCGTATAAGGAAGCCCACTCTAAAAAAACTTTTGATTGGTCGTATTTACTGCCACCAGCTAATATTTCATTTCCATACCTCTGAAATTCCCTTTGTTGTAATCTCTGAAGCCTTATATTTTGAGGGATCCACAAGAATATAACCAGGTCAAAATAGGGTTTAAATTCGTCACCCCAGCCACATACTGCTCCAGACAAAATCCATTTTTCATATAATGATAAATCTTTTTTAAGCACTTTTATTCTTTCAGTCACTTGTCTTTGTTCGGTAAATTTCGATATCCAAAAATAGTCATCTGTATCAAGATGTTTATGAGGTAAGACTTTTGATAATGAATCTCCAAGTGTCGAAGTTCCTGACCCAGCAGCTCCCAATATATGAATTTTTCCGCTCAATTTTTCCCCTCCATTTGATTTATAATCAATTAAAATCCAACTTTTTCATAAAATTATATTTCAGCAAAAACAATCCTTTCAATTATGGGTCTGATCTTCCACAAAATGGCCCGATACAAGAACAAAGAGCCTCACACCCAATTGGGATGAAACTCTTTACCATTAAAAATATTTGCAATAGAAGTCCTGGCGCAGCTTCCCACTAAGTTGAGCATATATCTTGGTTGGTTATCTCACTTTTCTCATGCCCAAAAGGATTTGGATCACTTCTTGAGGCGAGCCGTTATTAATTAGATGAGTAGCATAGCTATGTCTCAATTGATGAGGGTGAATGCTCTTCTTTATGCCGGCTGTTTAGAAACCCTCTTTAAATGTATCGCATCATATCAATACTCATTCGGTGTTTGGGTTTTCGTTCAGTTATGAATAGACAATATTCTTGATCGTTCCGTTCATCCAAGTACCGTTTCAACCAAAGCGAGCAGCGAGTATTAAAATACACTTCCCTCTCTTTGTCACCTTTTCCATGAGCAATAACAAGAGTTAGCTAAGAAGTTTATGTCTTCCCGGTTAAGCTTTACAATTTCCCGAACAAATATAATTCTAAACATGGGGTATCTTGTCCCGTTTTTCGTTACCGGGATAACCAACCGGTTCATCATCCCTCACCAGAATTCCTTATTTACACAAAATGTATACTATCCTTCTTAAGGAGAATATTAAAGGGTATCTTCAGGTATCTTAAACAAGTGGCCGCCTTCTGCAGGACACATTATTTTATAAAAAGATGCCTCTGAAGACCAGGTTTCCGAAAATCCCTAAGACAAACTCTCTAAAAACTAAGAAAAAGGAGGTCAGTTTCATTGGATAAGTACCAATTGGCACCACACGAGTCATTAGACCTGCATGAAGCGATTAATTTAAAGACATTATGCGTTGCAAAGTCGAAATTGATGCAGGGTCTTATTTTTGACCAGGACCTGAGAGAATTGATGGAAAAAGATGTACAGCAATCCATGTTGGATCTTGCTGAATTACAGCAGATCTATAAACACGCACCATTTGAAACCCCGGTCCCTCAGAGCCGCCCCACACCAATTATCGATGATAAGGAGGGTAACGTACATTGAACCAAGATTATTTAGATCCCATTAATGCACTGAATATGCCGGAACTCGCTGACATGACATTTGCATTGGATTTTCTCGTTCGTGCAAAAGAGGGTGTTAGAAATACGGCTGTTGCTTTAACAGAAACCACCACTCCCGAATTAAGAGAAGCTTTGAGGAAACAGCTTTTACAGGGCATCGCCATGCACCAGGAAATCACAGAGCTGATGGTCCAGAAAAAATGGTTCCATCCTCATGACCTGAGTGAACAGTATCAATTAGATCAGCTCTCTGCGAAGAATACAAACATGATTGCAAATATGAACCTGTTCCCTGTTGACTCTAACAGAAAAGGAATGTTTGACCGGACACCGGATGACCAATAACACTGGAGGTGAATCAGTATGAAAGCAGTAACCTATCAAGGCGTCAAGAATGTCGAAGTGAAAGAAGTTCCAGATCCAAAGATTGAAAAGCCGGATGACATGATAGTCAAAATCACAAGTACCGCCATCTGCGGATCTGACCTCCACTTGATCCATGGAATGATCCCGAACATGCAGGAAGACTATATCATTGGACATGAACCAATGGGTATTGTTGAAGAAGTAGGTCCTGAAGTGAGAAATCTCAAAAAAGGCGACCGCGTCATCATCCCGTTCAATATTGCATGCGGGGAATGTATTTATTGTAAAAATCAACTGGAAAGCCAATGCGATAATTCCAATGACAATGGTGATATGGGAGCCTATTTCGGTTATTCAGGTACTACCGGCGGTTTTGCTGGCGGGCAGGCTGAGTATCTAAGAGTTCCTTATGCCAATTTCACCCACTTTAAAATTCCTGAATCATGCGAGGAACCGGATGAGAAATTAAGCTGTATTGCTGATGCGATGTCCACCGGCTTTTGGAGCGTTGACAATGCAGGAGTTAAAAACGGAGATACGGTCATTGTCCTTGGCTGCGGCCCGGTTGGATTATTCGCCCAGAAATTTGCCTGGATGAAGGGTGCTAAACGGGTAATAGCAGTAGATTATGTCAAGTACCGTTTGGATCATGCCAAACGCACAAACAAAGTGGAAATCGTCAATTTTGAAGACCATGAAAACGTTGGCAGCTACCTTAAGGAAATTACCAAAGGAGGCGCTGATATTGTCATTGATGCGGTTGGGATGGATGGAAAAATGACGGATATGGAATTTTTGGCTAGCGGCCTTAAGCTACAAGGTGGAGCCATGAGTGCCCTGGTCATAGCATCCCAGGCTGTACGAAAAGCAGGAACGATTCAGATCACAGGTGTATACGGCGGCCGATATAACGGCTTCCCGCTAGGAGATATCATGCAGCGAAACGTCAATATCCGGTCGGGACAAGCCCCAATGATTCACCTTATGCCACATATGTATGATTTGGCTACATCCGGCAATATTGACCTTGGTGATGTCGTTACCCATGTTCTGCCACTGAGCGAAGCCAAGCGTGGTTATGAAATTTTTGATACTAAGACAGATAATTGCATTAAAGTCGTACTGAAACCATAATCAAAGCTTTCTGGCGGGAGTTTAGAATGAACTCCCGTCAAATCAAAGGAGGTTGAAGAAATGGATTATGTATTACATGAAGTTTTGGAAGTCCAGGAAATGGCTGCCTTTAAGTCAAACTGTTTGACTAAGTCCAAAACCATGAAAGCCCTTGTTGCAGATGAGAAACTCAAGAGAATCATGGAGAATGATGTGCAAATATCTACACGTCAACTCAAGGAATTCTCTGCTATTCTTTCCAAAGCAAAACAATAATGAGGAGTTGAAAAAGGATGAACTTTATTGCTGAAAATTTAACAGGCATGAAGGCACTTACAGATCAGGTAGTTGCAACAGACCTTCTGATTGCAGCCAAAAGCGGCGTTCGAAATTATGCGATGGCCATAACTGAAACAGGTTCCCCTGAAATCAAAGAAGTTCTGACAAAGCATCTTGAAGAAGCCCTTGACCTGCACGAACAAATCTCTAGTTTTATGGTGGAACGGGGCTGGTATCATGCCTTTGATACGAACGAACAGCTTGATCTCAACTTGCAGAATATCGACACTGCTTTAAAACTGCCGACACTTTAAAAAACCAAGGAGCAGATATGATCTACGATCAACTGTTCCTTGATTTTTTTAATCTTTACATTACCCAAAACTAGCTTGTCATAAAAAGTGAAACTATTGGCTGTTTGTAGAAAAATCGGGCTGGTTCCTAGTGGTTGTCCTTTACTACTCCATATTGAACTTGTTGTTTGGCTGAATATATAAATAAAAATTTTTACACCTGTAGACTTTAAATCTTAACGAAAGCAAGTGACCTCCCTCACTTTTTAAAGTGAGGGAGGTCACTTGCTTTTTCTTTTTATTTATTTGCTTTTGTTGAAAGGGGAGTACGAATGGGAGGTGTAAAAGCAAGGGGCGGGCTTCCTGCCACTAACGTATTAACGTATCAGGGGTCAGGCCCCGTATATTTATTACGAAAAGGTAGGAGCAGGGAATTCATCAATTTTCATACGAAGTAAACTATATGGTTTCTGTCGCAGGTCTTTTCCATAATGAAACCTTACCTGCCGATGCAATTGGTTCACAACTACATATAAGTATTGATCCGGCCCAATTGAAAAAGTATCCGGCCATAAAATTCTCGGATCATGAGCGATGGTTTCCATTATGCCATTCGGCAATATTTTTCGAATACTGTTGTTTTCATAGTCTCCGGCATAAATGGTACCCTTTGCACCAGTGATCATTCCATCAGACGCACCTTTTTCTCCCCAGTACTCCACCCGATATGGTAAATCGGTGCCCGGTATCGTTCGGTCTCTTAGAGCTTCTGTTGAGATTGAATACAAATGCCGGCTGGAAAGTGGACAATAAAATAAAACTTTTCCATCGGGAGAAATCGCTATACCATCAGACGCCAATCTAAATGGAGATGTTGAACCATCTTTGTTTCGGTTCATCAAAATTTCTCCTTCTACTTTCGGTAAAAAATAAGGGTCCGGTGAAGTTGAATTTGCTCCATTTAACCGTCTGAACGCATTTCCACTTCCTAAATCCAAAACGATAATAGCTCCTGGTCCTTTGGAAGATGAATCTGTTATATAAGCATAACCTGCTTTTCCGACGCGAAAATCAAATCGGACATCATTCAGGTAAGTTGTTGGCAGGACGACATCTTCTGTAAAGGTATATACTCTTCTTATTGTATTGGTTTTTAAATCAACAGCGACTAATTTTGCCCCTCCTATAATTGGTTCGGAAAAATTCGGTGCAGCTGTATCTAATACCCAAAGTGTTCCCCTTCCATCCGCAACTACACTTTGAACACTGATGAAAGACATTGTGATATTACCTTGATTACTCACATTGGCTTTAAAACTGGGATAAGGCTGCAAAGTATCCCCAACAATTTCCGCCACTGTAAATTTAACGTCGTCTCCCCATTTCGGAAAGCAAATGAAAATACGACCGGTTTCTGATACACTAACGCCTGTCGGCATAGCCCCATAAAATTCATGGACCAGTTCTAACTTACCGAAATACTTTTCCATAGGTAACATAGGTTTCATGATATCCTCCTCAAAAATTACGCACGAGATATCAACTATATATGATTTAAATTTATTTTAGTGCATTGTTCTTAATGGACTAAAAATACAACTAAATTACTTTATGGAAGTCCACATGAATTTAAAAACTCTCTTGTCAGTAAGGAAAACAAAAAAGAATTACCGATTGCATTTCTTGAAGAGGAATACACTTCTGTGTTGAAAGCAAACAACTTTTTAACACTTTTTATTACTTTTTATTACTTTATTTATAGTGAATAACATATATATTGTCTAGCACTAACGTTGTATAAATATAGTAAGAATATTCCGTAAGAAGGTTCTCAGTAATTTTCGCCAAAAAATCAACAACCTAATAAAGGTGCTTCTGTCCATTTGGTAAATATATACATTTGTGCCAATATTCCTGTGGTTTCCTATTCTCATTTCTTTATCAAGGGACCGTTTTCTTTTCAAAACGACGCAGCCAGAGATAAGCTGGTTTCCATAAAGCTGCCTTTAGCCAGCGAACAATACGGAGTAATTTCTTCTCGCTCTGTGTTTCTAATTGAATGAGTACATGTAAACAATAGGTGATAAGCGCCAGATAGATTTGATTGTGTATAGCTGTTTCACTCATCCCATAAAAATGCTTGATTTTGACGTGCTGTTTCAACCATTTGAAAAATAATTCTATCTGCCAGCGTGATCGATAAATGTTGCTTATTTCCTCCGGGTCTAAATCAAACCGATTGGTAATTAATCGTAATGGATTTCCTTTCGTATCCATTACTTCGAGGAGGCGAAACACATTTTCACAACGTTTTTGCGTGGACCCGATATAAACCATCTGGTCGGACAGCACGTTGGAGTCAGAAGGAACAGAAAAAGCGTATACTTTCCGGGTGACAGAATTTTTCTTGAGTCTGGATACGAAAAAGTAACCATCGTCTGTCATTCGGTCAAAGCGCTCGTAATCCATATAGCCACGATCAAAGACATACATGGCTTGCTTATCATCCACTAGTACTTCCAATTGATTGCGGTCATGTTCCTTCGCTGGTGTTATCGCAGCTTTTTCCGGATAAACCGTAACCTTGTTCATAAAAACCAATCGCAAATGTAACTTAACCCCTGCTTTGGTTTTTCGAAACTTAGCCCACTTATAACGGGTAAGGTTAAGGGGCAGCGTACTGGAATCAATAATCTTTAAAGGAAGTCCTTTCATGGCTTTGTTTTCATAGCTTTTGATCTGGTAAACCAAATCTAAAAATAGCGTCGCTAAGATAGAAGGATTGATTTCATTATTTTTACGGGAAAGCTGGGAAGCACTAATGCTTTCTATTCCACTCGCTTTCTGAAAATCAGCATCCAAAAGCGCATCGCTTAGAGCTTGTAGTCCTTCTGTTTCATGAACCTGCGCATAAAGCATGACCTTCAAATAGGCTTCTGTCGTCAGTTTTTTTGTATAGGTATCTTGTTGATGAATCGTTACTTGTTCGAAAAGTTTTTTGAAATTTATTGGTGCAATCCATTTACCAAATGCATTTTTTCGTGTATTCTTGTCCATAAGCGTTTCCTTTATATTGGATTTGGACAGAAATTCACCTGACCAATTCATTATAAAGGATTTTTTTATGGCTTAAAACAGTAAAAACCGAAAATTAGAATTATTTTGTATTATTCGACATAATTAATGCAATGCTAGTGATTGTCTAGAAGAAAATCATTTCTATAGGAGGTTTCTATGGATCAAAGTCGTCAATTAGACCAAATAAAGCAAATGCAAGAAATGTTTAAAGCGAACATGAAAACTCAACCTTATCCCATGTATCCTAACTATGGGAAAATCACACGTTACGAAGAAATACCGATGAATTTACCTGAACAGCGCCAGCTCCGCCAACCCGGAGTGGAAAAATTAATGGTACCCCTTCCAATTATCGAAAACCCAAACTATATAGGGAGTGGAAAATTAACAGGAAAAGTAGCACTTATTACAGGGGGTGACAGTGGTATTGGTGCAGCAACGGCAATTGCGTTTGCTAAAGAAGGCGCCGATGTTGCTATTTCATACTTAGATGAACATGAGGATGCAAATAGAACGAAAACGAGGAGTGAACAACTCGGAAAACGTTGTTTGCTAATGCCTGGTGACTTGCGGGACAAACAACAGTGCATCTCCATTGTAGAACAAACTGTAAATACGTTTGGACGTCTCGATATTCTTTGTAACCACGTTGGTATCCAATTCCAGCAACTAAGTCTGCAATTCGATGATACCTTCAAAGTGAATATCTACTCTCATTTTTACACAACAAGAGCAGCGCTTCCTTATTTAAAACCAGGCAGTAAGGCACAGTTACGCAACTCATCTATTGAACAATGGAGCCCCACTTGAAGTTATACAAAGTTTGCTGGGACACGAGAAAAGCGAAACAACACGAATCTATGCTCAATTAACTGGGAGGCTGCGACAAGAGTTTTATAGAAAATACTTTTAGAGGTTAAAGAGCAACAAGATATTGCGTTGCTCTTTTCAATTTTTGCACCAATATAGTTGAAAATGAAAAAGAGACTTTCATTTCAGAATCGCGCCCGATCGTATTGCGGATTAAAATAATTTCTTGAAGCAGTGGATTCATGATGAAATCCACTGCTTATATAGGTTCCTATTTTACAGGGATCCAGATTTCTGAATATAAATCAGGACTGGATGGATTTTCATCTGAATATACCTCTAGTTCTGGTGCACCTGCATGTTTGTAACCACTTGAAGGAAACCATTCTGAAAAAATTTGTTTCCACGCTTTTTGCATAGCATCCGGCATCGGCCCGTGAACCTCAAATACGGCCCATTTGGATTCGGGGATTTCCAAAGTTGATAATCCATTAGGAGCACTGCCCTCGTGTGCTGTACCTATCCAATAATCAATGGACCCGGAATCTATTTCAACACATACACCCACTACACCTTCAACTGGACCATTGTTCAATTTAAACAATCGCTCGTCTGTGCCCTCTCCGTTTATCTTATCCCACATTTTGGGGATACCCACTAGGTTCTCCTCATTAACCAGTGAAAATTCCTGTTTAAACCCCACAATCTGAAATCCCTCACGTTCAACAATTTTGACCTGCATTGGTTCTGCTCCCTTCAGACTCACCTGTACTACCAGGCGGTTATAAGATTTTAGCTTTCCCGTGTACTTTCGTGCTTCACTTGGTGTTACACCATGTTGCCGCCTGAAGGCCTTCGAGAAAGCTTCAGGAGTGTCGTAACCATATTCGTAGGCGATATCAATAATCTTTGTGTTTGATCTTGTTAACTCATAGGCAGCTAATGTTAGGCGACGACGTCTAAGATATTCACCAACAGATATATCAGTTAATATCGCAAATGTACGCTGAAAGTGAAAAACCGAAAAGTTAGCCTGTTGGGCAATGTTTTCTATCGGAAGGTCATCAAGTAAATGATCTTCCATATAGTCTATTGCTGCCTGTAATGATTCAACCCACGTCATGTCACTCACTCCTTATTTAAAATCCTAACAGAGCATCATCAATTAATCCTGTCTTTCCGTGCTTTGGTCGGACAGTATTTTTGAGTTAGTTAAGCTAACTGGCCCGTTTTTTGAAAAGATTATCAGACCACACTCTTAAACTAAACTACCAAATGGCACAATAAAAGGCGACTGCGCTTATTGTGTTATCGCACCAGTTCGTTTAAGTACATCATTTCACAAAGTTTATTTTCCGATAAACGAAACTGTAAAAATTAAACCTTTCATTACGAAGATTGCCAATGGAAATAACGAAGTAAATAAGGATATAATTATTTTCGCTTTTTCACGCAAAAAATTAGCTTTGAACAAAGGGAAAGCTGAAAGAAGCCCTAAAATAAATGTGGATAATGTACCCAACAATAAAAAATTATGGCTGTTTCATTATAAATCCATAAAAACAGAGGTGCGAGGTTATAAATTAATCTATAAATTGAACCAGTACAGGCTTACATCTCCCCGCATTACAAGCCCCTTCTGTAATACTGCAAGCAGAAATCCCTACGATTAAATTCATTTCTGCATTAAATGTGATTTTGCTTCCTGCTTTAGATACAGGTGGCTCAATAATAATTTTTTTGTCCTGTGTGATTGTAGTATTCATAAATATATTCAATGGTTGAATCGAATGAAAGTGAGAAATGCCATATGTCTTTAAACTATCATTAAGATTATCAAAACAATTGCTATGATGGTGGTTCACATTATAGAAATGCTGATAGGTTTCCAGTCGACATGATGGTATCATCATATCATGAACACCAACGTCATCTTCTATGATTGTGAGCATCGGTAAATATTTGTTACTGTATAAAATGTCCCCTGTTGAAAAAAATAACGATTCTTTACAATCTATGGTAACAGGTGCAGAAAAAAATTCATTGAATGCAGAAGCATTTACAGCAAAAAGATCTGCAACCTGCTGTCCTTCAATATCGATAACGGAGAATTTTTCTCCCCTATTTATTTTAAAGGCTTGTCCTGTTTGTTTATCTATCATTAACTCTCGCATTTTGTTTTCCCTTCTAGTTATAATTAGTGTCATACAATTATGTTGCTTAGATGTAAGGCCAAATCATTTTTCAATGGACATAAACACTCTTCAATTAGCCCCATTACTTAATATATTCGATAAAAAAGTGTTAACTCTTGTTAAATTAACGCACCATTTACTTTAAGTACACTAATTCACAATCCAAATTATAATTTTAACATAAATTTCCAATTCCTTAGCTATTTATCAGAGGAATTCGCTAAGTTATTAGGGAGTTGTTCTGCTAAATAATGAAGTTGACACAAAATTATGTCATCTTGGTAAAATAAGTGCCAAATAAGGAGCCATTTTTCTTTCTTTTTTGTAGATAGACATTGTTAAACCAACAAAAATTAGCAATCCATTTTATATGCTAATTGGATTGCTAAAAGGTTTGTTATTTTATGTTTTGTACTATTAAACTTAACCCGTTAGATGATGGCACGCTACTCTCTTATATTTATTCAGTATGAAGTAACAATTGATCTAAATCCATTATTTTAATTTTCTTTTTCGGTAACTGTTTAATCAATCCAAGTTCTTCTAGAGTAGTAAATTTACGGCTGATTGTTTCTGGTGTGGTACCAAGATACGAGGCTAAATCCTTTTTGGACATTGGTAAGATAATCGTTGGACTATTGCCACTTCCCTTTTCAACATTCTCAGCTAAAAAGGATATAATGCGGGTTTCTACATTTTCAATCGCTACTTGTGTGGTTTGTTTTTCAGAATCCTTCAAACGCATCGTTACTTCTGACAGTATTTTTAATGAGATCTGCGGATATTCCACCAAATACTCTTGTAAATCCTCTCGTTTAATTAAACAAATGGATGTATTTTGTAGTGCTTCCGCATAGTTCTCATGAATACTTCCAGGTTGGAAAATGGCGACTTCACCTGTAAAATCACCGGGATTTAAAATGCGAACAAGTTGTTCTTTTCCAGAATCCGATAAGCGGTAAATCCGAGCCTTACCTGAATTGATAATATATAAGGTATCATCTTTCTCACCTGCACGGAATAACATTTCCCCTTTTTGTAGATGAAGTGTCTTGGCAGATTCCGCAATCAAATCCATTTGTGAGTCTTCCAGATGGTTGAAAATGGGAACAATACGAATACATTCTGCATGTCCATGTTGGTGATGACAACATTGGTTTTGTTCCAAAATAACCTCTCCTTTTTATAAAAAGCCTAAGAGGGCATCTTAGGCTTCCTTTCTATTCACTCGATTAAGCAGGTTTTACCTTTGATTTGACAACAGGATATCCTAAGTCTTCAATTGCCTCTTCGATATCGTTAATAACGACTGCTTCTGAATCAAAATCTACTTTTACTTTACTAGCATTGAACATTACCTTCAAGCTATCTTGATTCACACCGTTTATTCCTTTCACCGCATTTTCAATCTTTTGGAGACAAGATGGGCAAGATAAGGTTTCTAATTGAATCGTTGCTTTTTGCATAAATCATTTCTCCCTTCATTTTTTAACGACCGTAAACCAATTTATTCTTTTGTTTTTGGGTTACTTTTAAGCCTGATATGCTTTGTCTACTTCTGATAACATTTCGTAGGTGCCTGCATATGTTTCACATACATCTCCAGGAATGGCGTAGTTGTCTGTGATTTTTCGTAACTGAGCAAATTCAACATCCAAGTCTGGTTTGTTTGCACCAGCATCTTTTACCTTTTTACTGAGTTTTTCAAATAGTTCACGTACTTCAAAGGCTTCTGGATGGTTCTTACCATGGGCCCGTGTAATCGCAGTAGTGTATAAATCCAGTTTTTCAAAATGGTTTGTTATTACTTCGTTAAATGTTTGTTCAGACATTATTATTTCCCTCTTTCTATATATAATTTTTGTTATGTGTGTTTGTCTTAGGCAGATTTTACTTTTGATTTAACAACGGGATATCCTAAGTCTTCAATTGCCTTTTTGATATCGTTAACGGTGATCGTTTCTGAATCAAAATCTACTTTTACTTTACTGGCATTGAATAATACTTTTAAGCTATCTTGATTAACCCCATTTAATCCTTTCACCGCATTTTCAATCTTTTGCATACAAGATGGACAAGATAATGTTTCTAATTGAATAACTGCTTTTTGCATGAATTATTTCTCCTTTCATCTTATCTTTGACTTTTTTGTTTTCCCTCTTCTTCTTTACAATTTAAGTATAGCTGAGGTTCAACGAAATGAAATTGACGCAAATCAAGTTTTAAGAAAAAAGTAGGGGAGTATTTTGTTCTTCCTACCTGAATACTTCCCCTTTATCATTCGTCAAGACCGCTTTCTATTAAATTTATCCTCTCAAACGGTATCGAAGCAATCTCATACCATTCAAGATGACTACTAAGATACTTGCTTCGTGAACCAACATCCCGATTGACATATTCATCCATTCACTAAATAGTAGGCTAGCAAGTAAGACTAATACCACACCAACTGCTATGGTGATGTTCTGTTTCATGTTTCTTGAAGTTAATTTTGTTAAGCCTAATGCGTGTGGTAAACGACTAAAGTCAGAATTCATTAAAACGACATCCGATGTTTCAATTGCAACATCTGTTCCACTTCCCATTGCGATTCCGATATCTGCTAAGGCTAATGAAGGACTATCATTCACTCCGTCACCGACAAAGGCAATGAGTTGGCCTTTTGCTTGCATTTTTTCAATATATGCGGATTTTCCTTCTGGAAGCATATGACCGTGTGCTTCTGTTAATCCAAGTTCTCGAGCAACTAAATCTACGGTTCCTTGGTTGTCCCCTGAAAGAACGACTAGGTTTTTGACTCCAAGTTTTTTTAGGTTTTGAAGATCTTTTTTAACACCTGGACGGATTTGATCCCGAATACCCATCAGAACTTTTAATTCTCCGTCAACCGCAGTTAACACAAGAGAATTCCCATTTTTCTCAAAGCGTTCGACGTCTTTTTTAGCTTTTTCGCTTAATTTCACATTTTCTTTTTCCATTAAAGCTACGTTACCAACGGCTATACGATGAACACCTATTTTTGCTACAATTCCGCCACCTTTAACGACTTCGGTTTCTTCAACAGTATAGAAAGTTGTCTCGCCAATATCCTGTAAGACAGCTTTTGCTAGTGGGTGGTCCGATTCGCGCTCCACACTTGCTAAGTATCCTAGAATTTCTTCAGTGTTGTTGCCGTAAAATTCTTTTTCGGCAACTTCAGGGTTTCCTACTGTCAATGTTCCCGTTTTATCAAAAACGATAGTATCTACTCTGCTAAAGTCATTGATAACTTCACTACCTTTTAGGAGGACACCATTACGTGCACCGTTTCCGATACCGGCAACGTTGGATACAGGAACCCCGATAACTAATGCACCTGGACATCCTAAAACAAGAATCGTGATAGCTAGTTCAATATCTTTTGAGAATAGCCAAACAATAAAACCAAGGACTAAAACAGCTGGTGTATAATATTTAGAGAATCGATCAATAAACCGCTCTGCTTCTGATTTGGAATCCTGTGCTTCTTCCACTAATTCGATAATTCTACCAAATGTTGTATCTTCCCCTACACGGTCAGATCGAATTTGAATCGTTCCATTTTCTAAGATTGTTCCCGCAAATACTTCAGAATCGACCCTTTTGCTTACTGGAACAGACTCTCCGGTAATACTTGCTTCATTGATGTGACCTTCACCTGTTAACACGGTTCCATCTACGGGGACTTTTGCACCCGTTTTGACTAATAAAATGTCACCTTCATCTACATCATCGACATCAACTTCTTCAAATTCTCCATTTTCCATTTGCTTTAAAGCACTTTCTGGTGCCAGCTCTGTTAATTCTTTAATGGCAGAACGTGTTTTGTTCAAGGTACGTTGCTCCAAGTAAGAACCAAATAAGAATAAGAAAGTAACGATGGCTGATTCCTCATAATTTTGAATCAATACTGCCCCAATTACTGCAATGGTAACTAAAACATCAATACTGACAACTTTTACTTTTAATGCCTGAAAGGCTTGAATCGCAATTGGTGCTACACCAAGAATAGATGCAATGATGAGCGACCAATTGAAAATGGCCATGTTGTCTAAGGAAAATCGTCCGAAGAATGCAAGTGCAATCAAAATTGCACTGATCAGTGTAATGGAATTCTTTTTACTTAATATATATCTTTGCATGTTGATTCCCTCCAATTTCATTTTCATTTGTATTCCTTGTTGATGACTCTAGTATAGGATGTTTCTATGAAATAAAAATTGATTAGGATCAAGTTCTATTGTAAAAGTGAAAAATTATAAAAGAACAGCAAAACAAATCCAACTGTTTTACTGAATAACTGAATAACTCTTATATATTATCGAACATACAATCAAAAAAAATCATTATATTGTACATTCTTTATTCAGCAGGCTTTAGAAAAGCATTATAAACTGCAAATCGAGTAGGAGGGGGTGACTAACCCCCGACCTCTCACACCACCGTACGTACGGTTCCGTATACGGCGGTTTCATTTAGGTCCAACGCATGGTCTGATATCGCTTGGATAGACTCTTCAACCCTTGCTCTAACCAATATTGGTTGCCAAGGGCTCTAGACAAGATGGGGCTCTTGGCTATACGCCAATATGCCTTCCTTGAATTTGCCCATTCCCACGCTTTTCCTTTCTTAATTCCAAGTTTCATGAGATTCTTGTATTTTGTTTTGACTTTCTTCCATTCCTTCCAGCGTATCATTCGAAGTCTTCTTCTTATCCAGCCATCTAGAGCTTCAAATATGGTAGGTGTTTCTGCTAGCTGATAATAACCAAGCCAGCCTACTAAATATCGATTTAGCTTTTCGATTCTATCCCTCATATTCATAGATCTCTTTCTGGAGGTTAGTTCTCTGACACGGTGTTTAAACCGTTTGATACTCTCTTTAGAGACCCGAATCTTTGGGTTCACCTTATGGAAAGTGAAAGAAAATCCAAGGAATTTACGTTTCCATGGGCGGTCTACTGCACTTTTCTGTTCATTTACTTTTAACTTTAGTTTTCCTTCGATAAATTCAGTAATACTTTTCATCACTCGTAAACCAGCTCTCCTGGAACGGACATAGATATTACAGTCATCCGCATAACGGACGAAGCGAAGTCCTCTTTTCTCTAATTCCTTGTCTAGTTCATCTAAAACAATATTAGAAAGTAGTGGACTTAATGGTCCACCTTGAGGTGCTCCTTCCATGTTCGGCTGTACAATCCCACCGTCCATAATACCAGCTTGGAGATATCTGCGAATCAGTTTAAGCACTCTCGCGTCTTTGACTCGTTGGCTCAACGTTCGCATTAATCTGTCGTGATGTACTTTATCAAAGAATTTCTCTAAATCCATATCGATAACCCACCGATAGCCATCTTTGATATAGCTTCTTGCTTCTCTTACTGCGTCGTGGCCTCGTCTATTTGGACGAAAACCATAACTGTGCTCTGAGAAGGTTGGGTCATAAATGGTTGTAAGAACCTGTGCGATTGCTTGTTGGATGAATCGGTCTAACACGGTAGGAATTCCTAGCTTCCTCATTCCGCCGTTTGGTTTCGGGATTTCGACACGACGAACGGGTTGAGGATAGTAGGTACCTTCTTCGAGTTGTCCTCGAATGGAAGTCCAGTGTTCCATGATATGCGCTCGTAGGTTTTGTACAGGCATCTCATCCACACCATGACTTCCTTTATTTCGCTCAACACGTTTAAGTGCGAGTATTAGGTTTTCCCGTGATAGAATTCTTTCCAACATGATATCTTACTCCTACGTGAATTGTTCCTTCTTCTTGTGTGGCAATAACTTTCAGCCCTTCTAATGTCCCCCGCGGGATTCACCGTTTCCTCCACTAGGAAGGTTTACATGTTTCTGCTTCATCAAGTTTTGCGTACGCAAAGCGACAATTCTTCTTAAATGATTCAGCCCTTCCTAGATATCCTAGAAATATCTAGTACTACGGCTTCGGCTGACTTCTGATAGTTCAGCGAACACTTACATGTTCGGTTACGGCGTGTGCACCGCATTTCTATCAGACCTCCCAGGGTAAGCACACATTCTTCCTCTCCATGTCCCCACTTCATTTACTTTGTATACCCTTTGGCAGTAAGGGTTTTAGTTTGTAATGCAACCTCACCCAAGTATACCTAGCCTGATGAAGTTCGTGTTCCTAAGGGCGGAGATTTGCCGCCGACTTCCTTCAGATTCTGGGTCGCCCCAGACACCCTTGTCTTAAGCTAACCACTACTACTGCCTTCGTGGCTCGGGACTTCAACCCTAAAGAATGTGTGCATGCCTGGCACACACTAAAACGCTCAGAAAATATTCTGAGCGTTTTTATCTTAATATTTAATTTTTCTTCTTCAACTAAACTGCCACTTACCTCAATGTCGCTTCTTTCGCTAATGCACCCGTTTGTTTAAGTACATCTTTTCACAAACTACTCCCAAATTTCATCTAATTTATTCGAGTAGAAATCAATCGCTTTTTTATAACCTAAAATTTCATCGTCTGTTGTTGTATCTGTTAAGCATTTTAATAATAACTCCATCGCTTTACTATGTTCGTTCAAATTATATAAGGTCATCGAATAGAATGTTTGAATAGCCCTGTTGTTTGGAAATGATTCAATCCCCTTTAGAAATATACTTTTTGACTTTTCATACTCGCCTAATGTTCTATACGTACTCCCTAATCCTAATAAAGCCCCTTCCAATTCCTTTGAAGACAACCCTAATTTGATTGCGTTTTCATAAAAGGGTACTGCTTTCGATTCTTCTCCTAATAAATCAAAACTCCAAGCACACTGATAGTTAATTGATGCATTATTAGGGAACTCCTGCACCAGTTTCGTGAGTAATTGATTTGATTCTTTATGATTTCCACTCTTCCGCAAATCAACAGCCTTTTCTAATTCTATTCCCATCATTTTCATCTCCAATGCTTTGTCTCTTGTACCACTAAACTGCCCCGTTAGCTAAATAACACCTATCTAAATACTAACATAATATTCCAATGATAAAACTCGAATTTTATAAAGCAAGGTGACCCCATAAGGATCACCTTGCTTAACTCTTGCACCCATTAGTTTAAGTACATTTGTTCACAAGTTTAAAGTTTTTAGAACCTGCCTGTTATTTTTTGAGTATAAGTTTAAATGCCGTTACAAATAATACCCCTATAACAAATGAGGGGGTTAATAAAATGGAAGAAGCACCTACAAGTAATAATGGAATGAACACAAGCAATAATGGAATGAGTACATCTAATAAGATAAACCTTACAGGTCTTGGTGTTGGAGCAATTGTACTAACCACTGTTTATACGGCGGTTTTGGCTTCACAGTTAATGGCTACCAAGCATAAAGTCGATTACCTTTATTACAAAGAATTAACACAAAATAAATAGCTAATTATAGACGGTGCGTTTTCACCGTCTTTTATTTATATAAAACAGAATTTGAACTAACCTGCCCCGTTAGTTTAAGTGAAACAATTCACAAACTCCACCTATTGTTACGTAAATATCTAATTATATCCGGAAATATCTTCCCAAACTGACAATGGTAAATAATAACAATTATTTCACCAAAAAAATTCCCTTTAGACAAATTATAACTAAAGGGGTATGACGATACAACGTTAAATTAAATTTACTTTAAGCAATTTTTGCACAAAACACAAGAAAGATAATAATAAACGGAATTCCTAACACCCATATCCAAAACTCAACAGAGCCAACCATGCTCAAATAAAATTCAGTATGCATAAACCACTGGAAAACAGCCAAAAATATTATCCCACAAATGGTAGAAAAAGTGATAAACAGTACTAGCAAAAACATAACTAATACTGTTTTCTTCACCGCCCGAATCATAGCAACCATTACGAAAAACCTCTTTCACTAAATAAACCATATAGTTTTCTTCCCAGCATTTCTAAAGCTTCCTTTTTCAGCTCATAGTATCTTGTCTTTCCGATAAACAACTGAGGATAAATAACTTCATCACAGTATCTGGAACCATCATTACGCTTCTTCATGTACTTTAATTCAATTAATTTTTGTTCAGCTGGAGCAAGAGATTCCACTGCATATAATAATGTGTCTAACCATTCACTCGCTTGAACAGATTTTAGAGCAAATTGTTCTGTTTTACTATTGTTAAGATTTGATCCACCTGGTGTATCCGATATGACGGAAGTAATACTAGGTACGTGTGTTTTTTGCGACATTGCCTTTATTTTAAAATAACGGTCTAACCAGTTTTCCTCTGCATATTCAATATAAAATTGCTGTTCATCTTTTAAAAATGATTCAATTTCTTCTTTCGTAAAAACTCCTTCAATTTCAGCAGCAAAATTCATTTATCATCATCCTTTCTTATAAATAGAAATTTATATATTGTTCATTTCAACTTCTTGTTCCTTTTCAATAGATGGATGATACTTTGATAAAGAATGAAGTACCCAAGCTATTCGTTTAAAGCATTCAGAAGCACATTGTAAATCACCCTTTTCAACTGACTCTAATGCTTGACCTAAATTAGTATCGTAAAGATCCCACTCTTTCTGCTCAAAGTTTTTCATACTTAGTGTCATTTCATCACCTCCTATGTGAAATGGCATTCAGTAAAGCGCTAATACGATCATATAGTGATTGTGGAGACGAATAACATTCATGCCGTTCATCAGATACTATCTCGTACATTCCATATCTATTTTTCGTTACTTTTAGTTTTGTTTCAGGAATTAATAAAGAATGATTTACCTTTACACGCAATATATCTTCATAAATAGGATCATTTTCTTTCCCAAGATATTCATAAACATGCGTTTGTTCAATCGCATCATTCATTTTGTTCCTCCTTCCACTTCTCATATCACTTTTTTAAAACTATCTTACATGCTTCTCTTTTCTGACTGCTGGATTTTGAATTGCATACAACAGTTCACCGATATATTTTGCTTCCTCGCTATTATTTCCGTAAAGTTGCTGCATAAATAGTTGATAGGATGAAAGTGCTTCACCAATAAAATGTGCCTCTGAATAACTTGCGTGTATATTAATTTCCTTTTTATTAGTGCTATTTACAGCTTGCAAAACGATACCTCCTCAAATTCATTTAACCGCATATCACGTTTAACTATCCTTCAATGAATGCTATAATATCTATGAGTAAGTCGGGAACGTTGCAAAGATACTAGGCATATCTTTTATTGTGACGTTCCTGTTCTATTAATCTTTTTTTAGTTTCTTCTGCCGTTGGTACATATTTGTCGCTAACAGCACTTTTATGCCTGTTCCACTCCATCCATTTACGTTCAGTTTCTTCTTGACTGTCCTTAGGGTCAAATACCATTACACTTTTCATTCCTTGCCACATTTAAAACCGCTCCTTTCGTCTATAACTTTCTCCTTCAAGTCGGATTGCTTTTGCTAAATCCATCATCCGATCAATAATACGATTGCCATGATTCCCATATTTTTCAGTAAGCATTTTCTCAGAATAATTCGTAGAACAAATGACTGATTTATTGAGTCGCATATCGAATATCTTATACAACACATCAGATGCCCAACTTTCATGTCCATATTCGTTTGCTTTCACATATTCAGAGCCAATATCATCAAGTACCAACAAATCCAATTCACCTATCATTTGGAAAATCTGCATTTCGCTTATGCTAGAATCCGGACTGTATGTGTTCTTGATAAAATCGAATAAATCAGTGACCTTGATATAGAGCGTTTTATAACCTTGTTGCCGCAGCGTTTTCGTGATTGCAAAAGATAAATGGCTTTTCCCCAGACCACAATCTCCACTAAATAGAAGTGAATGAACACCATCAAAGGTTTTCACATATTTTATTGCTGCTTTTTTTGCTTCGGATTGCGACGTTTCTTTCGGTATATAGGAATCAATCGTTGCTTGTTTCAAATCATGTGTAACTCGCTCAAAGGTTGCAATAAATCGTTTTTCTTTTAGTCTTTCTCTTTCTTCCTTTGTTGGTACGTTTAGCTCTTCTAATAACTGTTGTTCCATACAAGGTTTACATGCGCCAAGAACGCCTTTGGGAGTTTCATATAATTTGTATAGATTTCCGCATTGCTCACATTCCTTTTCACGACATTCTTTAAAAGGTAAAGATTTTTTAAGCAGCGTTCCTATAGTTTCCATCGATGACACCTCCTAAAATCTATCTCTATTCGGATCGTAATCTATTTGGCTTACAGCTTGCTTATTTCGGTTTTTGTGATTCTTATCGATTTCTTCAACGGTTAGTAAGGATTCGTTTTGCCAGTTTCTTAAGATGCCTTCCGTATATTTAAGTCGTCTAGCATCATTTTCACAAGCAATATTTAATGCCTTTAAAATGACTTCACTGGGATCCTTAAATGATGAATCATCCAACCACAACAACAACTGTTTTTTTGCATGAATGTTATTTACACCAAATCCGTTTTTATCCCAGAACTGAATAATCTGCGCTACGTCTTTATCTTGTTCTTGTTCTATTTCTATATCTTGTTCTTTATCTCTTTCTAGTTCTTCTTCTGTACCATCACGTGACGTCACGCTAACGTCATCTGTTTTATTTTCTAGTAATTGCTGCTTCTTTCTTTCGCGATACCTTTTGTTACGCTCTGCATTCAACTTCCTTACACGGTCCATTCCTTCAACATTTTGATGCTTTTCCCAGTTCGAAATTCGAATAAATGAATCATCATCAATAAAGATCATCCCGAACTCCCTTAGTGTTTTTAAAGCGAGCCTTACTGTATTGAGTGACCTATCAAATATCGTTGCAAGCATTTCCTCTGTATACGGGACATTTTCGTTCAAATAAATATAACCGTTGGCATTTGTTCTCCCGGCCTGTGAAAGTAGTTTAATCCAAATGATTAGAATGGTATCAGCCTCTGGAAGCTTCTCTATAAGTTTTATTTTTTCATCATCAAACATGGCAGTACTTAACTTAATCCATTTAATGTTGCCCATTTTTTACCTCCAGAATTAAACAGGTTTAAATAATTTCAGGCAATTTAGATGCTTAATTCCCCTCCTACATACTCTTTTAGTAACTTTGGTGAGATATGGTATGTCCATTTACTAGACATTTGAATTGCAATACCAATTGGTAAAATATCTCGTTGTAATCCAATTCGAACAAATTGTTCAGATTTACCTAAAATCTTTGCTGCCTCAGAAACTTTAATATTCATGATTTCTTTCTCATCAACACTTGTTTCCAAATTAATCCCTCCAAACGAATTGTTTTGCCTTTTATTCAGTTGATAATGCTGTGTCATAATAAAATACTTCATCGAAACTTAAATCGTTAAAGCTCCGCAGAACACCTGCAATAAACTTACCTCCCGGATTTCTCTTGCCATTCATAATTCGGTTAACAGTAGTTTGCGTAACTCCTACCTTATCCGCAAATTGACTTTGAGAAATATCCTTGTCTTTCAAATACACCTTCAAAAAGTCTAAATTAATTAAAATGACATTTACATCTTTCAAATGAACCCTCCTTTTACCTTTTGGTAATTACCTTATGGTAATACCTTAACATTAAAAATTACCATTTGGCAACACTTTTTTATATTTTTCTTAAATAAATTTCCTTTTGGTAATTTTTTTTAGTAATATAAGTGTAGAAGGGTATCAGTGTTTAGGAGAGAAAACTATGACCAATCAATTTGGAGAGTATCTAAAAGCAAAAAGGGATGAAAAAGGTTACACCATCAATCAACTTTCTTTGTATTCAGGTATTAGTGCTGCTCAATTGTCCAGAATCGAAAATGGAAAAAGAGGCATTCCCAAAGCCGAGAATATCCAAAAACTTGCGGAAGCACTATCCATTCCTTATGATGAAATTATGAGGGTGGCTGGTTATTACAAACAAAACAACCCCAAGCAAGAGGAAGATCTTCCTGAGCTGTCAGATAAGGAAGAACGTGATATAGCTAAGGATCTAGAAAAGATGATAAATAACTTATCTAATGATGATGCATACTCACAATTCGATGGAAGGGCGATAGATGAAATGGATAAGGAAGATAGAGAACTACTAATTGCTTCATTGGAAAATTCACTTCGCATGGCTAAACGAATGGCAAAGCAAAAGTTTACCCCCAACAAATATAAAAAATAAGGTATTCTATGGCGCATTTAATGCCTAGGAATACAGCAATAATACTTATTGATAAATATGGAACAAATTGCCCTTTTGAAATAGCAGAGCGTAAAGGTATCATAATTATTTTTGAATCTCTGGGGGGATCTTTGGGATACTACACGTGCTACAAAAGGATTCAATCTATCCATATTAATGATAATATAGATGAGACATTGCAAAGGTTTGTCTGCGCTCATGAATTAGGCCATTCGTTATTGCATAAAAGTGAAAATGCACCTTTTTTGAAAAATAACACCTTTTTCTCTACTAATAAAAATGAGGTAGAGGCTAATACATTTGCAGTTGAATTGCTTATTCCAGATAAATGTATTTATGAATTTAAAGATACAAGCGTTACCATAAATGAAGTAGCTCAAACGTATGGCGTTCCAGAAGAAATGTGCAATCTGAAAAAAATTAATCATATAAAGTAGGTATGCAAATATTGCATTCTTTTTTTTAACACATATATAGAACATATATTCCCATATGTCTATCCTGCTGATATGAAAGGTGGTAAGGAAATTGAAAAATCCAAATGGATACGGCTCCGTATGCAAATTATCCGGTAAACGAAGAAAACCATTCGCGGTCATAGTCACTACTGGATGGAATGACGAAGGAAAACAAAGACGGGAGTATCTAGGATATTATAAAAGTAGAAAAGAGGCAATGGTAGCATTAGCTGATTACAATAATAACCCATATGATTTATCAGCTGGCAAGCTCACATTTAAAGAAGTATATGAACGCTTAAAAAAAGAACGTTTCCCTAAAATTTCAAAGTCAAATCAACTTGGCTATGAAATGGCTTTTAAAAGATCAGAACCTTTACACGATATAAAATTTAATGAAGTCAGGAAAGCTCACCTGCAATCTGTGATTGATAACTGTGATAAATCATGGGGTACAAAGAAAAAAATAAAAGTATTATTTAATCAAATGTATAAACATGCTTTAGAAAACGATTTAACACATAAAGATTATGCTAGATTTATCGAGCTTCCAAAAAATGATACAAAGAATTCCAGAAAACCATTTACTTTGGATGAGATTAATATTCTTTGGGAAAACATCGACCGCTTCGATGACATTGATTCTGTTTTAATTATGATTTACACTGGTTTGCGCCCTGGGGAACTTGTGGAAGTAAAAAATAAAAGTATTCAATTAGATGAAAGGTATTTTCGGGGTGGCTTCAAAACGGAAGCTGGGACGAATAGGGTCATACCAATTCATAAAAAAATCCATAAATTAATTGAAAATCGTATGGATCCTAATAATGAATATCTGATTACAAACTTCGAGGGAAGTAAGTTGAGTTATTATGTTTATTATCACGAAAAGTTTAAGAAGATTATGCAGCAACTAGAATTAAATCATAGACCACACGATTGCAGACATACCTTCGCAACCCTTATGGATAATGCTGATGCAAATAAACTATCAATCAAACGGATCATGGGTCACGCAGCTAAAGATATCACTGATAAAGTTTATACGCATAAAGATATCAAGCAGCTTCTTATGGCAATTGACAGGCTATAAGAAAGTTGCTTACTTCTTTGCAAAACAAATTAGAAAAAATGAGCTTTTCGATTACTTTATTATTTTTATTTGAACTAATATAAAACTGCTAAGTTGATTTTTTAGATCAGCTATTTACTGAACTCATTAACTGGAAGAAGTATTCTGGTTTATGAGTCTTGTTTAGGTTATACCATGAATGTAATGTATCTGGTGCAAATACATCTATTTTTTTCAGTACCTTCATCGCAAATTCTAGAGGAGCTATTCCTGATGCAGTAACTAAATTCACATCAGATACCGCAGATTCCAACTCATAGAACCTTTCTCCTTTATAGTTAGGACATACCATTTTAGTATATTCTAAGTTATTGCTTGTGTGCTTTCTAGCATCCAAGTATCCCATATTCGCAAGGGCATCAGTTGCACCACAAATTGCAGCAACAATAGTGCCTAGCTTTAAAGCCTGACCAACTCTTTCCAAGATAGGTTGATGAATATCTTCACTCCAAGTAGTTCCACCCGGTAAAATTAAAAGATCTTTACTATCAAGAACACATTCATCAAGGGAAATATCTGGTTTTATACTCAGTCCACCCATAGTAGTAATCATTTCTTTATTAGCTCCTACTGTAATTACTTTTAAAGGTACTAAATCCTTTTTGAAATATCTTCCTGAGTTTAGTTCAGCAATTAAATATCCATATTCCCAGTCTGACATTGTATTAAATACATATAAAAAAACTTTTTTTGTTTGCATCCAATAACACTCCAATCACATTTGATATAACCAACTATAGCATCACTTCCCTGACACCTAACGTCAGTTAAGTTATCAAATTTGATGGAATTCTATTAATTCCGACAGAACCTCAATAAGTCTTTTCTTAAGACTTATTGGTTCAATAACCTGAATAGATTTATTGTACGGTAAAAGCAAATAAGGTACATACGTATGTATCACATCTTTTTCAAGAAAAAAACTGCCTGATTTGAAGTCCGCTCTTGTAAATAATGTCCTAAAAACCAATGTTGGCAAATATCGGCCAATACATTTTTATCCCCACTAAGAACCACAGAAATAATCCCTTCCTTATCTTCTATAGTTGGAAGAAGATTATTTATAAAAAAGTCACGTGCTGAAAAGTTTTCTGGCCGGCTAAACTTATTTTCGGTTAGCATTAGGCTTTCAATACGATCTACTCTAAAACTACGGATATCATTCCTAAGCTGGCAAAATCCAATCACATACCACTTATTATTCCAATAAATAATCCTGTACGGATCGACTAATCTATAGTTTAACTGCTTTTCACCATTTTTATGATAATTAATTTTGATTGAGCAACCGTTAGTTACTGCCTGTTCCAGCTCCTTCAATAAAGGTTCCATAGCGAGGGTACTGAATTGACTTATTACTTCAAGGCTAGATAAGTGTTGATTTATCTTTATTTCCTGCTCTTGATTTGAAAAATTTCTTAGCTTTGAAATAGCCCTATTTAGTGCTTTACCTCCATAATATCCCGCCTCTTCAGCAAAAATAGCAGCGTGAAATAATGAGGTTTGCTCCTCAGAATCAAAAAAAAGAGGGGCTTCAATAAAATTGTTCAATAAAGTGTATCCACCATTATGTCCTGCATCCGAAATGATAGGTACACCACTTATTGAAAGCGTATCAATATAACGATAAACAGTCCTTATATTCATCTCTAACCTTTCTGAAATTTGTTTCGCAGTAATTTTTTCACCAGAACTGAGCATCCATAGAATTGCTAGTAAATTATCAGTTTTAGCCATTGAAATCCGCCTCTATTTGAAATTAATTATCTACTATATATTTTTTAGTTATAAGTGGATTTTTTGTAGTTAACATTTTAATTTAACCCATTTCCTTGAATTAGACTATTATGTCTTGTTAAGTATATTTCTCTGCAGTGTGTTGGCAATATTTAGTGAAGTATAATCAACTGCATTGTCACAATTCAGCTAATCAATGCAATAGTATCAAACTTTATTATAAATGATCCATCTTTATTATAAATTCCAAAATTTATTTCAAATCTACACTTTTTCTTTAAATTATTTGTCTACTACTTGTATGTTACGTGTATGCTACGTGTGAATTTTCCCCTGTTTTTAGAGCCCCGCATATACAGTAAAATCCCCCAACCATAGGTGGTTGAGGGATTTGCAAGTGTTGATTTATTAACGTTTTGAGAACTGAGGAGCACGACGGGCTTTTTTAAGACCGTATTTCTTACGCTCTTTCGCTCTAGGATCACGTGTAAGAAATCCTTCTGTTTTTAATGAAGCACGGTATTCTGGATCTGCTTGCAGTAAAGCACGTGCGATTCCGTGACGGATTGCACCTGCTTGACCAGTAAATCCTCCGCCATGTACATTTACAAGAACATCATATGTTCCTTGAGTTTCTGTAGTAGCAAGCGGCTGGTTCAAGATTAAAAGTTGTGTTTCATATGGAAAATAGTCTCTAGCATCGCGACCATTGATTGTAACGTTTCCTGTACCTGGTACTAGACGTACGCGGGCAGTTGACTTTTTACGGCGACCTGTGCCATAGTATTGTACTTGTGCCAATTCATTTACCTCCCTTTAATTATCCGCGAAGTTCGTAAACTTCTGGTTTTTGAGCTTGATGGCTATGCTCAGCGCCTCTGTATACGTGCAATTTCTTCTTCATTTTACGTCCTAAAGGTCCTTTTGGAAGCATTCCTTTGATTGCAACTTCAAGCATTTCTTCAGGGTATTTTGTACGCATTTCGTATGCGTTACGTGCTCTTAATCCACCTGGATGATGGGAATGATTGTAGTACATTTTGTCATTCATTTTGTTTCCAGATAGTTCAATTTTGTCTGCATTGATGATAATTACATAATCACCAGTGTCTGCATGTGGTGTGTACGTAGGTTTATGTTTACCACGTAAGATAGCAGCTACTTCGCTTGCTAAACGTCCTAAACGTTGTCCTTCCGCATCCACAACCAACCATTTGCGTTCGATGTTCGCTTCATTTGCCATGAAAGTTGTGCGCATGATTTTTTCCCTCCATATATCGTTCATTCTTTATTCTTCGTAATCATATTTTTATTCTTAACATAATTAGATTCCGGGGCTAATCATGGTTTAGAAATAAAATGCCATATATCATCTTATACTTTTCCAAACCAAAAGTCAAGCCTCGTATGAAAGTAATTGAAAAAATTCTTCTCTTTTTTGTGTCTATTCTTTCAATCTCCGGAATGCTTCTCTTTTTCCTGCTCATGATAGCTTACTTCCCATAGATACAGTCCATTTGGAGAAATTGTTTTCCCCAGCTGACCTCTCTCTTTCGCAGCTAAGAGGGCTGGTATTTCCTCTGGACGCCGCTTGCCAATTCCCACGTCTAAAAGTGCACTGACCATTATCCGCACCATATTGTACAAAAAGCCGCTTCCACGGAAAACAAATTCAATATCGTCTTCTTTCTTCCTGCAGGATGCATGGAACAATGTACGTATTTTAGAGCCTTTTACAGACGACTTTGCGGAAGAAAAGGTGGTAAAGTCATGTGTCCCCTCTAAATGCTTACAGGCAGCTTGTATGGCTTCTATATCAAGACATTTAGGGAAGTGCAATACATAATCCCGGCGGAATACATCTGGATCCTCCCGGTTCAAGACGATATAATGATATTCTTTCTGCTTTACACTGTAGCGGGCATGAAAGTCAGCATCCACTTTCTCTACGTACACTACCCGGACATCATCCGGCAAAAGGGTGTTGACAGCTTGTTTCCAGTTTCGTTCAGGTATCGTTAAAGGGGTATCAAAATGAATAACCTGTCCGACTGCATGGACACCTGTATCCGTTCGCCCCGATGCCTGGATACGTATCGTTTCCCCTTTATGGATTTTAGCTAAGGCTTTTTCCAGTGAGTCCTGAACGGTACGGTGATCAGGCTGTACCTGAAAACCCGCAAAGCCTGAACCGTCATAAGTAATCGTGCATTTTATCCGTTCCATTTACACAGTCCCTTTCCTTTCCTTACTGTCTTAACACAAACAAGGCTGCCAACATTAGTACAAAAGCAATCAATACAAGAATATCTTTTGTACCTACGTGCAATTCACGGAGTTTGCTTCTCCCTTCCCCGCCTTGATAACCGCGCGCTTCCATCGCCATTGCTAGGTCCTCGGCACGTTTAAACGCACTCACAAACAAAGGAACCAGTAATGGAATAACTGCCATAATCCGATCCTTCACCGGGCCTGTACGAAAATCAACACCGCGTGCCGCCTGCGCCCGGGATATTTTATCTGTTTCCTGCATCAATGTCGGAATAAACCGCAGAGAAATAGACATCATCAACGCCAGCTCATGAACAGGGAACTTAATTTTTTTCAATGGGTGAAGCATTTCCTCCATGGCATCCGTTATTTCAATCGGTGTGGTCGTCAACGTTAATAAAGAAGTCGTCAGGATGAGCAGGAAAAAGCGTAAGGAAATCGCAAAACCTTGGATAATCCCGCCGCTGTAAATCTTAAAAAATCCCCAATCGACTACGACATTTCCTTCATTTGTGATAATCAGATGCAGAATAAATGTAAAAATAATTAAAAACCAGACGGGCAGCAATCCTTTTAATATAAACTGTAACGGTACTTTGGAATTCAGTACACAAAGCAAGGAGAAAGCAGTTAATAAGCTGTACGTCGGTACATTGTTTGCAAAAAAGACAACAATCACAAAGAAAAAGACAACTGTGATT
Organism: Oceanobacillus aidingensis; assembly: GCF_042654105.1. Classification (NCBI taxonomy): domain Bacteria; kingdom Bacillati; phylum Bacillota; class Bacilli; order Caryophanales; family Bacillaceae; genus Oceanobacillus; species Oceanobacillus aidingensis. The sequence continues at coordinate 423,415 of NZ_JBHSFT010000001.1, read as the reverse complement.
TTGGTTCTTGGGTCTAACCGGTGGATAAAGGAGTTTCCAGGAACATATTGACCAATGATTAATGCATTATTCATCCGATTCCACCTCCAGCTGTCCCTTTATCTCATTTGCTAACTCCTGCAAGGTTTGGTGCTGATAGTTTAAAGAAGTACCGAATCGTTCATTATACTGATTCAGAAAATGAATAACTTCCGGCGTGTCCAATTGGACCTCCTGCAGCTTGTCTGTTTGTTTAAATACTTCCAGCGGCGGGCCTTCCATATATTTTTTACCGCCATTTAGAATAATCACTTTATCCGCATAAGCGAGCGCATCCTCCATGCTATGCGTTACCAATACCGTCGTCAGTTGACGCTCCTGATGCAGCTGATAAAACATATCCATGATTTCACGCTGTCCGCGCGGATCCAGCCCGGCAGTCGGCTCGTCCAATACAAGCACTTCTGGAGCCATCGCCAATACGCCTGCAATAGCTACACGACGCTTCTGTCCGCCGCTTAAATCAAACGGAGAACGCTCTAATATTTCTGCTGGCAGTCCAACGGCAGGGAGAAGTCGCTCTATTCTGCGGTCAATTTCCTCCTGCTCCACATCAAAATTTTTCGGACCAAAAGCAATATCCTTCGCAACGGTTTCTTCAAATAGCTGATGCTCCGGATATTGAAACACCACACCAACTTTTCTTCTTAAATCACGGATATTCTTAGGCTTTCCTTCTGAACTCAGCAGGAAATCACCAATCGTTATCTCTCCCCTGCTCGGCAGGCTTAAACCATTTAAATGCTGGATGAGTGTTGATTTCCCAGAGCCTGTATGACCAATCACAGCAACAAACGAACCAGCTTCCACCGTGAAAGAAATGTCTTCAAGGGCTTTGTGGGCAAAGGGGCTATTCTCTTGATAAATATAACTTACATCTTTGAATTGAATTTCCATAATTCCTCCAACAACTCTTCGTGGTTTAATGCTGCTTCTTTTAATTCGACGCCCTGCTTCATCAGCTCATCAGTTAATTGTGCAACAAAGGGCACGTCCAAGCCAATTTCACGCAAGTTTTCCCGCTGCAGGAATAACTCTCTTGGTGTGGTTTCTTCCCAAATTTCTCCCTTATTCATCACAATCACACGATCTGCTTGAACAATTTCCTGCAAGTCATGTGTGATGGTAATCAGAGAAAGTCCTTCTGATTCCTGGATATCATTTACGGTATGCATAATTTCTTTTCTGCCAGTCGGATCGAGCATTGCTGTTGCCTCATCTAAAATCAATACTTTTGGAGCAATCGCTAAGACGCTGGCAATCGCCACTCGCTGTTTTTGCCCGCCAGACAGCCGGTGGGGTTCAGTGATTAAATAATCCTGCATACGAACGGCAGATAAGGTGCGCTGGATTCTCTCTCTCATCTCTTCTCTGGGGATTCCTCTGTTTTCCATTCCAAATGCCACATCATCTTGAACGGTTGCCCCAACAAATTGATTATCTGGATTTTGAAAGACCATCCCTACGTCTTTACGTATATCCCAGACGGTATCATCATCTACTTTTTGACCATCGACAACGATTTCCCCATCTTTTGGCATTAATAATCCATTAAGCAGCTTGGCGATGGTTGATTTTCCAGAGCCATTGTGTCCAATAATCGCAACCCATTCGCCTTCATAAATCTCAAAGGAAACCTGATTTAACACAAGCGCTCCCTCTTCCTCATATTGAAAGGAAACATTCTTAAACTCTACTAGCTTTTTTCTGTCCATCCAGACACCCCCTTCTCCTGTTTTTTTATTATGTAATTTGTTTTTTCTATTATGGTTATTATTTTACCCATAGCGGCGGATGAACGAAAGTATTTACTTAAACAAAAGCTGATAATGTTTAATAGTAATTCTGGCCAACGCTACGGAAATACACTACGCTTTCCACGGGCTTGCGCTCAGCCTCCTCGAAAAAGAAGACCACTTTTTCCCTGCGGAGGCATACAGGATGTATGTCAGTTCGGTGTTGCGACAGGACGTCGCGAACTTAACCGAACTTCCTTTTACGCTTTCCCGTAGGAGTCTCCGTATATTTCCTCCGCTGGGTGTTGAGTATAAAATTCGTTTTTCTCTATAAACAAAAAGACTATGGTAATATTAATCAAGATTTTTATATCAAAACTGGTGAATAATCATTTTCCAATACAAAAAAAGGGCTTGGATAACCTCTGAGAGAGATTGAGTCCTGCCCCTTGCCGTTTGTAGTAATTAAACCAACTCAATGATTGCCATTTTAGCGCCATCGCCTTGGCGTTCACCAAGTTTAAGAACGCGTGTATATCCACCTTGTCTATCTTCATAGCGCGCAGCAACATCATCAAATAGTTTTTGAATTACATTATTTTCTTCATCCGCTTCTTTGTTGTATAAAAATGCTGCAGCTTGACGGCGTGCATGTAAATCCCCACGCTTACCAAGAGTAATCATTTTATCTACAATCGATCTTAACTCTTTCGCTTTTGCTTCTGTTGTTTCAATGCGTTCATGAATGATTACATCAGCTGCAAGGTTGCGAAGAAGAGCCATACGACTATCTGTTGAACGTCCTAATTTTCTAGCCACGGACTATCCCTCCCTTTTTTGAAACTAGTCAGGTGACTGTTATATCAGTCATCATCTCGAAGACCTAATCCTAGATCCTCTAATTTTACTTTTACTTCTTCTAATGATTTACGTCCTAAATTACGAACCTTCATCATATCTTCTTCAGATTTATTTGCAAGCTCTTGTACAGTGTTGATGCCAGCACGTTTCAAACAGTTGTAAGAACGAACAGAAAGATCAAGCTCTTCAATGGTCATTTCCATTACTTTTTCTTTTTGATCTTCTTCTTTTTCAACCATAATTTCTACGTTCTGTGCTTCATCTGTCAAGCCGACAAAAATATTCAAATGCTCCGTAATGATTTTTGCACCTAGAGAAACTGCTTCTTCTGGGCGAATACTACCGTCAGTCGAAACATCCAATGTCAGTTTATCATAATTAGCGATTTGACCTACACGTGTGTTCTCTACTTGATACGTAACACGTGATACTGGTGTAAAAATGGAATCAATTGGAATGACACCAATTGGCTGATCATCAAAATTGTTTTCATCTGCCGGGCGATATCCGCGGCCTCTTTCAGCAGTTAACTTCATATGAAGGTTAGCTTTACTGTTTAATGTCGCAATATGAAGATCTGGGTTCATCACTTCCACATCACTATCATATGTCAAGTCTGCAGCAGTTACTGCTCCTTCTCCCTGAACATCAATTTCTAATGTCTTCGGTTCATCAGAGTAGATTTTTAGTGCAAGCTTTTTCAAATTAAGAATGATAGTAGTAACGTCCTCCACAACCCCATCAATCGTTGAAAATTCATGCAGTGCTCCATCGATATGAACAGTTGTTACAGCAGCACCTGGTAGTGAGGATAGTAAGATACGACGCAAGGAGTTTCCAAGTGTGGCACCATATCCACGTTCTAGCGGTTCAACTACAAATTTACCAAACATAGCATCATCGCTAATTTCAATCGTTTCAATTTTTGGCTTTTCTATCTCGATCATTTAACAAACCCTCCTTTAAAACGTCGAAACCCCGGCTAGACAACAAAGTCTAACCGAAATTCCTCAAATAGGCAGTTGGCGTTTCTGCTCTACCTAATAATCTTTTGTACAAACTGTCTTTGGAATCTGTTTATCTACACATGTAGATAACCGTATGTTTTATCAACCAGTATGACCAAGTTGATAAAATTCTATACGGTTAAATTAAACACGACGACGTTTTGGCGGGCGGCAACCATTATGAGGAACTGGAGTTACGTCAACAATTGCAGTAACTTCTAATCCAGCAGCCTGTAAAGAACGGATTGCAGCTTCACGACCAGCGCCAGGTCCTTTAACAGTAACTTCTAATGTTTTCATGCCGTTTTCGGTTGCAGACTTCGCAGCTGTTTCAGCAGCCATTTGTGCAGCAAACGGAGTTGATTTTTTAGATCCTTTAAAACCTAGAGCACCAGCAGAGCTCCAGCCGATAGCATTACCTTGTGTATCCGTGATAGTAACAATTGTATTGTTAAAAGTAGAACGGATATGAGCAATACCAGATTCTATATTCTTTTTCACACGACGTTTACGCGTATTTGTTTTACGTGCCATTTGTAAGCTTACCTCCTTACATTACTTTTTCTTGTTAGCCATTGTCTTACGTGGGCCTTTACGTGTACGAGAGTTATTCTTTGTCTTTTGTCCGCGAACTGGTAATCCGCGACGATGACGAATACCTCTGTAAGCACCGATTTCGATCAAACGTTTGATGTTCAAGGATACTTCACGACGAAGATCCCCTTCTGTAGTGTAGCTATCAATCGCTTGACGGATTCTTGTTAATTCGTCTTCCGTTAAATCACGGACACGAGTATCTTCAGAAACGCCTGCTTCTTTAAGGACTTCCTGTGCAGTAGTTTTTCCAATACCATAAACATATGTTAAGGAAATTACTACTCTTTTATCACGTGGAATATCAATACCTGCAATACGTGCCATAGAATGCTAGCACCTCCTATTTATTAGCCTTGTTTTTGTTTGTGTTTTGGATTTTCACAAATTACCATTACTTTACCTTTGCGTTTGATGACTTTGCATTTCTCGCAAATTGGTTTTACAGATGCTCTTACCTTCATCATCATTACCTCCTTTTAGATCGGAGCTCGTTTATTTATAACGGTACGTAATTCGTCCTTTGGTTAAATCATACGGAGAAAGCTCAACCGTAACTTTATCGCCCGGTAAAATGCGGATAAAGTGCATACGGATTTTACCAGATACATGCGCCAATACGGTATGGCCGTTTTCAAGCTCCACTTTAAACATCGCATTCGGCAATGTATCTGTCACTGTACCTTCTACTTCAATAACATCGTCTTTCGCCATTGTGTGTGATCTCCCTTCTTCAAATCAGTTACAACCTTATCTAAATCTAGGATAAAGCTTTCGTTTCCTTTTGTGACAAGCCAGTCTTGATATGCTGCTCGCTTATCTTCCGGGAAACATTGAACGTACATCTGGCGCTCTATCATCAGAAGATGATTTATAAACGCACTGCTTGCTTCTTCCATTGGCCAGCGTAGGACAACCGGCCGTTCACAACCGAGATATCAATTGTACTGACCTGAATCACTATCCTGCATCATACGTACAAATTGACCCTTGCTTTTAGAAAATCAATTTGTTAACGTATATCAGCTCTCACCATCACCTAGGCAATTGTTTGTTTTATATCAAAAGGTTGATGAACCAATTTTTTATCGTGTTTGATAAAAGCATTACACATTATCTCACCTATTATAACTCGCAGACCTAAGTTTTGCACTTATTCTGTCTGCTAAAAGGGGTGACTTATTTATCCAAAATGGATTCAATATCGGAGAACACATCGTTAATATCACGATCACCGTCCACCTTCAAAAGATATCCTTTTTCTTGATAAAAATCAAGTAATGGCTGTGTTTGCTCTACGTTAACGGCTAACCGTTTTTTCACCGTTTCAGGTTGATCATCATCTCGCTGAATTAACTGGGAGCCATCTTTATCACAAATACCTTCTGTTTTAGGAGGGTTATAAACAACGTGATAAGTTGTTCCGCAAGTCGGACAAATTCTCCGTCCAGTTAAACGCTCTACCAATTTTTCTTCTGGTACATCCACATGTATACAATAGTCGATGGTTCTATTCAAATCAGCTGTCAATTCTTCAAGTGCTTCCGCTTGAGCAATTGTGCGCGGGAATCCATCTAATAGGAAACCTTCTTTACAATCGTCCTTTGCTAAGCGCTCTTTGACTATACCGATAGTTACTTCATCTGGAACAAGATTTCCTTGGTCCATATATTCCTTTGCTTTCTTGCCAAGATCCGTACCTTCTTTAATCGCCAGTCGGAACATATCCCCCGTTGAAATGTGAGGGATGTTATATTTTTCTTCGATTTTCTCGGCCTGGGTACCTTTCCCAGCACCAGGTAGCCCCATTAAGATTAAATTCATTCTTTCCCCTCGCTTTTGTAGGCAGGAAATTTACTTAATAAACCCTTTATAATGTCGCTTTACAAGCTGACCTTCTAATTGCTTCATGGTTGTTAATGCAACACCGACAACAATGATCAAGCTCGTGCCGCCGATTTGAACTGTCTGCGGAAGATTTGCAAGACCGCCCAAGATAATTGGGAACACAGAAACAGCTGCTAAGAATAATGCACCAACAAAGGTCAATCTGCGAATCACCCTTGTTAAATATTCTTCTGTATTGTGCCCCGGACGAATTCCAGGAATGTAGCCGCCCTGTCTTTGCAAGTTCTCGGACATTTGTTCTGGATTGACCTGAACAAATGTATAGAAATAGGAGAAAGCAATGATCAGTGCAACATAGATTATCATACCTACAGGTTGTGTGTAATCAAAAACGTACGTTACGATATTTGCTACTTGATTTCCTTCAAAAAATCCAGCAATGGTCGTAGGTGCAATCATAAAGGCAATCGCAAAAATAACTGGAATTACCCCTGCTGCATTTACCTTGATTGGCAGATGCGTTGACTGTCCGCCTACTGGTGTACGATTAACTAACTTTTTCGCATACTGCACTGGAATTTTACGCAATGCTTCGTTTACGAAAATAATTCCAACCGTCACAGCAATAACCACTAACACAATTAACGTTACAATAACGATATTGATAAACAATTCACTTCCCGGGTTCGAGAAATATTGATTGTATATTTGGCCAGCGCCGTTCGGAATAGCAGCAACGATACCGGCAAAGATAATGATAGAAATACCATTACCTACACCGTGAGCAGTAATCTGTTCACCTAACCACATTAGAAAAGCTGTTCCGCCTGTTAATACGATAGCAATCGTTAAGAATTTGATGACGCCAGGATCCTGAATCAGTAATCCCCCTGCCATGGCATTAAAACCGATGGACATAGCAATTGCCTGAACAAATGCTATACCGACAGCCGCATAACGTGTGACCTGAGCGATTTTCTTTCGACCCATTTCTCCTTGCTTCTTCCATTCAGCAAACTTCGGAACAACATCCATTTGCAACAACTGCATGATAATTGATGCGGTGATGTAAGGCATGATCCCCATCGCAAAAATAGAGAAGTTTTCTAACGCCCCACCGCCAAACGTATTTATGAAGCCAAACATATTTTGCTGGCTCATCATAAATTGAATTGCTGATTGATCTGTAAAGGGCACGGTAATAAACGTACCAATACGGAATATAATAAGCATTAGCAGTGTAAATATAATTTTATTTCTTATATCTTTCACACGTAAAAAATTGGAGAGTGTCTGAAACAAATTAGATCACCTCAGATTGACCGCCCGCTGCCTCAATTGCTTCTTTCGCAGATGCAGAGAACTTATGAGCTTTTACAGTCAGTTTCTTTTCTAATTGACCTTTTCCAAGAACCTTAATTCCAGCATTCAATTTGCTTACGACACCAGTTTCTAATAATAGCTCTGGAGTAACTTCAGTTCCTTCTTCAAAGCGATTAAGTGTATCCAGGTTCACAATTGCATATTCTTTACGGTTGATATTTGTAAAACCGCGCTTCGGCAAACGTTGGAATAAGGGCATTTGACCACCTTCAAAACCAAGTCTTACACCGCCGCCAGAACGTGCTTTTTGACCTTTATGTCCACGACCAGAAGTTTTTCCGTTACCTGAAGAAGTTCCGCGACCTACACGGTTTCTTTCTTTACGAGTTCCTTCTGCTGCTTTTAATTCATGAAGTTTCATGCGAGCACCTCCTCTTCACAATAAATTTATTAAACTTCTTTAACTGTCAATAAGTGGGACACTCTGTTAACCATACCGCGAACGGCTGGAGTATCTTCACGTACAACCGATTGACGAATTTTCTTTAACCCTAACGCTTCAACAGTTTTACGTTGAACGTCACTGCCTCCGATAACACTGCGAGTGAGGGTTATTTCTAATTTTTTAGACATAGTGATTCCCTCCTTATCCTAACAGTTCTTCAACAGACTTTCCACGTAATTTCGCTACGTCCTCAGCTGTTTTTAAATTAGTTAAACCGTTCAATGTAGCACGGATAACGTTAATTGGTGTGTTGGATCCTAATGATTTTGTCAGGATATCACCTACACCAGCAAGCTCTAAAATCGCACGTACTGGACCACCGGAGATAACTCCAGTACCTTCAGAAGCAGGCTTCATCAATACGTTACCAGAACCAAACTGACCATGGATTTGGTGTGGAATGGTTGTGCCTACGATTGGTACAGTAATTAAGTTTTTCTTCGCATCATCTACTGCTTTTTTAATAGCTTCAGGTACTTCTTGTGCTTTACCAGTACCGAAACCTACATGACCGTTCTTGTCACCTACAACTACTAATGCTGCAAAGCGGAAACGACGTCCACCTTTTACAACCTTTGCAACACGGTTGACCGTAACAACACGTTCTTCAAGATCTAATTTGCTCGGATCAATATTCGTAATCATTATAGATGGTTACCTCCTTTTACTTTTAAAATTCAAGGCCTTCCTCGCGAGCTGCCTCTGCTAAAGCTTTGATTCGTCCATGATATAAATAACCACCACGATCAAATACAATAGATTTATATCCTTTGTCAATTGCACGTTTTGCAACAGCTGCCCCAACTGCTTTCGCAGCGTCGACATTGCTTCCGTTGATTTCAAGCTCTTTATCAACTGTAGAAGCACTTGCCAGGGTTACACCATTGACATCATCAATCAATTGAGCATAAATGTTTTTGTTGGAACGATACACATTCAAACGTGGACGTTCTGCAGTTCCTGATAATGTTCTGCGTACACGGTTGTGACGCTTTTTACGGATAACATTTTTGTCAGGCTTTGTGATCATCTGGGTCACTCCTTTCTCGGGCTAAAAAACTTACTTAGCAGTTTTACCTTCTTTACGACGTACATATTCATCCGCATATTTGATTCCTTTACCTTTATAAGGCTCTGGCGGGCGGATTGCTCGGATATTAGCAGCAACTGCTCCTACTAACTCTTTATCGATACCTTTAACAACGATTTGTGTGTTTTTAGGTACTTCGATTTCAATACCGTCAATTGGGTCAAGTTCAACAGGATGTGAATAACCAGCGTTAACAACTGTTTTGTTTCCCTGCTTTTGAGCACGGTAACCAACACCGTTGATTTCCAATGATTTTTCAAAACCTTTACTTACTCCAACTACCATGTTATTGATTAAGCTGCGAGTAGTACCATGCAGTGCTCGGTGTTCTTTATGATCACTCGGGCGCTCCAAAGTTACGATATTACCCTCAACGTTAACTTTAATATCTGGATGAAAATCTCTTGTTAATTCACCCTTTGGTCCTTTAACTGTCAGTGTAGTTCCGTTGAATTTCAACTCTACACCTTCTGGAATTTCAATAGCCTTAAGTCCGACACGAGACATTCTCTGCACCTCCTCTGATAAATTATAGTTCTTACCAAACGTACGCTAGTACTTCTCCGCCAACTGCCTGAGAACGAGCTTCTTTGTCAGAAAGCATTCCGTTAGAAGTTGATACGATAGCAATGCCAAGTCCGTTCAATACACGTGGTACTTCATTTGCTTTAGCATATACGCGTAAACCTGGTTTACTGATACGTTTGATTCCTGTGATAACTCTATCTTCGTTTGCACTATATTTTAAGAAGATACGTAATATACCTTGTTTGTTATCTTCAACTAACTCATAATCCTTCACATAGCCTTCACGTTTCAGGATATCAGCGATCTCTTTTTTAATTTTAGAAGCAGGAAGCTCTAATTGTTCATGTTTAACCATGTTCGCATTACGAATGCGAGTAAGCATATCTGCAATTGGATCTGTCATAACCATTACTAATTACCTCCTTCCCGAATCGGGGATTACCAACTTGCTTTTTTGACACCAGGAATTTGACCTTTATAGGCAAGTTCACGGAAACAAATACGGCAAAGTTTAAATTTACGAATTATTGAATGCGGGCGACCACAGCGTTCGCAACGAGTGTACTCTTGTACTTTATATTTTTGCGGGCGCTTTTGTTTCGCTATCATAGATTTTTTAGCCAAAATTTTCCCTCCTTGTATTAGCTCACGACTACTTTTGGAAAGGCATGCCCAGCCCAGCTAAAAGTTCACGAGCTTCTTCGTCAGTGTTAGAAGTTGTTACAATAACAATATCCATACCACGAACTTTATTGACTTTATCGTAATTAATTTCTGGGAAAATCAACTGTTCTTTCACACCTAAAGTGTAGTTTCCACGACCATCAAATGCTTTTTTAGAAATACCGCGGAAGTCACGTACACGTGGAAGAGATACAGCAATCAGTTTTTGCAAGAAGTCATACATGCGTTCTCCACGCAAAGTAACTTTTGCACCAATTGGCATTCCTTCACGAAGACGGAAACCTGCGATGGATTTCTTAGCACGAGTAATCAATGGTTTTTGACCAGAAATTAAAGCTAATTCTTCAACAGCACTATCCAATGCCTTAGAGTTTTGTACTGCGTCACCAACACCCATGTTGATTACGATTTTCTCTATTTTAGGTACTTCCATTACGGAATCATAATTGAATTTATTCATTAAAGATGAAGTGATTTCATCGTTATACTTTTGTTTTAATTCGTTCATGTGTTAGCCCTCCTTTCACAGAAAAACTTATTTATCTAATGCTTCACCGGATTTTTTTGCAATACGGATTTTTTTACCATCTTTTATTTCATAGCCAACACGAGTTGGTTCTCCGGACTTCGGATCGATTGGCAATACATTAGAAACATGAATTGGAGCTTCGATATTCAAGATTCCGCCTTGCGGATTATCTTGAGATGGCTTCGCATGTTTTTGGATCATGTTCACACCTTCTACTAATACGCGCTCTTTTTTCGGAAATGCTTCTAATACAGTGCCTTCTTTACCGCGGTCTTTGCCGGATAACACTTTGACTTTATCACCTTTTTTTACATGCATGCTTTACGCACCTCCTTGATGAGGAAATTTCTTCTTATAAAACTTCTGGAGCTAGAGATACGATTTTCATGAATTGAGCCTCACGTAATTCACGTGCAACAGGTCCGAAGATACGAGTTCCTCTTGGACTTTTATCATCACGGATAATTACGGCAGCATTTTCATCAAAACGGATGTAAGAACCATCTTTACGACGAGCACCAGATTTAGAACGTACAATCACTGCCTTTACAACGTCGCCTTTCTTGACAACGCCCCCTGGTGTTGCTTGTTTGACCGTGCAAACAATTACATCACCAATGTTGGCAGTTTTGCGACCGGAACCGCCTAATACTTTAATGGTTAATACTTCACGAGCACCAGAGTTATCTGCAACCTTCAAACGAGTTTCTTGTTGAATCATAACACTGTGACCTCCCTTCGGATACCTTCCGAGCGAACTTTATTAAATAATTACCGCTTCTTCTACTACTTCTACTAAACGGAAACGTTTTGTAGCTGATAGCGGGCGAGTTTCCATGATTTTTACAACATCACCAGTTTTTGCAACATTGTTTTCATCATGTGTTTTAAATTTCTTAGAATACTTAACACGTTTTCCATAAAGCTTATGGAATTTGTAAGTTTCAACTAAAACTGTAATAGTTTTATCCATTTTGTCGGATACAACACGACCAGTATAAACTTTACGATCATTACGTTCAGACATTGAGGTTAACCTCCCCTCTGGAATCTTTAGTTATTTGCACTTAGTTCGCGCTCGCGAACAACGGTTTTAAGACGAGCAATTGATTTGCGCACTTCACGGATACGTGCAGTGTTTTCCAATTGACCAGTAGCTAATTGGAAACGTAAATTAAATAACTCTTCTTTCAACGTTTTAACATTTTTTTCAATTTCGGCAGTGGTTAAATCTCTGATTTCTTTAGCCTTCATTGCTTTCACCACCAATTTCTTCACGTTTTACGAATTTCGTTTTAATAGGTAATTTATGTGCTGCAAGTCGAAGTGCTTCACGAGCTACCTCTTCAGATACACCTGCAATTTCAAACATAATTTTACCAGGCTTTACTACTGCTACCCATCCTTCTGGAGCACCTTTACCGGAACCCATACGAACCTCTAAAGGCTTTGCAGTGTAAGGTTTGTCTGGAAAGATTTTGATCCAAACTTTACCGCCACGTTTCATGTAACGAGTCATTGCAATACGCGCTGCCTCGATTTGGCGGCTTGTAATCCAAGAAGCGTCAAGTGCTTGTAAACCATATTCTCCGAAAGAAACAGTTGTACCGCCTTTTGCTTGGCCTCTCATTTTACCACGATGTTGTCTACGATATTTAACACGTTTAGGCATTAACATAGTAATGAGCCCCCTCCCTTATTTATCGGTTTTTGTTGGAAGGACTTCTCCACGATAAATCCATACTTTAACACCTAATTTACCATACGTAGTATCAGCTTCTGCTGTACCATAGTCAATGTCAGCACGTAAAGTATGAAGTGGTACTGTTCCTTCACTGTAATGTTCTGCACGAGCGATGTCCGCACCGCCTAGACGTCCAGATACTTGTGTTTTGATTCCTTTAGCTCCAGCACGCATCGCACGTTGGATAGCTTGCTTTTGAGCACGACGGAATGAAATACGATTTTCTAATTGACGAGCAATATTATCAGCAACAAGTGCTGCATCAATATCTACTTTTTTGATTTCAACGATATTGATATGAACTCGTTTGCCAGTTAAGTTGTTTAAAGATTTACGTAAAGCTTCAACTTCGGATCCGCCTTTACCAATGACCATACCTGGTTTGCCAGTATGGATAGTAATGTTTACACGGTTTGCTGCACGTTCAATTTCAATAGAAGAAACAGCAGCCGTTTTAAGACGTCCTTCAAGATATTCTCTGATTTTAATATCTTCATGCAGTAAGTCTGCATAGTCTTTCCCAGCGTACCATTTAGACTCCCAGTCCTTAATGACACCTACGCGAAGACCTGTTGGATTAACTTTTTGACCCACTGACTATCCCTCCTTCTTTTCGTTTACCACAACTGTGATGTGGCTGGTACGTTTATTGATTCTGCTTGCACGTCCTTGTGCACGTGGACGGAAACGTTTCAAAGTAGCTCCTTCGTTCACATATGCTTCAGATACTACTAAATTGTCTGCATCCATTTCATAGTTGTGCTCTGCGTTCGCAACAGCAGAATTTAATACTTTTTCTACGACTGGAGAAGCTCCGCGCTGTGTATGTTTTAAAATAGCGATTGCTTCGCCAACCTCTTTTCCTCGAATTAGATCTACAACTAAACGAACCTTACGAGGAGCAATACGAACTGATTTCGCAACGGCTTTAGCTTGCATGCCTGGTACCTCCTCTCATTTAACGTCTTGTTTTTTTATCGTCACCAGCGTGTCCTCTGTACGTACGAGTTGGTGCGAATTCACCTAATTTATGACCGACCATATCTTCCGTGATATATACTGGCACATGCTTACGTCCATCATATACTGCAACGGTATGACCAACGAATTGCGGGAAAATTGTTGAGCGACGAGACCAAGTTTTTATTACTTGCTTCTTGTCTTCTGTGTTCAATACTTCAATTTTCTTCATTAGATGGTCATCTGCAAAAGGTCCTTTTTTCAAACTGCGACCCATGGATAAGCCTCCTTCCAGGGATTAGAGACGGGTGCTTTAGCCCGCCCGTTTTTCCGTTTATTTTTTACGTCTACGAACGATATACTTATCAGATGGTTTATTACGTTTACGTGTTTTGTAACCAAGTGTTGGTTTGCCCCAAGGTGACATTGGTGATTTACGTCCGATTGGCGCGCGTCCTTCACCACCACCATGCGGGTGATCATTAGGGTTCATAACAGAACCGCGAACAGTTGGACGGATACCTTTCCAACGGGAACGACCAGCTTTACCTACACGGATGAGTTCATGTTCAATGTTACCGACTTGACCAATTGTAGCACGGCAAGTTGTTAATACTAAACGAACTTCTCCAGAAGCAAGGCGTACAAGTGTATATTTTTCTTCGCGTCCCAAGATTTGAGCTTCTGCACCAGCAGAACGAGCAATTTGGCCTCCGCGTCCCGGTTTTAATTCGATATTATGGATAACAGTACCTACTGGAATGCTTCCAAGCGGTAATGCGTTACCTACTTTAATATCTGCATTTTCACCAGATTCAATTACTTGCCCTACTTTAACATTTTTCGGAGCAAGGATATAACGTTTCTCCCCATCAGCATAATGGATTAATGCAATGTTTGCTGAACGGTTAGGATCGTATTCGATTGTAGCAACGCGTCCTGGCACACCATCTTTATCGCGTTTGAAGTCGATAATACGATATTGGCGCTTATGACCGCCGCCGTGATGACGAACCGTTAATTTCCCTTGATTGTTACGTCCACCACGTTTAGATAATGGAGCTAAAAGGGATTTCTCAGGGGTATTCGTAGTAATCTCTGCAAAGTCTGATCCAGACATATTACGTCTACCATTTGAGGTTGGTTTATACTTTTTAATCGCCATCGTTGTCCCTCCTTTTAGTTTGGAATATATTCATTCGTATGATTAAGCCTCAAAGAAATCTAAATCTTCGCTATCTGCCGATAACTGAACGATAGCTTTTTTACGGTCTGGACGATATCCACCGTAGCGGCCCATTCGCTTAAATTTACCTTTAAGGTTCATTGTGTTTACTTTTTCTACTTTCACACCAAAGATGGTTTCTACAGCATCTTTGATTTCTGTTTTGTTCGCTTTTACAGCTACTTCAAACGTGTATTTTTTCTCTGCCATTAAGTCAGCAGAATTCTCTGTAATGACAGGGCGTTTAATTACATCGCGCAAATCTTTCATTATGCGAGCACCTCCCCTGCTTTTTCAGCTGCATCTTTTGTGATGATCAGCTTGTCATGCGTAAGCAAGTCAAGTACATTTAATTCTTCTACAGTTAATACCTTTACGTTTTGTAAGTTGTTCGCAGAGCGGGCAACTGTTTCGTCTTTCTCAGAAAGAACAACAAGTGCTTTCTCTTCAACTTTAAGTCCGTTTAAGATATTTACAATTTCTTTTGTTTTTGGAGCATCAATTGTGATTGCTTCTAAAACAAACAAGCTTTCTTCTTTTACTTTAGAAGATAATGCTGACTTTAACGCTAAGCGACGAACTTTCTTTGGTAATTTATAGCTATAGCTGCGTGGAGTAGGTCCGAAAACAGTTCCACCGCCAACCCATTGTGGTGAACGGATAGATCCTTGACGTGCACGGCCAGTTCCTTTTTGGCGCCATGGTTTGCGGCCTCCGCCACGAACTTCTGAACGATTTTTAACAGCATGTGTACCTTGACGTAAAGATGCACGTTGCATAACAACCGCTTCATGAAGTACATGTGTGTTTGGCTCGATACCAAAAACAGCGTCATTTAATTCGATTTCTCCAACATTACTTCCATCCTGTTTTAAAAGTGCTACTTTAGGCATGACATATCCTCCCTTCGTTTATGTGATTAGTTACCTTTTACTGCACTCGTAATTTTTACGTAAGATTTTTTTGCACCAGGGATATTTCCTTTAATCAGAAGTAAATTCTTTTCAGTATCTACACTGACAACTTCAAGGTTTTGAATTGTTTTTTGTTCAGAACCCATATGACCTGGTAATTTTTTACCTTTGAAAACACGCATTGCATCAATTGCAGCCATCGCACCTGGAGCTCTATGAAAATGAGAACCGTGTGTTTTTGGTCCGCGTTGTTGATTGTGACGTTTGATAGCACCTTGGAATCCTTTCCCTTTAGATGTTCCTGTCACATCGATTTTTTCACCGGCTTCAAAGATATCAACGTTGATTTCTTGACCAACTTCATAGTTGTCAACCTCTGCGCCACGGATTTCACGAACGTAGCGCTTAGGGGCAGTGCCTGCTTTCTCAGCATGACCTTTCTCCGCTTTGTTTGTACGTGATTCCTTTTTATCAGCAAAACCGATTTGCAACGCTTCGTAACCATCATTTTCTAATGTTTTCTTTTGCAACACAACATTTGCCTCAGCTTGAACAACTGTTACTGGTACAAGTTCTCCATTTTCAGAGAAAAGCTGAGTCATGCCGATTTTACGACCTAAGATTCCTTTCGTCATCCGTTACACCTCCTGTATTTAAAACGAATTATAATTTAATTTCAATATCTACACCAGATGGAAGATCTAAACGCATCAGCGCATCAACCGTTTTTGGTGTAGGCTCAAGAATATCGATCAGACGCTTGTGCGTACGCATTTCGAACTGTTCACGAGCATCTTTGTACTTATGAACCGCACGCAACACTGTATAAACAGCTCTTTCAGTCGGCAATGGAATCGGACCAGACACTTTTGCTCCGGAACGTTTTGCAGTTTCCACAATTTTCACAGCAGACTGATCTAAGATGCGGTGATCGTATGCTTTTAAACGAATTCTGATTTTCTCTTTTGCCATCATTTTCCCTCCTTCTCGCCTATATTATTATAGACATTCTCCGCGAAAATTCCTTAACACACCGCCATGGCAAAGGGGCCGGGTGTGCCAACAACCTTCCGCATCATCGCATTAATTGGTCAACTACATTAGTATAACAAATATCTTTGACCTTAGCAAGCTTATACATAGCTATCTACAAGTTTGCACATTTTTATATTATACATAGCATCCAGTATGATTGCAAGCTTATTTTAAAAGTTTTTTTATTTCCTTATATAATATCAGAAATTCTGCTTGTTCTTGCGCTAAATACTTTTAAATAAAACAATGAATAAGCGGAATCGGCTGTTTTACCGTTCCGCTTCACAATCTTATATAAACTTTCCGTTATAATAGTAGAAACCCGATCGCAATCGGAATAAAGGTAAACAGCAGAATCATGACACAAAAGCCCATAATATCCCGAATCTTCAACCCGGCAATGGCGAGTACAGGCAGGGCCCAAAATGGCTGTATCATATTTGTCCAGGCATCTCCCCAGGCAACTGCCATGGCTGTTTTTGCTGTATCGGCTCCAATTTCAAGCGCTGCTTGTATCATGATAGGGCCTTGGACAGCCCATTGTCCGCCGCCGGAAGGTACTAACGCATTAACCAAACCTGCGCTGAGAAAAGTGAAAATAGGCAGTGTATATTCGGTTGCGAAACTGACAAACCATAATGAAATCTTATCTGATAATCCAGATGCCACCATCATCCCCATTATTCCAGCGTAGAATGGAAACTGTATAATAATTCCGCCGGCGTTCTTCACACCTCTCCCTACCGTATCCAGAAACCGTCTTGGTGTTCTGTGAAGAAGGATTCCCAAGAAAAGAAAAATAAAATTGACGATATTGATATTTAGGTCAAATCCATTGGCAACGAAATGATACCCAATAAAAAGGAGTCCCATCATGCCAATCAGAAAAGACAAGGCCTGACTGTTCTCCAGCCTTTCTGCGGGTGTTACCGACTGAGGAACTTCCGCTTCCGTTTCCTCTCCGGATTCTTCCTTCCATAATGAAGGATCGATTTTACCTATAGGATCTGCTCCCTTTAATAAGTACCGATTAAAAAGCGGAAGTGTAATTAATAAGGTAATGACAATAAACAGATTAAATGAACTGAACAATGTCTCTGTTACAGGAATTATTCCAATAGCATCTTCTAAAAAATGCCCTGGTGTGGCAATGAGCAGCGGTACCGACCCGGAAAAACCGCCATGCCAGATGACCATACCGCTGTAGGCGCTGGCAATCAATATCCGGTAGTCCACTGCAGGAACCCGCTTTGCCACATGAACAGCAAATAATGCTCCGACAACAAGTCCAAAGCCATAGTTTATTAAACAAGCAAGCAAAGCAACGAATGTTACCAGCATCACCGCTTGCCCCGGTGTTTTTGCCGCTCTGCTGAGTTTCGCTAAAAAACCTTTCACAACAGGTGTACTTGCTAAAATATACCCTGTCACAACCACCAGTGACATTTGCATTCCAAATTCAAGCAGGTCCCAAAAACCCTCTCCCCAATACGTTATCATTTCCACCGGGCCGCTACTTGTTATAGTGACACCCAGTAAGTAAACCAAAATCGTTAAAATAACAGCAAATAAAAATGCATCTGGTAAATATCTCTGTACCACCCTGTCAAAGAATCTTGTTAAAACTTTCAATCGAGCTCCCCCCTTGTATGCTGCTATATTATCAATCGAAACGCTCTTCCAACAGCATCACCGTTTCGGTTCTTTCTATAATATATTATGACATACCGTTTCTTTAGCACGACTTCTTATGAATAAAACTTCCAGCAGCCAAGTTTTCATTCTGCTCCTTTCACAGAATTCAAAATGTATACGATCACAACCCGGCTGTTGGATTTGTGTTTTATCTATCCCTCTAGTAGATGCCCAAAGACGCTAAAATGATTGCGGCCGCTGTTGCTAAAACTGGAATAGCTACCGCTACTACAAAAATATCCTTATAGCTGTCTTTATGTGTCATCCCTGTAATGGTAAGCAACGTTAGCACTGCACCATTATGCGGCATCGCATCCAGTCCTCCCGAGGAAAGAGACGCAATTCGGTGGAATGCTTCCGGAGCAATACCTGTACTGAGTGCCAGCTCATAATATCTCTCCCCTAAAGCTTCCAAGGCGATACCCATCCCGCCTGAAGCAGAGCCTGTGGAGCCGGCTAAAACATTTACTGCAATGGCTTCAGAAATTAAGGGGTTTCCTTTCACCCCCATTAACAGCGCCGTCAACCGATCAAAGCCCGGCACCGCCTGAACAACCGTACCAAACCCAACAGCAGCGCTGGTATTTACAATGGCTGTAACAGAGCCTACTGCGCCACTATTAATTGCTTTCACAAACCCTCTGAATTTCGTAATATTTAATAGAAGCAGCAGAATAATTCCGGACAATAAAGCAATCACAATATCCCATTGAAAAATATTCAACGTTACCACAACGGTGACTAACGGTAAGATAGATAATATAAAATGAGGCGCGTTCCCTTCTACCTGTACGATTTTATTATCTTTTGGCTCGGTATAGCCCTCCCCTTTTGCAGTCAGCTGCTTTTCTCTCCATCGCATGTAACCATAACCGCCAACAGCCATAATAACAGCTGCTGTTATCCCCATAACCGGAGCTGCCATCGCATTCGTATTAAAATACGGAACCGGAATTAAGTTTTGAATTTGAGGAGTCCCGGGAATAGCTGTCATCGTAAATGTAAAAGCCCCTAATGCGACAGTACCCGGAATCAGACGTCTGCTGATATTCGCCTCCCGGAATAATGTCAACGCTAATGGATAAACAGCAAACACGACAACGAATAAACTGACCCCTCCATAGGTTAAAACCGCACAGGAAACAAGCACCCCCAGTATAGCCCGTTTCGTGCCAATTACCTTTGTTAATGCAATAGCAACGGACTTCGCCATCCCTGTGTCTTCCATCAACTTGCCAAAAACTGCCCCCAGCATAAACACAGGAAACCATTGCTTAGCAAAATTAACAAACCCGCTCATATATGTGTCTGTATATGCCTCTAAAAGATCCAGACCTCCAGCGAGTGCCACTACTCCTGCTGCAATGGGCGCTACCCAAATAATAGACCACCCTAAATAAGCAAGAACCATCAGCACAACTAAGCCTAATATAATTCCAAACATGCATACCCCTCCATTTCTCTCTTTTTTGTCGCTATGCTAATTAGAAAGAACAAATCATTTTACCGCAAATTAAATTGCCCTCTCACAGCAGAGAAGAATCTATTCTTGATGTATCATTTCAGGTTAAACAGCCTCCAAAATCATCGCAATCCCCTGCCCTCCACCAATACATAAGGAGGCAATGCCATATTTCTTCCTGCTTCGTTTCAGCTCCTTCGTTAATGTGTAGAGCACCCTTGTTCCGCTGGCTCCAATCGGATGTCCCAAAGCGATAGCGCCCCCATTGACATTGACCTTTTCCCGATCCAAGCCAAGCACTTTTTCAACAGCTAAATACTGGGCAGCAAATGCCTCATTTACTTCTATTACATCTATATCATCCAAGGTAAGATCGGCTTTTTTTAAGGCCTGTTTTATCGCAGGCACCGGCCCAATCCCCATATATTCCGGTTCCACGCCCGCAACTCCCCATGACACGATTCTTGCCAGAGGCTTTACCTGATGCCGCTCTACGTAGTGCTCATCGGCTACAATAACTGCTCCAGCACCATCATTAATCCCGCTGGCATTCCCTCCTGTCACCGTTCCATCCTTCTTAAAAGCACCCTTGAGCCCCGCAAGCTTCTCCACCGTCGTACTCTCACGGATATGCTCATCCGTATTTACAACTGTTGTTCCTTTTCTGGACATTATCTCCACTGGAATGATTTCCTCCTCCAGCTTTCCTGCTTTCTGTGCTTTTGCAGCCCGCTGGTGACTCAAACAAGCATATACATCCTGTTCTTCACGGGAAATATGATATTTCTCAGCTAAATTCTCTGCAGTAACTCCCATCCCCGAACCAATATATTCATCGGTTAAAGCTGCCCAAAGCATGTCATCCACATGAGGTGTTTTTAATTTTGTCCCGAACCTGCTTCCCCTTAATGCATAGGGAGACTGACTCATATTTTCGACTCCTCCAGCCAGTGCCACACTCGCCTCGCCGAGTAAAATGGATTGCGCGGCCGAGACGACAGACTGCAGGCCGGAGCCGCATAAACGGTTGACCGTCAAAGCAGGACTCGCTAACGGTATGCCCGCCTGCAGCGCGACATGTCTGGAAAGATAGGGCGCATTCTTTTCGGAATGAATAACATTGCCCAAAACGCTCAGATCAATAACTTCGGCCGGTATTCCGCTGCGGCGAATTGCTTCCTTACTAACTGCTATACCTAATTCAGCAGGTCCGACATCCTTCAAACTTCCGCCGAAGGTGCCAAATGGTGTTCTTGCTCCTTCAATCAAATATACATTTGTCATTTTTATTCTCACCTCTTCTTTTTATTATTGAGCTGTATAGCCGCCATCTAATGCAATTGCCTGCCCTGTAATTCCCTTTGCTTTATCACTGGCTAAGAACATGACATAATCCGCAACCTCCTGAACATCTAAAAGCCGTTTCTGAGGCACTAATGGGTATAATACTTCTTCCAGTACTTTTTCAATTGGCACACCACGATTTTTTGCCAAATCCTCAAACTGTCCGCGCACCAGCGGCGTGTCGACATACCCAGGGCAAATCGCATTCACCGTAATCCCATCTGCAGCTCCTTCTAAAGCAGACACCTTGGTCAAACCGATCACCCCGTGCTTAGCACTGTTATAGGCTGCCTTACCTGCAAAACCAATCAGCCCATTAATCGAAGCCATATTAATAATCCGTCCAAATCCTTGCTTTTTCATCAGCGGGAAAATAAGCTTGGTTGCCATAAATGGAGCAACCAGCATAACCTTAGTCATAAACTCAAATTTTTCAGTTGGAAAATCTTCAATAGCAGATACATGCTGTAACCCTGCATTGTTAATTAAAACGTCGATTCTTCCATACTTTTCTTCTGTGTAATCCAAAGCCTGTTTAAGCTCTTCTTCACTGGTAACATCGCATTTCAGTCCGATACAGTCATGGCCCTTCTTCTTTAAATTCTCCGAAGCCTCCACCACTTTCTCTTCATTCACATCTGACAAAGCTACCTTTGCACCGTTTTTTGCAAACGCACGGCCAATTTCATACCCGATACCGCTTGCTGCACCTGTTATAAAAACTACTTTATTTTCTATCATATATAATCCCCCTCGCAATACTAACCCTTAATAAAGTTTCATTTTATATCCAATCATACCAGCTTTCCGGCAAAGAGATTAATAAGCTCCCGGTTGCAAATGCTCACTAATTCGAAGCTCAGCTTCTGTTGACGCGATAATCTCTTCTGCCGTCCAGCCTTCTGCTACTTCGACAAGCATAAGACCATCTTCCTCCACATCAATCACCGCTCGATCGGTAATAATTCGATTGACGACCTGTTTGCCGGTTAAAGGCAAGCTGCATTTTTTTAAGATCTTTGGCTCATTATGCTTATTAACATGGTCCATAATAACAACGATTTTTTTTGCTCCATGGACAATATCCATTGCTCCCCCCATACCTTTGATCATTTTTCCCGGAATCATCCAGTTTGCCAAATCCCCGGTTTCAGAAACTTCCATCCCTCCCAGGATAGCAAGATTTAAATGTTCCCCCCGTATCATTGCAAATGACTCTGCATTACTAAAATAGGATGCACCGATTTGAGCTGTAACCGTCTCCTTCCCGGCATTAATCAAATCCGGATCAACCTCCGTTTTTAAAGGAGACTTTCCTATCCCGAGCAGCCCATTTTCTGATTGAAGGACAACCTGTTTCCCTTCCTGAATGTAGTTAGCAACCATGGTAGGCATTCCAATCCCTAAGTTAACGTAGTAACCGCTTTCAATTTCTTTTTCAGCCCTCCTGGCAATTCTTTCTCTGACAGAAGCTTTATCTAATTGTTTTACCATAACCTTCATCCTCCTTGATCTCGATTACATTTCCTGCCGTAATGTCAGACGTTCAATTCTTTTCTCCTGTTTCCCTTCAATCATTCCCTGAACATAGATTCCCGGCGTATGGACATGATCTGGATCGATAGAACCTGTTTCAACCAGCTGCTCTACCTCTGCAATGGTTACTTTTCCTGCAGCAGCCATCATCGGATTAAAATTTCTCGCTGTCTTGTTGTAAACTAAATTTCCGGCATCATCTCCGACAGCAGCTCTGATTAAGCTGAAATCTGCCTTTAATGCAGTCTGCAGCAAATACTCTTTTCGATCAAAAACACGCACTTCTCCATTTTCTGCAACAGGGGTTCCGACTCCAGCCGGTGTATAAAACGCAGGAATACCTGCCCCCCCTGCCCGAATCCGCTCTGCCAGCGTGCCCTGAGGTGTTAATTCTACCTCTAATTCTCCCGCCAGCACCTGCCGCTCAAACTCTTTATTTTCTCCAACATAGGAACCAATCATTTTATCTATTTGCTTATTTTTTAAAAGTAATCCCAGTCCCCAATCATCTACTCCGCAATTATTCGATATAACTGTAAGGTGTTTAACTCCTGAGTCCACCAATGCCAAAATAAGATTCTCGGGAATACCGACCAGCCCAAACCCTCCTACCATAATCGTGGAACCATCCTGAATATTTTTTACAGCGTCTTCAAAAGATGTATAAATTGTTTTCATTTGCATCTCCCCCCTCCACAGTACAGTAGCAAAAAACATGCCAAAAATGATTAAACTGAAGAATAAAGGATAGACAACAAAGTAAGCCGATAAACAGAAGGCCCGTATTCCAGATTTATGGAATACAGGCCTTCCGCTAACATTTATGTATTTGTAAGCACTTACACAGAAAGAGTTTTAAATTTTCCGGATTCACGGAATTTATTCCACGTTTCTGGAATCTATAAGTCATATTTTTTTATTTTCTCATAAAAACTCGACTTGCCGATTCCAAGTAAATCAGCAGCTTTTATCTTATCTCCATTTGATTTGTGGATAGCATGTAGCAAAGCTTGTTTTTCTGCTCTGCTCAAAATTTCTTTCAACCCCATCCCGTCTTCCGTTATATAGAGGCTTTGCTGCATATGATCAGGCAGGTCTTCCAATTCAATCATTTCTGTATTGGTCAGATGTACTGCAGATTCAATCACATTTTCCAGTTCGCGGACATTCCCCGGCCAATCATAGTGCATAAAGAAATGCATTACCGCATCACTGAAGCTGACCACTCGTTTGCCTGTACGCTGTGTGATTTTCCTCAGCAAAAACTTTGCCGTTACCCGAATATCTTCCGCTCTTTCCTTTAAAGGAGGAATTTTAATGGAAATTACATTAATCCGGTAATAAAGATCCTCCCGAAAACGATTCTCCTTTATCAGCTCTTCAATTGACTGATTTGTTGCAGAAATAATTCGGACATCAATTTTCTGTGTTTTTTCCGTTCCAACTGCTTCAATCTCTCCTTCTTGCAGCGCACGAAGAATTTTAACCTGTGCCGTTAATGGCATATCTCCAATCTCATCCAAAAACAGTGTCCCGCCATCAGCCAGTTGAAATTTACCCTTTTTTCCTTCTTTTTTAGCTCCGGTAAATGCGCCGCCTTCATAACCAAATAATTCGGACTCCAGTAAATCTACTGGAATGGCTGCACAGTTCACTTTTATAAATGGCTTAGCACTGCGTTCACTTAAATGATGAATACTATGGGCAAATAGCTCCTTTCCCGTGCCGCTGCCTCCCTCTAATAATATCGAGGCATCTCCTGATGAAACCTTTTTAATCTTTTCTTTAATGTCATTTATCTGGATAGAGCTGCCGACAATATCATTTAATGAATAGGTGGCCCCTTTTGGATTACGTAATTTTTTCTGATAGTTTTCAATTTCTAATAACAACGCTTTCACATGGGAGTTCATTTTCTTCCATTCTTCGGTGTCTTTGTATAGCACGGTTCCGACAGCTCCAACTAGCTCCCCTTCAGCAAACAGCGGGATGCGATTTGCAATCATATGGTTCCCTTTTATATATTGCAGATCTGCAATTTCTTCTGTTCCCGTCTCTGCGACAATATGCATCCTGGTATTTTCAATAACATCGGTGACATGCTTACCCAGCACATCGTCTAATGTCACCTCAATGAAATCACAGTAATTTTTATTTAAATAAGTAATCAATCCCTCTCGATTGACTACAACAAAACAAAAATTAGTTTTTTCAAATACAGCTTCAATAATCTCTTCTCTGTACTTATTATTAAAAAGCATCTTCTCTCTCCCATCACAAAAATCCTGATTGCATATCCAATTCACTAACACGTATTTTCATTTACTGCTCTTTTATCATAACAAATTCATATCTATTGGAGGAGTTGTTTTTTTCTAACTTTTTATACCATATGGCAGTTACACCACAGTCTTATTCCTTCATTACATATCGCTATCTTAACAAGTACCACGAAATAAAAACTAAAAATAATAATCAATAATAAATGAAATATATTGATATAAAATAAAAACTGTATTACTATTAATTTAATACTCATTTTGTTATATTACTTTAAAAGCACCTTCTGAATGATGTATTTCATAATCGTTATTTCGTTTTACAAATAAAAATTCTAAAGGAGTTGGCAGTTATGAATCAGTTCATTCAAGAATTTCTGCATGTTACCGAGTCCGCAGCACTTGCAACATATCCTTGGATTGGCACGGGAAATAAAATAGAAGCTGATCAGGCAGCTACAGATTCGATGCGTACCCAGCTAAATAAAATCCATATGGACGGGGAAATCGTTATCGGGGAAGGAGAAATCGATGAAGCGCCTATGCTGTTTATCGGTGAAAAGGTGGGCACCGGACACGGAAAAGGCATTGACTTGGCTGTTGATCCAATTGATGGGACTACTTCTACTTCTAAAGGAAAAAATAATGCGATTGCCGTCATTGCCATTGCAAAGAAAGGTACACTGCTTCATGCGCCTGATATGTATATGGAGAAGATTGTAACTGGTCCGGAAGCAGCCGGCAAAATTAATATTGATTTTCCTCTGGAGAAAAACTTGCGTATCATTGCAGAGGCCAAAGGAAAGAAGCTGGAAGAATTAAAAATAATTACACAGGATAGAGAAAGGCACAATCACTGGGTAGAAGAAGCACGTGCTTTAGGTGTTCGAACAGAATTGTTTGAAGAGGGCGATATTATCCCTGCCATTTCAACATGTATACATCGCCAAGGCAACGCTGACTTATTTATTGGTATCGGCGGTGCACCAGAAGGAGTTCTGGCAGCTGTCGGAGTAAAAAGCTTAGGCGGAGAGATGCAGGCAAGGTTGCTGCCTAATACAGATGAGCAATGGAATCGTTGCGTATCTATGGGACTTGCCCGCCCAAATGAAGCACTTTCTCACCATGAGCTGGTCAACACAGATGAATGCGCTTTTATAGCTACAAGTATAACCAGTAATATGCTCTCACAAGGAATTGAGAATAATCAAGATGTCTTTATAACACATTCTATCGTTTTAAATGGATTAGATAAATGCTTTCGCCATATTGCAACGGAACACCCTAAAGTTACTGTATAATATAAAAAAGAACCTTCGATAATCAGCTGATAATTTATCGAAGGTTCTTTTTTATTAGGAATAGAAAGACAACGTCGTCACGCTGCCTTCCTATATGAAAAGCATTTATTATTTTTCGATAGTAGATACAACGCCAGATCCAACTGTACGTCCACCTTCACGGATAGAGAAACGAGTTCCGTCTTCAATCGCGATTGGTGCAATAAGTTCTACTGACATTTCGATGTTATCTCCAGGCATTACCATTTCAGTTCCTTCTGGAAGCGTGATTACTCCAGTTACATCCGTTGTACGGAAGTAGAACTGTGGACGGTAGTTAGAGAAAAATGGCGTATGACGTCCACCTTCATCTTTTGATAATACATAAACTTCTGCTTTGAAGTTTGTATGTGGAGTGATTGAACCAGGCTTAGCTAGTACTTGTCCACGGTTGATATCTTCACGGGAAACACCACGAAGTAGTGCACCAATGTTATCACCAGCTTCAGCATAGTCAAGAAGCTTACGGAACATTTCTACTCCAGTTACAGTAGTTTTAGAAGATTCTTCGTTGATACCGATGATTTCTACTTCGTCTCCAACGCGAACTTCTCCACGCTCAACACGGCCTGTAGCAACAGTACCACGACCAGTGATAGAGAATACGTCCTCAACTGGCATCATGAATGGTTTATCTGTATCACGTTCTGGAGTTGGAACATATTCGTCCACTGCAGCCATTAATTCAACGATTTTTTCTTCATACTCTTCATCGCCTTCAAGTGCTTTAAGAGCAGAACCTGCGATAACTGGTACATCATCACCAGGGAAATCATATTCAGATAATAAATCACGAACTTCCATTTCTACTAATTCAAGTAGCTCTTCATCGTCTACCATATCTGTTTTGTTAAGGAATACTACGATAGAAGGTACCCCAACGTTACGAGATAATAGGATATGCTCACGAGTTTGTGGCATTGGGCCATCTGCAGCAGATACTACAAGGATAGCTCCGTCCATTTGTGCAGCACCAGTGATCATGTTTTTAACATAGTCAGCGTGACCTGGGCAGTCAACGTGTGCATAGTGACGAGTTTCTGTTTCATACTCTACGTGAGAAGTTGCGATTGTAATTCCGCGTTCTTTCTCTTCTGGAGCACCATCAATTTGGTCATAAGCCATTGCAGTGCCATCACCATTTCTTTTTGCCATTACTGTAGTGATTGCAGCAGTTAAAGTTGTTTTACCATGGTCAACGTGACCAATTGTTCCAATGTTTACGTGACTTTTCGAGCGGTCGAATTTTTCTTTAGCCATTTATAGTTCCTCCTTTAAATATATAGCAATTTTTTATATGCCAGGAAATCCATAAAAATTTCCCAGCCTTTATTAAATGTTATACGTCAGATTGAAGAAAAAATCAATTATTGACCTGCATTTTTCTTGATAATTTCTTCTGTAATACTTTTAGGTGTTTCTTCATAGTGGTCAAAGTGCATTGTGTACACTCCGCGTCCTTGCGTGTTTGAACGTAATGCAGTTGCATAACCAAACATTTCAGCAAGCGGTACGAAAGCTTTAATTACCTGAGCATTTCCGCGTGCTTCCATACCTTCTACACGTCCACGACGCGATGTTACATCACCCATGATGTCTCCCATGTATTCTTCTGGGACAACAATTTCTACTCTCTCTATTGGTTCAAGAAGTACTGGATTACATTTGTTTTTAGCAGCTTTTAATGCCATAGAAGCAGCTACTTTAAACGCCATTTCGTTGGAATCGACATCATGATAACTTCCATCAAATAATGTAGCTTTTACGTCGATTAATGGATATCCGGCAAGGACACCATTTTCCATGGATTCTTCGATACCTTGTTGAACAGCCGGGATGTATTCACGAGGAACAACACCACCAACGATATTGTTAACAAACTCGAATCCAGCGCCTTCTTCGTTTGGCTCAAATTTAACCCAAACGTGACCGAATTGTCCGCGTCCACCAGACTGACGTACGAATTTACCTTCTACTTCAGCAGCAACACGGAATGTTTCTCTGTAAGAAACTTGCGGAGCGCCAACTTGTGCACCAACTTTAAATTCACGTTTTAAACGATCAACGATGATATCTAAGTGAAGCTCACCCATACCAGAGATGATTGTTTGACCAGTTTCTACGTTTGTTTCTGTACGGAAAGTTGGATCCTCTTCTGCAAGTTTAGCAAGAGCAATGGCCATTTTATCCTGGTCTGCTTTTGTTTCTGGTTCAATCGCAACCGAGATAACCGGCTCAGGGAATTCCATGGACTCAAGAATAACAAGATCCTTTTCATCGCATAGAGTATCACCTGTTGAAGTATCCTTCAAGCCTACCGCAGCAGCGATTTCGCCAGCATATGCAATCGAAATTTCTTCACGGGAGTTTGCGTGCATTTGCAGGATACGTCCAATACGCTCACGCTTATCTTTTACAGAGTTCTTCACGTAAGAACCTGATTTAAGTGTACCAGAGTACACACGGAAGAATGTTAATCTACCAACATAAGGGTCAGTCATTACTTTAAATGCCAATGCAGAGAATGGACCTTCATCAGATGATGGACGAGTTACTTTTTCTTCTGTTCCAGGAACAATACCTTCGATTGGAGGTACATCTGTTGGAGCAGGAAGATAATCGATAACCGCATCCAGCATTAACTGAACACCTTTGTTTTTAAATGCAGAACCGCAAAGTACCGGATAGAAATCAACATTCAACGTAGCTTGACGAATTGCATTTCCAAGCTCCTCTTCAGAGATTTCTTCTCCTTCAAGATACTTCATCATAAGCTCTTCATCCGTTTCGGCTACGCCTTCAATCAAGTTAGCACGCAGCTCTTCCGCTTGGTCTTTTAATTCATCAGGAATTTCAGTTGTTTCCGATTTTTGCCCTAAATCATCTAAATAGATGTGAGCTTCCATCTTGATCAAGTCGATAATTCCGTTAAATTCATCTTCAGCACCAATTGGCATTTGAATTGGATGTGCGTTTGCACCAAGGCGTTCTTTTAATGTATTCGTTGAATACAAGAAGTCAGCACCTGTTTTATCCATTTTGTTAATAAACACAATACGAGGAACACCGTATGTTGTCGCTTGACGCCATACTGTCTCCGTTTGTGGCTCTACACCTGATTGTGCATCAAGTACAGTTACCGCACCATCAAGTACACGAAGGGAACGCTCAACTTCAACAGTGAAGTCCACGTGTCCAGGTGTATCGATAATGTTTATACGATGGTCATTCCAAGCAGCAGTTGTTGCAGCGGAAGTAATCGTGATTCCACGCTCCTGCTCTTGTTCCATCCAGTCCATTTGTGAAGCACCCTCGTGGGTTTCACCAATTTTATGAATACGTCCTGTATAGAAAAGAATACGCTCAGTAGTTGTTGTCTTTCCCGCATCAATGTGCGCCATAATACCGATATTACGTGTCTTTTCCAAGGAGAACTCTCTAGCCATGTATTCTTCTCCTTCCTATAAAAAGCTTTTGTTAGATTTATATTACCAACGGTAGTGAGCGAATGCTTTGTTCGCTTCTGCCATTTTATGCATATCTTCTCTTCTCTTAACAGCAGCTCCTGTGTTATTAGAAGCATCAAGAATTTCATTAGCAAGACGTTCTTCCATTGTTTTTTCTCCGCGCAGACGGGAGTAGTTAACAATATAACGTAATCCTAACGCTTGACGACGTTCTGGACGAACCTCCACTGGCACTTGATAGTTTGAACCACCAACACGGCGGGCACGTACTTCAAGTACTGGCATAACATTTTTCATTGCCTGCTCAAAAACTTCCATTGCGTTTTGGCCGCTTCTTTCAGCAACTAATTCAAACGCATTATAAAGGATTTTTTGTGCTTTACCACGCTTACCATCAATCATAATTTGATTAATGAGACGTGTAACTAATTTTGAGTTATAAAGCGGATCTGGTAATACATCACGCTTTGGTACTGGACCTTTACGAGGCATTGTACATCCTCCTTTCCTTCATATGAGTAATTTTATTTATTTTTTCTGTTTCGGTTTTTTCGTTCCGTATTTTGAACGACCTTGCATACGGCCTTCTACTCCAGCAGTATCAAGTGCACCACGTACGATGTGATAACGTACCCCAGGTAAGTCTTTTACACGACCGCCGCGGATAAGAACAACACTATGCTCCTGCAGATTGTGACCAATTCCAGGAATGTATGCAGTTACCTCCATGTTGTTAGACAAACGTACACGCGCATATTTACGAAGTGCAGAGTTTGGTTTCTTAGGAGTCAGTGTACCTACACGAGTACATACACCACGCTTTTGCGGAGCGTTCTCATCAGTCATTTTCTTTTTAAAGCTGTTATAACCTTTATTAAGTGCTGGTGAGTCAGATTTCTTTGACTTTGACACACGGCCTTTACGCACTAACTGATTAATTGTTGGCATTGCATTTTCCTCCTCTCAATTTCAATTTAGTAATCAAACAACAACCTTTTGTAATACCACACATCCAGGTGGTTCATTTTTAGTGATAAAAAAATCTCTCACAAATCAATGCGAAAAATGATTTACCTTATACTCAGATTGCTTTTTGTTATTATTATTTAGCATAAACCGAAGTTCCGATTAGGCTCTGCTCTGATAATTACTTTTGCAAGCATAATCAGAAGCACCTTGAATATAGTACCACCCTCAATATTGTTTGTCAATATATTCATGATATTTTTTTAGACTGCTTTCAAAAATAGCGCACTTATTTATTATCAGGAGGGAGAGGCTCCCTCCTGATTACATATTATACTCTTTGTGTGCTTTCTTCGTCTGCGACTTCTTCATCTGATTCCGGCGCATCAAGCTCTGCTTCTAACGTACGGTATTGAGGCATCCCTGTACCAGCTGGAACAAGTTTACCAATGATAACATTCTCTTTTAAGCCGAGAAGTTCATCGCGTTTTCCTTTAATCGCAGCATCTGTCAAGACACGAGTCGTTTCTTGGAAGGATGCAGCTGATAAGAAGGAATCTGTTTCAAGCGATGCTTTGGTAATACCAAGTAATACCGGGCGGCCTGTTGCAGGCTCTGTACCTTCTTTAAATACCTTATGATTTGCATCTCGGAATTGGTGCAGTTCAAGCAGGGAACCTGGCAATACTTCTGTATCTCCAGAAGATACAACACGGATTTTACGAAGCATCTGGCGAACCATTACCTCAACGTGTTTGTCTCCAATTTCTACCCCTTGCATACGATATACACGCTGTACTTCTTTCAGCAAGTAGTCTTGAACACCTTCTACACCTTTCACTCGAAGAAGTTCTTTTGGATCAACGGAACCTTCTGTAAGCTCTTGCCCGGCTTCCACTTGATCTCCTTCTTGAACTTTCATACGGGCGTTGTAAGGAACGGCATAGCTGCGCTGTTCTACATTCCCTTGGATAACAATTTCTTGTTTATCCTTCACTTCCTTCATTTCCAGAACGGTACCGGCAACTTCTGTAATGACTGCCTGCCCTTTTGGATTACGGGCTTCAAACAGCTCTTGGATACGCGGTAAACCTTGCGTAATATCGTCTCCGGCAACCCCGCCTGTATGGAAGGTACGCATTGTCAGCTGTGTACCTGGCTCACCGATAGATTGAGCTGCGATAATTCCAACCGCTTCGCCAACCTCTACATCGGAACCTGTAGCTAGGTTACGGCCATAACATTTCTGACATACGCCATGTTTTGTGTTACAAGTGAAGGCAGTACGGATAATGACTTCCTCGATACCGGCTTCCACAATAGCTTTTGCCTGGTCTTCGTGAATAAGTTCATTTTTCTCGACAATGACTTCTCCTGTTTCCGGATGTGCCACATTTTCGAATGCTGTTCTGCCAATCAAACGATCTAGAAGCGGTTCAATCACTTCTGAGCCGTCTACGAGTGCAGCAACTTTCAAGCCGCGATCCGTTCCACAATCTTCCTCACGAATAATAACATCCTGTGCCACATCTACAAGGCGGCGGGTCAAGTAACCTGAATCGGCCGTTTTCAGTGCTGTATCGGCAAGACCTTTACGAGCCCCGTGTGTGGAAATAAAGTATTCCATTACTGTTAGTCCTTCACGGAAACTTGATTTGATTGGGATCTCAATGATTTTACCAGATGGGTCGGCCATCAATCCACGCATACCAGCAAGCTGGGTGAAGTTTGATGCATTACCACGGGCACCGGAATCACTCATCATATAAATCGGATTTCGGTTGCTCAATGAGCCCATCAAGCGATCCTGAATAACATCTTTCGCTTCTGACCAGATGGCAATGACACGGTCATACCGCTCTTCTTCTGTAATCAGACCACGACGGAATTGTTTTAACACTTTATCTACTTTCGATTGTGCTTCATCTAAGATACCCTGTTTTTCAGCAAGTACAACGATATCTGAGATACCAACTGTCATACCGGCTTTGGTAGAGTAGCTGAAGCCTAAATCTTTCATACGGTCAAGCATTTTAGAGGTTTCTGTGATTTTGAATCGTTTGAATACCTCCGCAATAATATCACCTAAGAAGCCTTTCTTAAATGGCTTAACCTCTTCACGGTTTTTAATTTCCTCTTTAATGTCTGTACCAGGATCAATAAAATAATTTTCTGGTGTTTTTTCTTCTAAATTCCCTTTTGTAGGTTCGTTCATGTAAGGGAAAGAATCCGGAAGAATTTCATTAAAGATCAGCTTACCAACTGTAGTTAACAATAGCTGGCTATTTTGTTTCTCTGTAAATGTTTTATTATTTAAGCTGGATGCTTGCAC
The DNA here is from genome assembly GCF_042654105.1 of Oceanobacillus aidingensis. NCBI lineage: Bacteria > Bacillati > Bacillota > Bacilli > Caryophanales > Bacillaceae > Oceanobacillus > Oceanobacillus aidingensis. The sequence goes on along the minus strand of NZ_JBHSFT010000001.1, from coordinate 390,372 downwards.
TGCAATACGTGTATGCAGATGAGCATACCCAGTTTGATAAGCAATTAATGCTTCGTTCGTATCTTTGAAGTAAGAACCTTCTCCAACAGCACCTTCACGCTCTAAGGTAAGGTAGTAGTTTCCAAGTACCATATCCTGTGATGGTGTAACAACTGGTTTCCCGTCTTTCGGGTTAAGAATGTTTTGTGCTGCCAGCATTAAGATTCTTGCTTCTGCCTGTGCTTCTGCTCCAAGCGGAACGTGCACAGCCATTTGGTCTCCGTCAAAGTCAGCGTTATATGCGGTACATACAAGCGGATGCAAACGGATGGCACGGCCATCGACCAATGTAGGTTCGAATGCCTGAATACCTAATCTGTGAAGCGTTGGTGCACGGTTAAGCAGTACCGGGTGTTCTTTAATAACATCCTCCAGAACATCCCATACATCAGGGTGCACTCTTTCAATTTTTCGCTTCGCTGATTTAATGTTGTGAGCAAGGCCTCTGGATACGAGTTCTTTCATAATGAATGGTTTGAATAGCTCTAATGCCATCTCTCTTGGCAGACCACACTGGTACATTTTCAAATGCGGTCCAACAACGATAACGGAACGTCCGGAATAGTCAACACGTTTACCTAACAGGTTTTGACGGAAACGCCCCTGCTTCCCTTTCAGCATATGAGAAAGAGATTTTAACGGACGGTTACCTGGTCCTGTTACCGGACGGCCGCGACGGCCATTATCGATCAAGGCATCGACAGCTTCCTGAAGCATCCGTTTTTCGTTCTGAACGATAATGCTTGGAGCACCTAAATCGAGCAGACGTTTTAAACGGTTGTTACGGTTGATAACACGACGGTAAAGGTCATTTAAATCTGAAGTAGCGAAACGTCCGCCGTCTAATTGAACCATTGGACGAATTTCTGGAGGGATAACCGGAAGAACATCTAAAATCATCCAGCTTGCTTCGTTTCCAGAATTACGGAATGCTTCCATTACTTCCAAGCGTTTGATTGCACGAGTACGACGCTGACCATGAGCTGATTTCAACTCTTCACGCAGTGCATCCACTTCTTTTTCTAAATCAAGGTCTTGCAATAATTTGCGGATAGCTTCTGCTCCCATTTGAGCTTTGAAGTTATTGCCATATTTATCATAATAAGAGCGAAACTCTTTTTCAGAAAGCAATTGCTTTTTCTCAAGCGGCGTGCTTCCCGGGTCTGTTACGATATATGCAGCAAAATAGATAACTTCCTCTAATGCACGGGGAGACATATCCAATACTAATCCCATACGGCTTGGGATACCTTTGAAGTACCAAATGTGTGATACCGGTGCAGCAAGTTCAATATGTCCCATACGTTCACGGCGCACTTTCGCTTTGGTCACTTCTACGCCACAGCGGTCACAGACAACACCTTTGTAACGAACGCGTTTATATTTACCACAGTGACATTCCCAATCCTTCTGCGGGCCAAAGATACGCTCACAGAATAAACCGTCTTTTTCTGGTTTTAACGTACGATAGTTAATTGTTTCTGGTTTTTTCACTTCACCGTAAGACCAAGAACGAATCTTTTCTGGTGAAGCAAGCCCTATTTTCATGTACTCAAAATTATTTACATCCAACAAGGGGCAATCCTCCCTTTTACAAGTTAAGAAAGTTTGAGAAAACCTGGCTTATCGTCATGTCTCGGCGAAAGTCGGGGATTTTCTTAAATCAGGTTTCGTTTTTATAGAAAGCGCAGAATGGTTCTAAGGAAAAGGAAATTCTACGTAACCCGCGTCTGCGGGCAACGTAGAAGTCACCCTAACACATGAAAAGTGAACCATTACTGCACAAATTTTTATTGATTAAGCGGTTCTTCCACTTCAATGTTAAGCTTCGTGGATGTTTGACCTTCCTCATCTTCCAGTTCACGCATATCAATCTCATCTTCGTTACTAGAAAGCATCTTCACGTCCATACCAAGACTTTGAAGCTCTTTGATGAGTACTTTAAATGACTCAGGAACACCCGGTTCTGGCGCATTATCCCCTTTTACGATTGCTTCATATGTCTTCACGCGTCCAACGGTATCATCTGATTTAACCGTTAAGATTTCTTGAAGTGTGTATGCAGCACCGTAAGCTTCTAATGCCCAAACCTCCATCTCACCAAAACGCTGTCCGCCGAATTGTGCTTTACCGCCAAGCGGCTGCTGCGTTACGAGAGAGTAAGGACCAGTTGAACGAGCGTGCAGCTTATCATCAACCATGTGTGCAAGTTTAATCATATACATGACACCTACAGATATACGGTTGTCAAAAGCTTCTCCTGTACGTCCATCATAAAGAACGGTTTTTGCGTCCCTCGGCATACCGGCTTCTTCAAGTGTTTCCCAAACATCCTCTTCTGTCGCTCCGTCGAATACCGGACTTGCTACATGCAGTCCGAGCTGTCTTGCAGCCATTCCTAAATGAAGCTCAAACACCTGTCCGATATTCATACGTGATGGTACCCCTAATGGGTTCAACATAATGTCGATTGGTGTACCGTCCGGCAAGAATGGCATATCCTCTTCCGGTAAGATTTTGGAGATAACCCCTTTGTTACCGTGACGTCCTGCCATTTTATCGCCTTCATGAATTTTACGTTTTTGAACAATATATACACGAACCAGCTGATTCACACCTGGTGGTAACTCATCGCCATCTTCACGATTAAAGATTTTTACATCTAAGACGATGCCGTCACCGCCATGAGGAACACGCAGGGAAGTATCTCTTACTTCACGCGCCTTCTCACCGAAAATCGCATGTAATAAGCGTTCTTCTGCGGAAAGCTCTGTCATTCCTTTCGGTGTTACTTTCCCTACAAGAATATCACTGTCTGTTACTTCTGCACCGACACGGATAATTCCTTGTTCATCAAGGTTTTTAAGGGCATCTTCCCCAACGTTAGGAATATCTCTTGTGATTTCTTCAGGTCCCAGCTTCGTATCGCGGGATTCTGATTCAAATTCTTCAATGTGAATAGAAGTATATACATCATCTTTTACAAGACGTTCGCTCATAATGATAGCATCCTCGTAGTTATAACCTTCCCAAGTCATAAAACCTACAAGAACGTTTTGACCTAATGCTAATTCGCCGTCTTCCATAGAAGGACCATCTGCAAGAACTTCTCCTTTTGTCACACGTTCTCCTTCTGCAACAATCGGACGCTGGTTATAGCAAGTTCCCTGGTTAGAACGTTTGTATTTCTGTAAACCATAACGATCTAAGTCACCTTCTACTTCTTTGCCATCTACTTCTGAAATGCGGCGCACCATAACGGTTTTTGCTTCCACACGCTCGACAATTCCATCATGACGGCAGATAACAGCAGCACCAGAGTCTTTCCCGTTGACGTATTCCATACCAGTTCCAACAATCGGCGCCTTTGGATTCATCAAAGGAACAGCCTGACGTTGCATGTTTGCTCCCATTAGTGCACGGTTGGAGTCATCATTTTCCAAGAATGGAATACATGCAGTCGCTGCAGATACAACCTGTTTTGGTGATACGTCCATATAATCAATTCGATCGCGTGACACAATAATGTTATCTTCACGGAAACGAGCGATAACTTCATCATTCACAAAGAAGTTATCATCATCTAATTGGGAGTTAGCCTGTGCAACAATATAATTATCTTGTTCATCCGCTGTCAGATAATCAATCGTATCTGTTACTTTTCCAGTCTCCGGGTCAACACGGCGATATGGTGATTCAATAAAACCAAACTTATTCACTCGCGCATAGCTGGACAGCGAGTTAATAAGACCGATGTTCGGCCCCTCCGGCGTCTCAATCGGACACATACGGCCATAGTGAGAATAGTGAACGTCTCGTACTTCGAATCCGGCACGTTCACGTGTCAAACCACCTGGTCCAAGAGCTGACAGACGACGCTTATGCGTTAACTCGCCCAACGGATTGGTCTGGTCCATAAACTGTGATAGCTGTGAGCTTCCAAAGAATTCTTTAATGGATGCAATAACCGGACGAATATTGATCAATTGCTGTGGTGTTACGCTGGAAGTGTCCTGGATAGACATTCTTTCACGCACAACACGCTCCATACGGGATAATCCGATACGGAATTGATTTTGAAGTAATTCGCCGACCGAACGCAGACGGCGGTTCCCCAAGTGATCAATATCATCTGTGTTCCCTACTTGATGAAGCAGATTAAAGAAATAACTGATAGAAGCTAAAATATCAGCTGGTGTGATATTTTTAATTTCTTTTGTTACTTCCCCATTTCCGATAACAGTTAGTTCACGTTCTCCGTTCGGATCAGTTGGATCAAGAATTTTCACAGATTGTACTGTGATTTCTTCTTCCAGCACACCATCATGCGGAGTGATCGCTTTGTCTCCGAAACGATCTTCTTTTCGCTCAAGATATGGAAGAATCTTATCTAATAATTTTCTTTCCAAACGGTCGCCTTTATTCGCAATGACTTCTCCAGTTTCAGAATCAACAACAGGCTCTGCAAGCACTTGGTTGAACAAGCGATTCTTGATATGGAGTTTTTTATTCATTTTATAACGTCCCACATGCGCTAAATCATAGCGTTTCGGGTCAAAGAAGCGAGATACTAATAGACTCTTCGCATTATCTACTGTCGGCGGTTCGCCAGGACGAAGACGTTCGTAGATTTCTAAAAGAGCTTTCTCTGCATTCTCTGTGTTATCTTTTTCTAGCGTATTTCGTAAATATTCATTTTCGCCTAACAAATCAACAATCTCTTGATCTGTACCAAATCCTAAAGCTCTTAACAGAACGGTAATTGGTAATTTACGAGTACGATCGATACGGACATAAGCAACATCTTTTGCATCTGTTTCAAACTCTAACCATGCTCCACGGTTTGGAATGACCGTTGTTGCAATGCCGCGTTTCCCATTCTTGTCGATTTTTTCGTTGTAATAAACACTCGGCGAACGCACAAGCTGTGATACAATAACACGCTCTGCACCATTGATAATAAATGTTCCTGTGTCTGTCATTAATGGGAAATCACCCATAAATACTTCCTGTTCCTTTACTTCTCCGGTTTCATTATTGATTAAACGAACCTTCACGCGAAGGGGAGCATTGTATGTCACGTCTCTTTCTTTTGCTTCATCTACAGGATATTTCGGATCACCCAAACTATAATCCACAAACTCAAGTGATAGATTTCCTGTAAAGTCTTCAATCGGAGAGATATCCTGGAACATCTCCCTTAAACCTTCTTCTAAGAACCATTCATAAGAAGCGGTTTGAATTTCGATTAGGTTAGGTAATTCTAACACTTCATTAATACGTGCATAGCTCCTGCGTTGGCGGTGCCGTCCATACTGAACTAGTTGACCTGTCAACTGCTTCACCCCTTAAATCATCCATTTTAGTAGTTGTTTCTACAAAATGTAACTCATATTTAAAAGAACGTCTGAATAAATCATCTGTTCTTTAAAAAATAAAACTATAAACTCATTATCCTATCATTTGCATCCTTTATCACTTTCCCTCTCTACGGCTTATTTTTCTTAAAGATAAAACTTTCTTTTCGCTCATTGAAAAATATAGCCTTTCCAAGGATGTTGTGATTTTAGATTGTGCAGATGAAAGAATTTTGATAAACTATAGAAAAGCGATTTGTCGAACCTTTGTTTTTCCCGATTCTACAAGCCTTTCCCATTTATAAAGATTTTATACGTCCAGCCTGGAAAAATGCGCTAGGCAAACGTACCCTAATCTTAGCATCTTCCAATCTTAGCATATCCCCATTTATTAGTCAAACTTTTTCGCTCGTAATATAAAATAACCTTTTTTCTTTGCAACTACTTCTACATTGCCAAAAATCTCTTCCAGTTTATCTTTCGCAGATGGAGCTCCCTGCTTTTTCTGAATAACCGCCCATAAATCTCCATGATTGGATAAATGACCCCAGGCTTCTTCAAAAATAGCATGCACCACTTTTTTACCGGCGCGTATCGGCGGGTTTGTTACAATGGAAGCAAATGTTTTTTCATTTAATTGCTGATATAAATCACTTTGAAGAATGGTTGTATTGGAGATTTTATTGATTTCTGCATTTTTTTGGGCCAATTCCACAGCACGTTCATTCACATCAACCATAAAAATGTGTCTGTCTGAAAAGTCGGAGGCTAAAGATAATCCGATTGGACCGTACCCGCATCCCACATCTAATATTGGTCCATCAACCTCGGGCTCCTGAAAAGATTCAATAAGCACCCTTGATCCAAAATCCACTTCACTTTTTGAAAAGACACCAACATCACTCGTAAATTGAAACGTCTTCCCCCGCAGGTCAAAAGACCAGCTTTGCGGCAGCGATTTTGCTTGTGGCTGTTTAGAATAATAATGCTCTGTCATATGGATCCGCACCCACTTTATATGAATTAAGAAAAATACCTGGGCCGCAATCGTACACTTCCTTATGATAGGACGATGTTTGAGCCAGCAACACCAACTTACATCTAATAGAAACAACCCAAATATTTTCTTTTTTAAAAAAAGGTCACCTGTTCAACTAAAAAACATTCTCGTATATAAACTTGAACTTTTTCTAGTGACAAAAGTGACCTTTATGGTTTCGTGATAAAAGAGCCCGCCTAAAATACGACGAGCTCTTTTTCTTATATTTGCTAAATTATTTAACTTCTACAGAAGCACCAGCTTCTTCAAGTTTACCTTTAATTTCTTCAGCTTCTTCTTTAGATGCTCCTTCTTTAATTGCTTTAGGAGCGTTATCTACTAAGTCTTTCGCATCTTTCAAGCCAAGTCCAGTGATTTCACGAACTGCTTTAACAACTTTGATCTTAGATGCACCAGCATCGTTAAGAACAACGTCAAATTCTGTTTTTTCTTCTTCAGCAGCACCGCCGCCAGCAGCACCTGCTGCAGCAACTGGAGCAGCAGCTGTTACGCCGAACTCTTCTTCGATAGCTTTTACTAAATCGTTTAATTCAAGTACAGTCATTTCTTTAATTGTACTGATCATTTCTTCGTTTGTCATGATTAAAATCCTCCTAATAATAAGTTTGTTTTTATAATTAAACCGTTTGGTGTATTATGCACCTTGTTCTTCTTTTTGCTCTGCAACAGCTTTTGTAGCATAAGCAAAGTTGCGGATTGGAGCTTGAAGTACGCTAAGCAGCATAGATACCATACCTTCGTAGTTTGGCAGGTCTGCAAGCTCTTTGATTTGTTCAAGTGAAGCAACGCTTCCTTCAATAACACCGCCTTTAATTTCTAAGGCTTCGTGGTCTTTACTGAAGTTGTTTAAGATTCTAGCTGGAGCTACTACATCTTCACTGAATGCAATGGCGTTTGGTCCAGTTAAGACTTCACTAAGTTCACTCAGCTCTACAGCGTCTACAGCACGGCGAACCATTGAATTTTTATATACTTTAAATTCAACGCCTGCTTCGCGGAGCTCTTTACGCAATGCAGTAACCTCTGCAACGTCAAGTCCACGATAGTCTACTACTACTGCAGATTGGCTATTACGAAACTTTTCTGCGATTTCCTCTACTAATTGTTTCTTCTGTTCAATAATCCCTGACATCTTTCCACCTCCTAATAACAGTCCCTATTATTACACCGTTCGAACGTGCTTTTCTATTAAAAAAGCTCTCATGCAGACATGAGAGCTTACTCTAGATTGGCAAAGTCGGTTTGCCCTTCTATAAATAAACACCTCGGCTGGATGATTAAGCTCTGATGAGCCCCTGCTGTCTACGGTATAACATTCGATTTTATGAAACCGAAAATTAGTATATCGAACATTGGCTTAAAAGTCAACTACTAATTAACGGAAGCTTGAAACGTCAACTTTGATTCCTGGCCCCATTGTAGATGCAATAGAAGCATTTTTAAGGTAGGTTCCTTTAGAAGCCTGAGGTTTCACTTTTACAAGTTGATCAGCAAGAGCAGTAAAGTTTTCTACTAATTTCTCTTCATCGAAAGAAATTTTCCCGATTGGAACATGAATGTTAGCAGATTTATCAACACGATATTCTACTTTACCGGCTTTAATGTCTTGAACAGCCTTTTCTACTTCGAAAGTTACTGTTCCTGTTTTAGGGTTTGGCATTAAACCTTTTGGTCCTAAAACACGACCTAATTTACCTACTTGAGCCATCATATCCGGAGTAGCAACAATCACATCAAAATCGAACCAGCCTTGGTTGATTTTATTAATATAATCTTCTTCTCCAACATAATCTGCACCAGCAGCTTCTGCTTCTTTCGCTTTCTCACCTTTAGCAAATACAAGAACGCGTTGTGTTTTACCAGTACCATGCGGTAAAACCATTGCCCCGCGGATTTGTTGATCTGCTTTTTTAGGGTCTACACCAAGACGAAAAGCAGCTTCTACTGATTCATCAAAGTTTGCTTTTGCAGTCTTTTTTGCAAGCTCTACAGCTTCTTTTATTTCATATGCTTTTGTACGATCAATCTGCTTTAAAGCTTCTTGATGTTTTTTACCATATTTAGCCATATTAATTATATCCTCCTCTTTTGTGGTTATAACGGTTGTACCTCCCACGAGACAAGAGAATCACTCTTGTCCAGCATGTGAATCATCTATCGATTTATTCTTCTCCCGAATAAGGCTGCGGATGAAAACAGCCGCAACCTTTTAACTACAAAACGTTTGTCTACGGAATACCGAATTAGTCTTCGATGGTGATTCCCATACTGCGCGCAGTACCTTCAACCATGCGCATTGCCGCATCAACATCAGCTGCATTTAAATCCGGCATTTTTGTTTCAGCGATTTCTTTTACCTGGTCGCGTTTTACAGTAGCGACTTTTGTTTTGTTAGGTTCACCTGAACCAGACTCGATTCCAGCTGCTTTTTTAAGTAGCACTGCTGCCGGCGGAGTCTTTGTAACAAATGTAAATGAACGATCCTCGAATACAGTGATTTCTACAGGGATAATTAAACCTGCTTGTTCTTGTGTTCGAGCGTTAAATTCTTTACAGAATCCCATAATGTTAACACCTGCTTGACCTAGAGCCGGCCCAACTGGTGGTGCTGGATTTGCTTTTCCCGCAGGAATTTGCAATTTTACTAATTTGATTACTTTTTTAGCCACGAGACACACCTCCTTAAAGTCCGTGATGTGGTAATAGGGTCTCTTATTTTATTTACCCTCCCACTCATTTCCTGTTCCCCTTTTAATTGAGAACAAGAATAACAAAAGAATCTTAGCATGAATTTGTGAAAAAAGCAAGCCTTGATTCTTGAAAATACCTTACTCCGCAGAACTTGTCTATACTGCTGTCACATTCTTGCTGGTCTGAAAGACTTATGAAAGCTTGTCTACTTGGGAGAAATCCAGTTCAACTGGTGTCTCTCTTCCAAACATATTCACATGTACTTTCAGTTTTTGTTTATCTGTATCAATTTGTTCAATCGTTCCTGTGAAATCTGCAAATGGACCATCTGTGACACGAACGCTTTCTTTGATCTCAAAGTCAACTTGAACAGTTGGTTCGCTGACACCCATTCTTTTCAGCACAACGTCTACTTCATCCGGCAATATCGGTGTCGGCTTTGCGCCGTGTCCGCTGGAGCCTACAAATCCGGTAACGCCAGGAGTGTTTCGTACCACGTACCACGAGTCGTCTGTCATCACCATTTCTGTTAAAACATAGCCTGGGAAAGATTTTTTCTTCACCATTTTTTTCTTGCCGTCTTTAATCTCTGCTTCTTCATCTTCCGGAACAATTACACGGAATATTTTATCTTCCATGCCCATGGACTCTACTCTTTTTTCAAGGTTCATTTTCACTTTGTTCTCATAGCCGGAATACGTGTGAACCACATACCAATTCTTTTCCATTTATATCGGACAATAACTGTCCTGTCCCCTCCTCTTCATGAATAAACGATAGCTTTTTTATCTAGCTCCGAGCGCCAAACTTTAGAGATTTCACGTCGCGCTTATGCCCTGCGGGTGAAAGTCAACATCGGTTCGTTACCTCACCGTGTTTCCTTTATCTCTTTAAGCAAAGGAAGTTCGACTAAGGTCGAACCACCCCAAAGTTCGGGGCGCAATCTCTACGTTTTTAGCAGGCGCTCTCCGCTTTTCTTATCCAATTTAAAAAACCCGCATAAATCGGGTTTTCACTGACTTTTTCTTCTTTTCATTATACCTGCATTATAAAGGAATTATTCAAAAAATGCATCTAAAAATTCTGATATGCCTAAATCAACAACGAAAAAGAATATTGCCATAAAGATAACTGTAGAAATTACCACAAAGGTATAGTTTCTTAGTTCTTTCCCTTTTGGCCAGCTTACTTTCTTCATTTCATTGGAAACATTCTTTAAGAACTTAAACATTTTATCTCTTTCCCCCCGAACTTACGCGAATCTATCCATCAATCTATATCTACTTGGTCTCACGGTGCAGCGTATGTGTTTGGCAATGTTTACAGAACTTGTTCACTTCTAATCTCTGCGATTGATTGGCTGCGTTTTTGTTCGTTGAATAGTTCCTGCTAGAACATACTGCACATGATAAGACAATCTTTTTGCTCATAATTTCCACCCCCATACATAGGGACATAGACTATATTAACATAGCACTTCGCTATCATTATGTCAATGTTATCACTCTTTTCAAAAGCACGACATTCTCTCCCGTTTCTATACAGGATAAGATAAAATGTTTGTTTAAAAGCATTTATTCCGTTACTGGCGCTGCGCTTTATTAAAAAATAAATATTTTATTTTGTTAGATGTAAAAGGAGGAAGTCCGGTAATTCCACATATATACTTCTTTGATTTCCTCTCTAAAATCTACAGGCAGATAACAGCGTTTTAAATGGTAACCCCATTCTCTTCAAGCAGGATTTCTAATTTTCGTTTCACCCGTACTAAAGCGTTATCAATTGATTTTACATGGCGATTTAATTGTTCAGCAATTTCTTGATAGGTACAGCCGTCCAAATATAGCTGCAGCACCTGTTTTTCCAATCCGCTCAACAATTCTGATAATTTAAATTCCATTGCTCCGTACGCTTCCCGATTAATAAGCGTTTCCTCCGGGTCGCTGTCCTCTGGACTGGAGATGACATCCATCAATGTCCGGTCAGATTCTTCCTCATAGATTGGCTTATCTAAAGAGACATACGAATTTAAGGGGAGATGTTTTTGCCTCGTTGCTGTTTTAATCGCCGTAATAATTTGTCTGGTCACGCATAATTCTGCAAATGCTTTAAAAGAAGTTGGCTGCTCCAGATCAAAGTCACGGATAGCCTTATATAATCCAATCATTCCCTCTTGAATAATATCTTCTTTGTCTGCGCCGACCAAAAAGTAGGTTCTTGCTTTTAACCGTACAAAATTTAAATACCGATGTATCAGGAGGTCCAATGCATAACTGTCACCTTGATCGATTAATTCCAGCAAATTAATATCTTCTAGCTTGTCCAGTTTCTTGCTGCGTGTATTGATTTGCCCACCATTCACCAACAATCCCCTCCTAAATCGATATCTCCAAATATATCCACGATAGGCACTATTATACTAGACGAGCCGAAATATCGTCAACGACCCTTTTATGACAGAAGCAGTCGTAATTTGTCGTTTTCGTGAAAATCACTAAGACTTTTCACCTAATGAATGAGTGTCTAAAAAAACGTGAACTGCTTACCTGCCATGCTCTCAAGCTGTATTTTTATTTCCTATCTAAAAATATTTTTCGTCAAAGCCATGTTTGTTCGGAGCGACATGGACAGGAACACTTCTCATGAACTGGCTGAGAGGCATTCCAGTCTATTATACTTTCCATGTATTATTCTATTTCCCGCGGCGCATCTCTTCAAACCGTTTTCGTAACTCTTGGTTTATCGGAATTTTAACAGCAGGCTTTTCTTTTTGATGCACCTCAAGATTTATACGGATTTCCTGGTTCATATCATCCATCTCAATCTGCAGCTCTCTTGCAGACTTACGCAGCGCACCCTGTCCGAAAATAGTACGCTGCTCTGCATAATCGGACGTTGCAACATACACCTGCGTTTGGATATTTTTTACGGTCTTCACGAGCTTTTCGATACATTCATCTGCAGTTTCTTTTTCCTTTGTGTAGATTACTTCCACTTTATGTTTTTCTTCTTTCGATTCAATTCCACGAACATAGTAAGCATCAAAGACGACAATCACGCGGTCTCCGGTAAATGCCTGATACTCTGCAAGGAGTTCAATAAGCCGGTCTCTTGCCTGTCCAATATCTTTTTCCTTCAGCTGCTCAAGCTCCGGCCACGCACCGATGATATTATAGCCATCTACAATTAATACAACCATTTAAGCACTCCCCAGCGGCAGACGCTTTCTGAGCACTTCATAAAGAAGTAAACTGCATGCAACAGAGGCATTTAGGGAGGATACTTGTCCAACCATCGGCAGGCTCACCGTCCAGTCACATTTCTTTCGCACGAGGCGGCTCATTCCTTTTCCTTCATTTCCAATAACTAATCCGAGAGGCAGCGTTCCATCCAGCTGCCGGTAATCTTCATCTGCTTCCGCTTCCGTGCCAATAATCCATACATTTCTTTCCTTAAGTTCATCAATGGTATTCGCTATATTGGTCACTCTGGCAACAGGAATATGCTCTAACGCTCCCGCTGCTGTTTTCGCTACCGTTGCGGTTAAACCCACGGAACGATGCTTCGGGATAATTACTCCATGTGCCCCTGTTGCATCCGCCGTACGTAAAATAGATCCCAGATTATGCGGGTCCTCTAATTCATCCAGCAAAATAAAGAAAGGAGCCTCCTCTCTTTCCTCCGCTTTGGCAAAAAGGTCTTCCAGCGAGGCATAGGGATAAGAAGCAACGGAAGCAATCACTCCCTGATGATTCCCCTCCTGCATCTTATCCAGCTTCGACCTCGGAGCCTTCTGAACCACTGCTCCTGCTTCACGGGCAAGCTGCTGTATTTTATGCGCAGCCGCTCCCTGCAATTGTTCGGATATCCAAACCTTATTAACAGAACGGCCAGATTTCAATGCTTCGATTACGGGATTCTTGCCCATAATCCATTCCTTTTCCTGCGTCATTTTAAGCACTCCCTTCTTCTAGAAAATCCATTGCTTGCGTCATCAATTCCTGCAGTCTCTGTTCATTTTTTAATAAATAGTGATAGCCAATCAACGCTTCAAACGCTGTACTATAACGATACGTCTGTACATTAATATTTTTAGGAATACTGCCTGATTTTGCATTTCTCCCCCGGATGACCACTCTGCTCTCTTCTTCTGTTAAAAAGGCATCCTGTTCCAGCCAATGGAGGATAACCTTTGCCTGTGACTTACCGGATACATAACGAATCGCTGCCTGATGTAGTTGATTCGGTTTAATGGTTCCCCGCTCTAATAATTGTTCGCGCACATACACCTCATAAATCGCATCGCCGATATAGGCTAAAGCGAGACTTTTCATTTGCCTGACATCACTGGCTTTCATTATTTACCTCTTTTCCATCTTACTCCTTGTGGCGTATCCTCTAAGATAATCTGTTCCTGTTTCAATTGATCGCGTATTTCATCCGCACGGGCAAAATCACGATTTTTCCGGGCTTCATTCCGCTCTGCAATCAATGCTTCAATCGTTTCATCCAGTAATTCTTCCTGTTCATTTTCAATGTCAATTCCCAATACTCCAAGCATCGAAGCAAGGGCTTCACGGAAAGCATCAATGACTTCTTTAGCCGTTTGCTCCTCTTGGACATAGACATTCGCCTCTTTAGATAAATCAAACAGAATAGAAATTGCATTAGCTGTATTAAAGTCATCGTCCATCTCTGCTTCAAACCGTTTTGTACGCTCTTCAATACGGTCTATCCATTCCTTGTTATCTCCTCTTAAATCCATGCTTGTTTGGCGTCGATGCCCTAAATTATGATAAGCTGTTTCAATGCGTTCCAAACTTGTTTTTGCGCTTTGTAATAGCTCTTCTGTAAAGTTAATCGGATTGCGGTAGTGAACAGAAAGCATAAAGAAACGCAGCACTTTCGGGTCATGCATATTTATTAAATCACGTGCCAGCACAAAATTACCAAGTGACTTCGACATTTTTTCATTATCGATATTAATATAGCCGTTATGCATCCAGTAGTTCGCAAAGGTGGTATCATTATGTGCTTCCGATTGTGCAATCTCATTCTCATGATGCGGAAAAGTTAAGTCCTGTCCCCCGGCATGGATATCAATGGTATCTCCTAAATGTTTCTTAGCCATTGCTGAGCATTCAATATGCCAGCCTGGACGTCCTTTGCCCCATGGCGCTTCCCACGCAATTTCTCCCTCTTTTGCTTCTTTCCATAAAGCAAAATCCAGCGGATCCTCTTTTTTCTCCCCTACTTGGATTCGTGCACCAGAACGTAATTCGTCAATAGACTGATGAGAAAGCTTTCCATACCCTTTAAAGGAACGCGGTTTGAAATAAACATCTCCTTCTGCTTCATAAGCATAGCCCTTGTCTATCAATTCTTTGATAAACGCTATAATTTCCTGCATCGAATCCATGACACGCGGATTTTTCGTTGCTTTTTTGACGCCTAATGCGCCCACGTCTTCTAAATACGCATCGATAAACCGGTCAGCCAATGCACCGACTTCCTCTTCTGCTTCCTTGGCTGCTTTAATAATTTTATCGTCTACATCAGTAAAGTTGAGGACATAGTTGACCTCATATCCCCGATATTCAAAATACCTGCGAACCGTGTCGAATACAATTGCCGGACGTGCATTTCCGATATGGATATAGTTATATACCGTCGGACCGCATACGTACATAGACACTTTCTCAGGCTCAATGGGTTTGAAATCTTCCTTCTGTCTCGTTAGCGTATTATATATTTGAATCGTCATGGTTGTTCATTCTCCCTTTCTTTAAATGCTCCATTTCTGCTTTCAGTTCCTCGATTTGCTCTTGCAGGCTTTTGCATTTTTCTGCAACTGGATCTGGAATATTTTGATGATCCAGGTCTCTGTTCAGGCGTATTCCATCTTGAACAACAACCTGCCCAGGAACACCGACGACTGTAGCGTTAGCAGGAACATTCTTTAATACCACTGAGCCGCCCCCGATTTTCGAGTTTTCTCCAATCGTAATGGCTCCAAGCACCTTTGCCCCTGTTGAAACCATCGCATTGTCTTCAATGGTAGGATGCCGTTTCCCTTGTTCTTTTCCCGTTCCGCCGAGTGTTACTCCTTGGAAAATAGTGACGTTATCACCTATTTCACAGGTTTCCCCGATAACCACGCCCATGCCATGGTCAATAAACAATCTTCTTCCTATTTTGGCTCCAGGATGAATTTCAATACCAGTTATAAAACGAGAGAATTGCGAAATAAAACGAGCCAAGAATTTCAGATTTTTGTTATACAGCCAATGTGCGATACGATGCGCCCAAATCGCATGTACACCAGAGTAAGTTAACATAACTTCAAAATACGTGCGGGCGGCTGGATCCTGTTCAAAAACAACATCCATATCCTCCTTCATTTTCCGAAAGACCACTATATACAGCCCCTTCTGTTTAAATTAGTTAGCAAAATCGATTACTGCCTAATGAAGTAAAAATGAATTCATCTTTTCTTTGATTAGATATAAAAAAAGCGTCTCTGTGTTATTGAAAACACAGAGACGCTTTTTAGCGCGGTTCCACTCTGTTTAGAGAAAAAAATATCTTTCTCCCCTTTGCTCTGTTAACGGCAGAGAACCGCTACCATGTACTTTATGTTCCACAATAGACTCTGAGGCGCACTTCAAAAAGAAATCTTAAAGTCACTCGCAGCAACTGTGACTCTCTCTGTGTAAGAAATTCATTTTTACTTTACCTCTTCAACGATTTAAATTTATTTGATTTTCATAGCTATCATAACATAGGCGAAACTTATAAAGATAATATATTATATTACACAAGAAATGTGAACTATTAAGCTCCCATTTCCTTTAATAATTTATCAAGACGCTTCACGATAACATCTTTCCCCAGCAATTCGATAGCAAACGGAAGCTCTGGACCGTGCATTTGTCCTGTTGTTGCAACCCGTATCGGCATAAAGAGTTTTTTACCGCGATGTCCTGTTTCTTTTTGGGTTGCTTTAAACTGCGCTTTAATCGAATCTTTATCAAACGACTCTAAATGAATTAATTTATCTGTGAACACTTGCAATACTTCAGGCACCTGCTCTTCTCCTAAAACTTCCCGTTCTGCTTCACCATAGGTAATATCCTCCTGGAAGAACAGCTCTGTCAATTCAACGATTTCTGCCCCGTAGCGCAATTGTTCACGATATAGACTAATTACATTTTCCGCCCATACACGCGTCTTCTCATCCATATTCTCTGGAAGCTTGCCCGCGTTGATTAAATGCGGTAACGCTAGATCGATGACACGGCTTAAATCTGCTTTTTTAATATATTCATTGTTCATCCATTTCAATTTATGCTGGTCAAAAATAGCGGCAGACGTAGATAAACGCTCTGGATCAAATATAGTAATCAGTTCATCCTGTGTAAACATCTCTTCTTCGCCAACTGGAGACCATCCAAGCAAGCTGATGAAGTTAAACATCGCTTCCGGCAAATAGCCTAAATTACGATATTGCTCAATAAACTGCAGAATGTGCTCATCACGTTTACTCAGCTTTTTACGCTCTTCATTCAGAATTAACGTCATATGCCCGTAACGCGGTGCTGTCCATCCAAACGCATCATATATCATCATTTGCTTTGGTGTATTGGAAATATGCTCTTCCCCGCGCAATACATCGGTGATTTCCATCAAATGATCATCGATAGCCACAGCGAAATTATAGGTAGGAATTCCGTTTTTCTTTACAATGACCCAGTCGCCAAAATCACTGGACTCAAACGTGATTTCACCGCGGACAATGTCTTGGAACGTGTATGTTTTATTTTCAGGAACACGAATACGGATACTTGGCGTTCTGCCTTCTGCTTCAAAGCCCTGAATTTCTTCCTCTGTTAAGTTGCTATGTTTCCCGGCGTATTTAGGGACTTGTCCATTTGCACGCTGTGCTTCCCGTTCTGCCTCTAACTCGTCCTCTGTCATATAGCATTTATAAGCTAAATCACGCTCAAGCAGTTCATCTACAAACTTCTGATAGATATCTAAGCGCTCTGTCTGGCGATAAGGACCATAATTACCGCCGATATCGGCACCTTCATCCCATTCTAAGCCGAGCCATTTTAAATATTTTAATTGACTCTCTTCGCCGCCCTCTACGTTTCTTTTATCATCTGTGTCTTCTGTGCGGATAATGAATTTTCCATCAAAATGTTTTGCATATAAATAATTAAATAAAGCTGTACGAGCGTTACCAATGTGTAAATGACCCGTTGGACTAGGTGCATAACGTACGCGAACTTCCTTACTCATTTAAAATGCCTCCTTCATTGTTTATATATCATCGCTGCCTGCCTTGTACCTGTTCAAAAGATCTGATAGAAATCTTTTGAAACATCTTTTATAAAAGGAATTCCTCCCCTTATCTTCCTAAACAAGCTCTATACGAAAAGTGATAACATATATATGTTATCACTTTTTTTATCCTTTATCAGTTATACCCTTTTTACAACGCTTTTTCAAGTAATTTTGGTTTTGCAAAGATCATCCGTCCCGCAGAGGTTTGTAAAACACTCGTAATAACAACCTCAATATTTTTGCCGATATAATCTCTGCCTTCTTCCACTACAATCATCGTCCCGTCATCTAAATAGGCAACACCTTGATTATGCTCTTTCCCGTCTTTGATAACCTGCACATGCAGTTCTTCCCCTGGAAGAACGACCGGCTTCACTGCATTGGCCAGGTCATTAATATTTAAAACAGGCACTCCCTGGAAGTCACATACTTTATTTAAATTGAAATCGTTCGTAACTACAATGCCATCAATGACTTTTGCCAATTTGATCAATTTGCTGTCTACTTCTGGAATATCCTCAAAATCGCCTTCATAAATTTCTACTTTTACAGCGAGCTCTTTCTGAATTCTGTTCAAAATATCTAAACCGCGTCTGCCGCGGTTTCGCTTCAGCGCGTCCGATGAATCTGCAATATGCTGTAATTCACCAAGAACAAACTGCGGAATCACAATGGTTCCTTCTAAAAAGTTAGTCTGACAAATATCAGCAATTCGCCCATCAATAATCACACTTGTATCCAAAATTTTGGGGCTTAAGCTTTGCGTACCCGCATCTGTGTCCTCTTCCTCGCCGCTGCGGCGCTTGTCCTTTTTCGCCGGTTTGAGTATATTCATAAATTCCTCACGACGGCGAAAGCCAACCTGGAATCCTAAATAACCAAGTATAATCATAATGAACAGCGGCAAGACCTGTGAGAAAATACGAATACTCATATCTTGAAACGGCATATTAACAAAGTAAGCTATAACTAGACCGACAATTAACCCGATACTGCCAAAAAATAAATCCATGGCTGGTAATTTGACCAGTGCATCTTCCACCCAACGAAAGAAATTTACAATATAGTTTACTAGTAAATAAGACAAGATAAAAAATATAATAGCTCCAACAATCATTCCCAAGATAGATGAAGTTAGCCAGCTTGATTCTGCAACATTTAACAGCTGGACGATTTCTGGAATATAAAGATATCCCATGGTACCTCCTAAAATAATAAAAAATAAGTGTACTACTTTTTTCATCAATTCCTTTCACCTCCTGACTCGTATTAGTAGTATTACCAAATGACATATAATATATGCTTATCTGCTCGGAATTCTTCTAAATTTTCATCCTCAAAAAAATCTATTGATGTAATCCGATTTCTAAAGCTTCCTGTACATTGGAAACACCAATTACTTCGATACCAGCCGGATAATTCCAGCCGTCTAAATTATTTTTCGGGCAGATTACCCGTTTAAACCCCAGTTTCGCAGCCTCCTGCACCCGTTGTTCGATTCGGGATACTCTGCGAATTTCTCCTGTTAACCCAACCTCACCGATAAAAATATCCTCTGGTTTGGTTGGGTGATCGCGGAAACTCGATGCAATACTGACCGCCAGCGCTAAGTCAATCGCCGGTTCATCCAGCTTGACCCCGCCCGCTACTTTGATATAAGCATCCTGGTTTTGCAGCATCAGTCCAACGCGTTTTTCCAGCACAGCCATTAAAAGCGGCACGCGATTATGGTCTACTCCCGTGGCTGTTCTGCGCGGGTTCCCGAAGCTTGTTGGAGAAATCAGCGCTTGAATCTCTACTAAAACAGGGCGTGTACCTTCCATTGATGCTACAACGGTCGAGCCGGCAGCTCCTTGGGATCTCTCTTCTAAAAAGATTTCAGACGGATTCATTACTTCACGTAATCCTTCCTCCTTCATCTCAAAAATCCCCATTTCATTCGTACTTCCAAAGCGATTTTTTACACCTCTTAAAATACGATAGGTGTGATGACGTTCTCCTTCAAAATACAATACCGCATCCACCATATGCTCCAGTAAACGCGGACCCGCAATCGAACCTTCTTTGGTCACGTGCCCGACAATAAAAACAGGAATGCCTTTGGTCTTCGCAATTTTCATAAGCTCCATTGTACATTCTCTGACCTGTGACACGCTCCCCGGCGCGCTGGTTATCTCTTCTTTAAAAATGGTTTGAATGGAATCGACGACGACAAAGGAAGGATTGATTTCTTCTATCTGCCTGCTGATATCCATTAAATTCGTTTCTGATAATACATATAGTTCATCCGTTTTTATATCTAAACGATCTGCACGCAATTTGGTTTGCCTTGTGGATTCTTCACCAGATACGTAGAGAACCGGTAAAGCCTTCTCTGCCAGCTGTGCAGATATTTGCAACAGGAGTGTTGATTTTCCAATACCCGGATCTCCGCCAATTAAAACCAGTGACCCTAATACCACTCCCCCGCCTAATACACGGTTAAATTCCCGCATCTTCGTCGTAATGCGGGGTTCCTTCTTTGATTCGATGGAGGTAATCTTTTCGGGTTTTTGTGAGGAGGCTGTACCAGACGTGTATCCTGTCCTGCCTTTTACAGAAGCAGCTTCAATTTCTTCAACCATCGTATTCCATTGATGGCAAGCTGGACATTTCCCCATCCACTTAGCCGATTCATATCCACATTCCTGACAGACAAATTTTGTTTTCCTTTTTGCCAACGTTTCTAACCCCCTTCAAGTGAGATTCAAGCCTAGCGTCTTCTCTTGAACCACCCTTATTTATTATTATAGACTATTTCTGGTTTTCATAGGTTACAGAAAAGCATCAAATTCACAAAGAATCTTCCATACTTATGCCACAAGCATTTTTTGAGAAATGGAGAAAGCTAGAAGAACCGTGTTCTTCTAGCTTTCTGTACCTTACATCCTGTTTAAGAAAGGACAATAAATTCCCCTTTGCTGTTCAACCCTATTTTCACCTTTTGTTCCTTTTGAATGGTTCCCTTTAACAACTCTTCTGATAATAAATTCTCGATATTACTTTGAATAGAGCGTCTCAGCGGACGGGCACCATATTCTGGATCAAAGCCTTCATTAGCAATTTTTTCAATTGCCTTATCTGTAAGGGAAAGGGTCAGCTCTTGCTCTTCCAGGCGTTTTTGCAGCTGTTTAAGCATTAATGATGCAATATCTTTCATGTGTTTTCTCTCCAGGGAGTGGAACACAATGGTCTCATCAATACGATTTAGGAATTCAGGACGGAATGCTTTTTTCAATTCGTCCATCACCTTCGACTTCATATCTTCATGCTCTCTCTTCTCATCATTGTCTAGTGTAAAGCCGACATATTTATTACGTCTTAATTCACTTGCTCCGACATTAGAGGTCATGATAATAACCGTATTGCGGAAATCAACTACTCTTCCCTTTGAATCTGTTAACCGGCCATCTTCAAGGACCTGCAAGAGGATATTAAAGACTTCTGGATGTGCTTTTTCTACTTCATCCAACAGCACAACAGAATATGGTTTACGGCGAACACGTTCGGTTAATTGACCGCCCTCTTCATAGCCAACATAGCCTGGAGGCGAACCAACTAAACGGGACGTCGCATGCCTTTCCATATACTCTGACATATCGATTCGGATCATCGCATCCTCGTCCGCAAACATGACTTCAGCAAGGGCGCGGGCAAGCTCTGTTTTTCCGATACCTGTCGGCCCCAGGAATATAAAGGAACCAATTGGACGTTTAGGATCTTTTAACCCGGCACGGGCACGGCGGATTGCTTTAGCTACAGCATTCACTGCTTCCGATTGACCAATAACGCGATCATGAAGAATCTCTTCCATGTTCAGCAGGCGGTCACTTTCATCTTTCGTCAGTTTTGCAACAGGAACCCCTGTCCAGATAGATACCACTGCAGCGATATCTTCCATCGTTACTTCCGAATCGGTCTGTCCTTGTTTTTCCTTCCATTCATCCTTTGTTTTCTCAAGCTTTTCACGGTAACGCTGTTCAGAGTCCCGCAAGGATGCTGCTTTTTCAAATTCCTGACTTTGGACAGCAGCGTCTTTTTCTTTCCTTACTTCTTCCAGCTTTTGTTCTAATTCTTTTAAATTTGGCGGAACCGTGTAAGAATTTAAACGTACTTTAGAGCCAGCCTCATCGATTAAATCAATTGCCTTATCCGGCAGAAAACGATCTGTGATATATCGATCCGACAGAGATGCTGCTGCTTCAATCGCTTCATCTGTAATAGTCACACGGTGATGCGCTTCGTAGCGGTCTCTTAAACCTTTCAAGATTTGAATGGTTTCATCCAAGGTCGGCTCATCTACCTGAATTGGCTGGAAACGACGCTCTAACGCAGCATCCTTTTCAATATATTTCCGGTATTCATCTAATGTCGTTGCGCCGATACATTGCAGTTCACCGCGGGCAAGCGACGGTTTTAGAATGTTTGATGCATCGATTGCACCTTCTGCTCCCCCGGCTCCGATCAGCGTATGGAGTTCATCGATAAATAAAATAACATTGCCGGATTGACGGATTTCTTCCATTACTTTTTTCAAACGGTCCTCAAACTCACCGCGATATTTTGTACCTGCAACCACAGTACCCATATCTAACGTCATCACACGTTTGTCACGTAGTGTTTCCGGTACTTCATTATCAATGATTTGCTGTGCCAGTCCTTCTGCAACAGCTGTCTTTCCGACACCAGGCTCCCCAATCAACACAGGGTTGTTTTTGGTGCGGCGGCTCAATACTTGGATTACACGTTCAATTTCCTTAGAGCGTCCTATAACAGGATCAATTTTTCCTTCTTTCGCACTGACTGTTAAATCGCGGGCTAAAGAATCTAACGTAGGGGTGCTTGCGTTTGTTTGCTGTCCTGCACGTCCCTGACGGCCTGTCTGAGACTCATTGCTACCTAACAGTTGAAGAACTTGCTGACGGGCCTTATTTAAGCTCACACCAAGATTATTTAAAACACGGGCAGCAACACCTTCTCCTTCACGGATTAAACCTAAAAGAATATGCTCTGTTCCCACATAGGAGTGGCCCAGTTTTCTTGCTTCGTCCTGAGATAATTCAACAACCTTTTTTGCTCTGGGCGTATAATGAATCGATTGAGAAGGCTGCTTGCCGACACCAATGAGCTTTTCCACTTCTTCTTGAATTTTAGCTACTTCCAACCCAAGAGATTGCAATGCCTTGGCAGCTATGCCTTCTCCTTCACGTACTAAACCAAGAAGAATATGTTCTGTTCCAATATTATTATGGCCTAATCGTACGGCCTCATCTTGAGATAATGCCAATACCTTTTGTGCCCTCTCTGTAAAGCGACCAAACATCATATGTTTTTTCCTCCTATTTTTTCAAATTTAATCTTTCACGAATAATTGAAGCCCTGCGGATATCACGTTCATCTGAACGAAGTGCTTTATTCGCATAGTGCTGCAAGAATCCAGGCTGTGTTAAAACCATCAGTTCATTTAATATATTCTCGGAAATGTTTTCTATTATGCCTAAATCAATTCCCAAACGCAAATTAGAAATACAGGTAGCAGCCTCCTTCGAATCAATGATTCTGCTATTTTTTAACGTGCCATAGGAACGGAAGACACGATCCTCCAAGCTAATCTCAGATTGCTCGTAAATATACTGCCGCGCCATCCGTTCGTGCTCCACAAGCTGATTAACAATACTCTCCAGGTCTTCCACAATATCCTCTTCGGACTTGCCCAGTGTAATCTGATTCGATATTTGAAAAATATTCCCTCTTGCCTCACTGCCTTCACCATATATCCCTCTGACAACCAGTCCCAATTGATTAATTGCAGGAATAAGCCGGTTGATTTGCTTTGTCAGTACAAGCGCAGGCAAATGCATCATAATCGAAGCCCGCATGCCTGTTCCAATATTGGTAGGGCAGCTGGTCAGATAACCTTTTGTTTCATCAAATGCATAGTCGGCTTCTTCCTCCAGCCAATCATCTAAGTAGTACGCTTCCTCTAAAGCTTTTTTCAGCTGAAGTCCAGGATAATACACCTGAATACGCAAATGATCCTCTTCATTTACCATAATGGAGGTCTGCTCCTGTTCGGATAATAACACTGCAGCATAATCACTATGTTTGATTAAATGTGGACTTATTAAGTGTTTTTCCACCAGAACAAGTTTTTCAATCATATTTAATTGCTTCA
This sequence comes from Oceanobacillus aidingensis, assembly GCF_042654105.1. NCBI lineage: Bacteria > Bacillati > Bacillota > Bacilli > Caryophanales > Bacillaceae > Oceanobacillus > Oceanobacillus aidingensis. The sequence continues at coordinate 366,662 of NZ_JBHSFT010000001.1, read as the reverse complement.
TTGGTATAAAAGTTAGTGAATCCTGCTCCGTATCCTCTTCCTTTATATAATTTTTCTTTATAAATTGCAGTACCTCTTCCAACGCTTCCTTATTACCGGATGTCGGGTACAATTTATCCGCAAAGTTGCGGGCCAGACGGACACGGCTGCTCATTACAATGTCTTTATCCGGACCGTCCTCCAGCATCCACGGGCTAATCGCTTCATTGATAAATGATTCTAATGTCACGTGTTATCACCCGCTTCCTTATCTTGATGATTCGCTTTTTCCAGCTCTCTGATTTTATCGCGCAGAACTGCTGCTTTTTCAAATTCTTCATCTTCAATCAGCTGTTTTAATTCCTCTTTGTGGGAGGATATTAATTGCTTTTGCTGAATATACTTCCCGGCACGCTTTGGAATCCTGCCAGTATGTTTGGTATTCCCAGCATGCACACGCCGTAAAATAGGCTCTACCTTGGAGTCAAAGGACGCATAACAATTTGCACATCCAAATTTCCCTGCTTTTTTAAATTCACTAAAAGTTCTCCCGCAAGAAGAACATTTCAGCTCCTGCGGCTGTTTAGGCTGATTGGAATTTGCTGTCCCTGCAGCGTTCAAAGGTATTCCATCTTTTTGAAAAAGCCCAGATAAAAGGTCATTTAATGAGAATCCTTCCTCCGGATAGGTCAAATAACCTTTTTTCTTTGCACATACTTCACAAAGGCTCACTTTCGTCTCCTGACCGTTTATAATGTGCTTAAAATGCAGGGTAGCCTTTCTTTCATGGCATTCTTGGCATTCCATACGATTCCTCCCCCCTTCAGGTAATTAATCGTTCAGATACTTGAGTGCAGTTAATGCAGATTTAAGAATACGTGCACGCAATTCATCTCTTAGCGGCAATTGAAAAGCTAACGTTGTTCGATCAATACTTGCCAATATCAGCTTTGCTTCACGTGCTGTAATCAGCTCCTCCTCTAAAAGCCGATCTAAAATATCTATAGCAGCACGCTGCGGAATCGAATCACCGATTAAATAAATAATCTCATCAATCAATTCCGATTTATCCTGATGCCGTATGCGCATAATACGAATATAGCCGCCACCGCCGCGTTTACTTTCTACGATATACCCTTTCTCAATGGTAAAACGCGTATTAATAACATAATTTATTTGAGAAGGTACACATTGAAACTGATCTGCAATTTCACTCCTTTTAATCTCAATCGCTTGTTGTTCTTCTGACTGTAATACTTTTTTCAAATATTGTTCAATGATATCTGAAATGTTACTCATCCTTCGCACCTCAAATCAAATAATTTATTTGATAAATTATTCCTTTTGACTTTGACTAACTTTGACTATGGTTTTATTATAATAAGAAATTGCCACAGTTGCAAATGGATGATATTTCTATTTTGGACAAACAGGCCAAAAAACAAAACATAATTATAAAAATCTATGAAAATATTTATGTTTTAATTTCGCTTTGTTATATTAACCACTCCCGGAAGCTTCGATATTTCATCAAATAAATAAATTAACTTATTATCCTTTTTCATATTTGTCCATATATGAATTCTGCGCCTGTTACCTTCTAACAGCTTTATCTCAACCTGCTTTATCGTAAAACCGTTCTTTTCCACTGATTTTACAGCTTCATGTATTTCAAATTCCTCTGAAGCAATCAATTCAATAAAATTACTGGTTGTAAACCGAGGGAAAAAATGCTCCATCCGGTTAAAAAATATTAAACTGATAAGGATAATAAGTGTCGTTACAATAGCAACACTATACATGCCGGCTCCAATCACTAATCCTATTCCTGCTACAGCCCATATAGAAGCAGCTGTTGTTAATCCTTTGATGGTTCCTCCATATACAATAATGGTACCAGCCCCAAGAAAACCGATACCGCTAATTACATAAGAAGGGATACGAGCAGGGTCAAATTGAATGTTATCGTATTGATTCATAAATGTAATAAAACCAAAAATCGATAAAATCATCATCAAACAAGAGCCTACTCCTACCAGTATATGCGTACGAAACCCGGCTGAATGATTATTAATTTCTCTCTCAAAACCAATTAAACCGGATAACAGCAAAGCAATAAACAAACGTAACACGATAACTCCGAAATCATCACCGATAAATTGTTCTAACTCCATTCCCTGCACCCCCTTATTGTTTTATATATTTTACAGTTTATTTATATGTATAGGCTATCATTTCATTTTATAAAATAAAACTTTATTCAGCGGGGGTCTTTCCATACCAACTATCATGAAAATTAATTTTAAACTATTTAAATAGAAGTATTCATTGCAATAAGTGTATTTTTACTTTAGCAGTAAATTGATTTATCTTCCAGAAATAAATACCAAAGAAAGGATATTTGAAGATAAACAAGCAAAAACCCATTAGACGAGCCGTATCAGCAATGAAACATTTTTTGACTCTATACTAAGTGTGGCACATCCTCTTGTTTTCAATCATAGATAGAGTGAAGACAAAAAAATACACTTCATTTGCCACGGTGTTATTTAGGAATAAAAGGTGTCTATGTGAAGCGAAAACGCAGGGAATCAGAGAAGAAAGTCATTTCGTTGCGGGGTTATTCACAAAACGGCGTATGTAGAAATATCTATTTTGTCGAGGAAAAACCAAACCCATGGATGGCTATCACTGGCAAAGCATTCATTCAAGGATCCGCCTTTACGACAATAAATCCTATTTTATGGTGGAAAAAACGTAACATTTGTATATTTTGTCATCGTACCTACTATGAACAGATTCAGATGACATAAAACGGCATTTCTCCTAAAAATATGCANGAATGCTGGCAACTAAGATTAAGGGTTGCGCTCGTTGCGGGACTTAACCCAACATCTCACGACACGAGCTGACGACAACCATGCACCACCTGTCACTTTGTCCCCGAAGGGAAAACTCTATCTCTAGAGCGGTCAAAGGATGTCAAGACCTGGTAAGGTTCTTCGCGTTGCTTCGAATTAAACCACATGCTCCACCGCTTGTGCGGGTCCCCGTCAATTCTTTTGAGTTTCAGCCTTGCGGCCGTACTCCCCAGGCGGAGTGCTTAATGCGTTAACTTCAGCACTAAGGGGCGGAAACCCCCTAACACCTAGCACTCATCGTTTACGGCGTGGACTACCAGGGTATCTAATCCTGTTCGCTCCCCACGCTTTCGCTCCTCAGCGTCAGTTACAGACCAGAGAGTCGCCTTCGCCACTGGTGTTCCTCCACATCTCTACGCATTTCACCGCTACACGTGGAATTCCACTCTCCTCTTCTGCACTCAAGTCCTCCAGTTTCCAATGCACGTTTGCGGTTGAGCCGCAAGATTTCACATCAGACTTAAAGAACCGCCTGCGAGCGCTTTACGCCCAATAATTCCGGACAACGCTTGCCACCTACGTATTACCGCGGCTGCTGGCACGTAGTTAGCCGTGGCTTTCTGGTCAGGTACCGTCAAGGTACGATCAGTTACTATCGTACTTGTTCTTCCCTGACAACAGAGTTTTACGATCCGAAAACCTTCATCACTCACGCGGCGTTGCTCCGTCAGACTTTCGTCCATTGCGGAAGATTCCCTACTGCTGCCTCCCGTAGGAGTCTGGGCCGTGTCTCAGTCCCAGTGTGGCCGATCACCCTCTCAGGTCGGCTACGCATCGTCGCCTTGGTGAGCCGTTACCTCACCAACTAGCTAATGCGCCGCAGGCCCATCTGTAAGTGACAGCAAAAGCCGCCTTTCAACTTTCCATCAGGTGATAGAAAGTGTTATCCGGTATTAGCTCGCGTTTCCGCGAGTTATCCCAGTCTTACAGGCAGGTTGCCTACGTGTTACTCACCCGTCCGCCGCTCGTTCCACGAACTTCCCTCCGAAGAGTTCCGTTCGCTTCCCGCGCTCGACTTGCATGTATTAGGCACGCCGCCAGCGTTCGTCCTGAGCCAAGATCAAACTCTCCATAAAAGTGTTTGAAACTATAGCTTTCAGAAGTCAACTTCTGACTTAATTCTTTAAGAAAAACGAGGTTGTCTTTCTTCTTTCGTACTGGTTGTTTTGTTCAGTTTTCAAAGAGCAATTTGTTTCTGTCGTTTTTAGCGACAAGATATAACTTATCATGTTTGTAAGACATTGTCAACAACTTTTTAAATAAATTGTTGAGTGGAGCCTAGCGGGATCGAACCGCTGACCTCCTGCGTGCAAGGCAGGCGCTCTCCCAGCTGAGCTAAGGCCCCGTAGATAAATCAGTTATATTTATTTAATGGTCGGGAAGACAGGATTCGAACCTGCGACCCCTTGGTCCCAAACCAAGTGCTCTACCAAGCTGAGCTACTTCCCGATGGCGCGCCTGAGAGGAGTCGAACCCCTAACCTCTTGATCCGTAGTCAAACGCTCTATCCAATTGAGCTACAGGCGCTTATGGTGCCGAGGACCGGAATCGAACCGGTACGGTAATCACTTACCGCAGGATTTTAAGTCCTGTGCGTCTGCCAGTTCCGCCACCCCGGCAATATTTTGGAGCGGAAGACGGGATTCGAACCCGCGACCCCCACCTTGGCAAGGTGGTGTTCTACCACTGAACTACTTCCGCATATTGCTTTTTAAATTAAAAATAGTGGTGCGGGTGGAGGGACTTGAACCCCCACGCCCGAAGGCACTAGATCCTAAGTCTAGCGCGTCTGCCAATTCCGCCACACCCGCAAATGGTGAGCCATGAAGGATTCGAACCTTCGACCCTCTGATTAAAAGTCAGATGCTCTACCGACTGAGCTAATGGCTCCTGCAAAAAGGAAAATGGTGCCGGCCAGAGGACTTGAACCCCCAACCTACTGATTACAAGTCAGTTGCTCTACCAGTTGAGCTAGGCCGGCGTAATGGTGGAGGATGCAGGGCTCGAACCTGCGACCCCCTGCTTGTAAGGCAGGTGCTCTCCCAGCTGAGCTAATCCTCCGGATTGATAATGCCTGGCAACGTCCTACTCTCGCAGGGGGAAGCCCCCAACTACCATTGGCGCTGAAGAACTTAACTTCTGTGTTCGGCATGGGAACAGGTGTGACCTCTTCGCTCTCGCCACCAGACAATAAAATATGTAACTTGAAGATGTTTCCTGAAAAACAAGGACAAGTTATATTATATGCATTTTAGAATAAAAATGCAACACTTTTTTTCAAGAATTTGCACCCTGAAAACTAAATAAGAGTAACCTGACATANATAGCTTTCAGAAGTCAACTTCTGACTTAATTCTTTAAGAAAAACGAGGTTGTCTTTCTTCTTTCGTACTGGTTGTTTTGTTCAGTTTTCAAAGAGCAATTTGTTTGTCGCTGTTTCAAATTGGCGACTTTATTAATTTATCACATCTGCAATTCGTTGTCAACAACTTTTTAAAATTTATTTTGTTGTTAATCTGTTGAATCGTTTGTGTGATGCGCATTGCGTTACGCAACGATAATTAATTTATCATGATTCCAAACCGAAAGCAAGTCTTTTTTAAAATAAAATAGTACAAGTTAAATATTTCTATAATTCATTTTATTGAAGCAGTTTTAAAACCCCTTAATAAATCACTATTCTCAAAGGTTTTCCTCTCTTTCACTCCCTTACGTATACATACAAAAGCACCGACAGAAGAGTAACCTTCCAGCGGTGCTTTCAACAATAATATAATGGTTAATTAACGATTTTTCATTTGCGGGAATAACAGTACGTCCCGAATAGAAGGCGAATTTGTTAACAGCATCACCAAACGATCTACTCCAATTCCTAAACCGCCAGTTGGTGGCATACCATATTCTAATGCTTCTAAAAAGTCTTCATCCATATAATGTGCTTCATCATTTCCTTGGTCTCTTTCTTTCACTTGCGCTTCAAAACGTTGGCGCTGGTCAATCGGGTCATTCAGCTCACTAAAGGCATTAGCATGCTCTCTTCCTACAATAAATAACTCGAAACGATCTGTAAAACGCTCATCCTCTTTGTTCTTTTTAGCGAGAGGAGAAATTTCTACAGGATGTCCAAAAATAAATGTAGGTTGAATGAGTGTTTCCTCTACCTTTTGCTCAAAGAATTCATTTACAATATGTCCGAAAGTCATCGCATCTGTAATTTCTACGTTATATTCCTTTGCTAAAGCACGTGCTTCATCATTCGATAAGTGCTGCCAGAAGTCTACACCTGTCTCTTTTTTTATCGCATCTACCATATGCAGTCTTGTCCATTTAGGCTCAAGGTTTACTTCCTCATCGCCATATTGAATCGTCGTTTTTCCATATACTTCTTTTGCAATATGTGCAATTAAGTTTTCCGTAAGATCCATAATATCATGATAATCCGCATATGCTTCATATAGTTCAATCATTGTAAATTCAGGGTTATGTCTTGTGGAAACCCCTTCGTTACGGAATACACGGCCTATCTCATATACTTTTTCTAACCCGCCGACAATAAGGCGTTTTAAATGTAGTTCGATTGCAATACGCATATATAATTCAGCATCCAGTGCATTATGATGCGTAATAAATGGACGCGCAGATGCTCCGCCCGGAATACTGTGCATCATCGGTGTTTCTACTTCTAAATAACCTTGAGCATTTAAATATTCACGCATGGATTGAATAATCTTACTGCGGGCTACGAACGTATCTCTGCTGTCCGGATTAGTGATTAAATCAAGATAACGCTGACGATAGCGCTGTTCAATATCTTTTAAGCCATGATATTTTTCTGGCAGCGGGCGCAGTGATTTGGTTAATAGATGAAATTCTTTCGCTTTAACAGATAATTCTCCAACATTTGTTTTAAACATAACCCCTGTCACACCGACAATATCACCTAAGTCCACTGATTTAAATACATCATATGCCTCTTCGCCAATTGCATCTTTTCGAACATATAATTGAATTTGTCCGCTTAAATCCTGAAGATGCGCGAATCCCGCTTTCCCTTTTCCGCGCTTTGTCATTAAACGTCCTGCAATCGTTACTTCATCTGGAATTTCCTCCAGCTCTTCTTTAGAATATTGATCATATTTTTCAACTAGATCGTTTGTTAAATGCGTACGTTCAAATTTTTCACCGAATGGATTCAATCCTTTTTCCATGTATTCTGTGAGTTTGTCACGTCTTACCTGCATATGTTCATTCAATTCTTCTGACACTTCTACCACTCCACTTCTTAATTAATTATGATATCTTCTAACCTTGTCATTAAAACAGTTATTGCTTTATCATCACGGAGAATCACCCGCGAAACTTCCACGGAATGAAGCTTCGTTTTATATTTCTGTCTTCCACAGTCTGACGTCCGCCTTATCCTTCTCTGGAAGTTCTTCTAAATAGGCTTCTACAGTCTTCTTTTGTACAGGTACAACAAAACCCGGAGCGATTTCTGCTAATGGGATTAATACAAAAGCCCGCTCATGCATGCGGGGATGCGGTATAATCAATCTTTCTACTGTACTATTTTCATAATTAAATGTCAAAATGTCAAGGTCAATCGTCCGCGGACCGAATCGGATATCACGTTTTCTGCCGAGTTCTTTTTCAATCTGCTGACAAGCCTCAAGCAGATCCATGGATGATAAATTTGTTTGAAGCGCTAATACCATATTTAAAAAATCTGCCTGGTCCTGGTATCCAACCGGCGCAGTTTCATATATAGAAGATTTTTTTTGGATAGAGATATATTCATTTGTCTCTAATAAGTCTAATGCTTGCGTCAGATGTTCTTCTCTCGGTTCAATATTTGTTCCGAGAGCAATAAATGCTTGATTCATTTCGTTCTCTCCCTATAAATTTCTACAGCTACCGATTCATAGTAGCCCGGAATCGGCGGATCCGGCTTTGTTAGACGGATGGAACATGCCTCCAATTGTTCAAAAGAAGTAAAGAGCTCATCTGCAATTGCTTCTGCCACCGCTTCAATCAAATGAAACCTTTCCCCCTCTACGACATGCTTTATTTTTTCATATGCTTCCCCATAGTGAACGGAGTCCTCCATTGCATCAGACTGTCCCGCCTTCTTTAAAGATAGGTACAGGTCAGCATCCACATAAAAACGCTGCCCCAACGTATTTTCTTCAGGTAACAGCCCGTGATATCCATAAAACTGCATTCGTTTTAGAATAATTTTGTCCATCCTTGTCCATCCTTTCTTTAAACATGCTCTCTCCTCTATTCCTATCCCTTATAGATTCGTATAATAAATCGCATCTGCTACTTTTGCCGCTTCCAGGTTCGCCTTTACATCATGTACACGAACAATACGGGCGCCTTTAGCAATTCCAATTACTGTCGTTGCTGCCGTCCCGATATCTCTTTGATTTGCAGGAACATCTAAAATATCACCAATAAATCTTTTACGGGATGCTGCCAAAAGCAGCGGATAACCAAATATATTCAGCTCTTGCAGTTCTTTAATCATATATTGATTCTGCTCCATTGTTTTTGCAAAGCCGATACCTGGGTCAAGAATAATCTGTTTATCCTCTACACCGGCTTGTTTAGCAATAGAAACACTTGCTTGTAAGTCTGCTTTCACATCCGAAATAAAGTCCCCATAGTCCATATCCGTTCGATTATGCATAAGAATAATGGGCACCTGATAACGGGCAGCAACCGCAGCAATTTCCGGTTCTTTTTTTGCTCCCCAAATATCATTTATCATAGAAGCGCCGGCTTTTACTGCTTGCTCTGCTACAGATGCTTTAAATGTATCCACGGATATAGGTATCTGCAAATCATTTTTTAACGCTTCAATAACCGGGATAATACGCTCTGCTTCTTCTTCCGCACTGACAGGAGTATGGCCCGGCCTGGTGGATTCTCCGCCGATATCAATGATATCCGCTCCTTCTTTCTCCATTTTCTTCGCCGCGGCTGCCGCCTTTTCAATATCTGTATATCGTCCCCCGTCCGAGAAGGAATCCGGCGTCACATTTAATATCCCCATAATATGCGTCCGTTTATTTAAATCTAATTGAAACTCTTTTGCCTGCATCACTTGTATTATCCGCCCCTTCTCTGTTAAAAATATATCTATTCTACATCCTACCCTAAGAAGGTAAAGAACAAAAGTGGAAAGCGCTGGTTAAGAAAGATTAACGTAAAAAAGGAACCAGCTTCAATACGGCTGATTCCTTTTACATTCCGATATTTATTTTTCGTCTTCAAATTGATACAGCGCTGTAGATAGGTAACGCTCTCCGTTATCAGGAAGGACGGCAAGAACCTTCTTCCCTTTCCCTAGGTCTTTCGCTACTTTTAATGCTGCAGCAACCGCTGCTCCAGAAGAAATTCCTCCCAGAATTCCATTTGTAGTAGCAACTTTACGTGCTGTTTCAAAGGATTCTTCATTTCCAATCGGAAGTACCTCATCATAAATCGATGTATCAAGCACTTCTGGTTTGAAGCCTGCGCCAATTCCCTGAATTTTATGAGGACCAGGATTTCCTCCAGAAAGCACCGGGGAATCCTTTGGCTCAACAGCATAAATTTTAATACCGTCAAAATGCTCTCTCAGCACTTTTCCAGCACCAGTAATTGTTCCGCCGGTACCAATACCGGAAATGAAAGCATCTAATCCATCTGACATCTGCTCTACAATTTCTTTACCAGTTGTTTTTGCATGAATTTCCGGATTAGCTGGATTATTAAATTGCTGTGGCATAAAATAGCCATTTTCTTCTTGTAATTCCTTCGCTTTGGCAATAGCGCCCTTCATTCCTTCGGCTCCTGGAGTTAAAACCAGCTTCGCTCCATACGCCTTCAATAAATTACGACGTTCCTGACTCATTGTATCCGGCATAACCAGAATTGCCTGATATCCTTTAGCAGTAGCAACCATTGCCAAACCAATCCCCGTATTTCCACTGGTTGGTTCAATGATGGTATCACCTGGTTTTAATTCACCTGCATTCTCTGCAGCTTCTACCATCGCAGCTGCAATGCGGTCTTTCACCGAGCTTCCCGGATTCATAAATTCTAATTTAACATATACATCTGCACTATTCTCATCCGCTACATTATGAAGCTTTACAATGGGTGTTCCTCCAATTAAACCTGCAATATTATTAACGACTGTCATATAACTCCTCCTAATACCAAGTATTTTTATATGATTTATATATAATGTATTGCTTTATTAAGAAAATGTCAATCCTAAATGCGAAAAAAACGCCTATTTTTCTAATCTAAAAGCAATATACGAATTTGTCGTCCGATTTTAGCTGCATCCAAAGCAGCTCGTCATGTTTCCATTTTTATCATTGTACCACCTATGATTGCTTAAGCTCTTCTAATTCTTCTTCTGTAAAATGGTAGTGTTCATTACAAAAATGGCAGGTTGCTTCTGCCCCATGATCTTCATCGATCATTAGCTGGATTTCTTCATTGCCTAACCCAATGATAGCATTAGCAAGTCTCTCTTTCGAACATTTGCATTGAAATTCGATTGGCATTTTCTCCAATATATTTACATTTTCTTCGTCAAACAAGGTATATAGAATTTCTTCAGGTGTTTTCCCTTCCCGGATCAGCGTAGAAATAGCAGGGAAAGATTGAATACGGTCTTCCAGCCGTTCAATCACCGCTTCATCTGCTCCTGGCATTACTTGTACGATAAAACCGCCTGCCGCTAAAATACTCAAGTCCGGGTTAACCAGAACCCCTGCGCCTACCGCGGATGGGACCTGCTCAGAGGTTGCAAAATAATACGTGAAATCTTCGCTTATTTCTCCAGAAACAATCGGTGTTTCTCCTGTGAAATAGTCTTTCATCCCTAAATCCTTGATAACGCTAAGATTCCCCTCTGTCCCGACTGCTCTAGCCACATCCAGTTTTCCTTTATCATTTAAATCAAAATCGACATGCGGATTTGTAACATAGCCACGGACATGACCTTTGCCATCTCCATCAGCAACAATAGCTCCAGTTGGTCCGTTTCCCATTACTTTTACGGTAACGGAGTCGTCCCCTTTTAACATTGCTCCCATCATTGCTGTTACCGTTATAGTACGGCCGAGTGCTGCAGAAGCTGTTGCCCATGTATCCTGTCTCCGGCGAGCTTCTTCCACTGTTTCTGTTGACGTAATAGCATATGCGCGGATCATGCCGTCATAGGTTGTCGCTTTAATTAAATAATCCTTCACCATCATCATTCCTCCGTTTATTGATAATACTTTTTATAAATAAGATACAGCCCATTCAACGTGAGATAGGGCTCGACAGCATCTATGGTTTCTGATTCATGTGCAATAAGTTTAGACAAACCACCTGTTGCGATAACCGTTGAGTTTGTCCCTTTTTCTTGTTGTATTCGTTTGACCAGCCCATCAATTTGACCAATGTACCCGTAAAATACACCAGATGTCATTGCCTCCACAGTAGAAGAACCAATCACACGCTGCGGTTTCTGAATCTCAATTTTCGGCAGCTTCGAAGCTCTTGTATTCAGCGCCTCCATCGAAATATTTACACCCGGGGTAATAATCCCGCCAGCATACCTTGCTTCTTCATCCACATAGCAGTAGGTTGTCGCTGTCCCAAAATCAATGATGATTAGCGGCGCTCCGTATTTTTCAATACCTGCTATAGCATTAACAATCCGGTCCGCCCCAACTTCAGACGGGTTTGGATAATTCATCTTAATTAGCTTATCATAAGAAGTTTTCCCGATAACCACAGGTTCTATATCAAAATAATCGCGGCTCATTTTTTCTAAAGCAAACATAATAGGCGGTACAACAGAAGAAATAATCACTCCAGTGATTTCCTTAAAATGAATCCCTTTATATTCAAATAAAGAATGGATAAGCATGCCAAATTCATCTTCTGTCTTATACCGATCGGTTTTTATCCGCCAGTGATGAATTAATTTATCGTTATCAAAAACACCGAGAACTGTATTGGTATTCCCTACATCAAGAACAAATAACATCTGTCACCATACCTTCCTTTGTTTCTCTAAAATTTAATATAACATACTTCTTTTCAGGAAAAACCAAAAAAGCATCCGTCCAAAGAACAAAAAGAAGCAGCCTTTCTATTCCTTTGGCTGCTTCCTTTCTATATCTTTTCCAATCCTTTAGTTTTTACGATCGGAATCGGAGTCATCTTCCTTATTATCATCCGTGTGATCTGTTTCTTTTTCTTCAGAATTACCGCCCATAATCGGGTCGTTAATATAAGAGTCGGATTTCTTTTCCGCTTTTTCTTTTGCTTCTTCAAAAGAAAGACCTTTTTTATCCTCATCCTCTTTTTCTTCCTTCGAATGGATGCTTACCTTCACATCATCTGAATCCTCTTCCGGTTCAGGAAGCGTTCCATTTTCAAAAAGAGACTTGATTTGTTTCGCATCGAGTGTTTCTACTTCCAATAATGTTTTTGCAAGCAGTTCTAATTGCTCTCTATGCTCTGTAAGAATACGTTTTGCACGGTCATAACAGTAATTAATGAAATTCTGCATTTCCTTATCGATATCCTGAGCAATGGCATCCGAATAAGTCTGTTCATTTTGAATGTCTCGGCCAAGGAATACATTCCCGCCGCCGCCGCTGCTAAATTGAAGCGGACCAATCTTATCACTCATACCAAATTCGGTAATCATCTTATGCGCAATACCTGTTGCACGCTGGAAGTCATTCGAAGCACCTGTACTCACTTCGCCAAAAATGATTTCTTCCGCAACACGTCCGCCCAGTAAACCGGTGATTTTATCAAACAGCTCAGGTTTTGTCATGAAGTAACGGTCTTCCCTTGGAAGCATTACTGCATAACCGCCGGCTTGACCACGAGGGACGATGGTCACTTTGTGAACGACATCCGCGTCATCCAGAACCATCCCGATCACGGTATGACCGCTCTCATGATAGGCAACGATATTTCTTTCTTTTTCGGAAATAACTCTGCTTTTCTTCGCAGGACCTGCAATGACACGGTCGATAGCCTCATCGATATCTAACTGACCGATTTTCTTACGGTCGGCTCTTGCTGCAATCAAGGCTGCTTCATTGAGCAAGTTCTCTAAATCCGCACCTGAGAATCCTGGCGTACGCATAGCGATTGTTTTTAAATCAACGGTATCTTCTAACGGTTTATTTCTAGCGTGAACACCTAGAACCGCTTCACGGCCTTTAACATCTGGGCGGTCTACCATGATTTGTCTGTCAAAACGTCCTGGACGTAACAGCGCCGGGTCAAGAATATCGGCACGGTTTGTTGCAGCAATCATAATAATACCTTCGTTTGCTCCAAATCCGTCCATCTCAACCAATAGCTGGTTCAATGTTTGCTCACGTTCATCATGTCCGCCTCCAAGACCAGCTCCACGCTGACGGCCGACGGCATCAATCTCATCAATAAAGATGATACATGGTGCATTTTTCTTCGCGTTTTCAAATAAGTCACGAACACGGGATGCACCGACACCAACGAACATCTCTACGAAGTCTGAACCACTGATAGAGAAGAATGGCGTTCCGGCTTCACCGGCAACTGCTTTCGCTAATAATGTTTTACCTGTACCTGGAGGCCCGACAAGAAGTACACCTTTTGGAATACGTGCACCTACTTGTGAGAATTTGCGCGGATCTTTTAAGAATTCCACAACCTCGACAAGCTCTTGTTTCTCTTCATCGGCACCAGCGACATCTTTAAAGCGGACTTTTTTCTTATCTTCAGAGTACATTTTTGCCTTACTCTTACCGAAGTTCATTACACGGCCGCCGCCACCGCCGCCTTGCGCCTGGCTAAGGATGAACAGTAAGAATAGACCAATCAATAAGAATGGAATGATTCCAGTTAAGAATGTGAGCCAAGGACTAGGCTGCTCTTCCTCTTCGACCGTTAATTCACTTTGTTCGCTTGCACTATTTGTAATTTGTGTAACAAGTTCTTCATTATCCGGTACTTGAGCAACAAATTCCGTCTCATCGTCCATTAATGTACCCGTCAAACGGATGATACCATGTGACGGTTGAAAGGTCAGTTCCTTAATCTCACCATTATTTAAAGCATTCATAAATTGCTGTACATCATACTGCTCCTGATCTTCACTTGGATTATTAAATACTCCGATTACACCAATAATGATTATAAATAAGAGCATCCATACGAAGACCTTACGAAATATCTGATTCATTGCTTACCTCCTCCCAAATGGGGAAAAACTATAGTAAATCGTATCATAGTAAAATCGCTTTATACAAATAATTTAACCATTTTTGACGAATTATTTTTTTGGAATGTTCAAGAAGTCCGATAAATGTAAGTATACCCTTTGAACATCCGCATGTATGAAAGAAATTATTGCAAAAACCCGGATGATATCGTCCAAGATGATTTTTCAAATACATGCATTGCCGGCAAAGAAAAAAATCTATTTTTATGGGGGCTTTCTTTTACAGCATGTCCCTTCCCAAGCGCGGCTTCTTCCTTTTCACTTTCTCCATCAGCCGCCATAAATTTCCGGCTTGAGGACACCGATATATGAAAGGTTTCGATATTTTTCTGCATAATCTAAACCGTAGCCAACAACAAATTCATCCGGAACTTCAAAACCAATTAAATCTGCTGTAATATCTGCTGTTCTTCCAGCCGGTTTATCAAGAAGTGTCACAATCTTGATGGAATTTGCTTTACGATATTTAAACAGGTCTACTAAGTAGTTCAATGTCAGTCCGCTGTCAATAATGTCCTCAACAATAATTAAATCGCGGCCCTCTACTTTTGTATTCAAGTCCTTCAGGATTTTTACTTCTCCTGTGGAGGATGTGCCGCCGTCATAGCTGGATACATCCATAAAATCCATTTCTAAATGGATTTCTGTATGCCGAAGAATATCTGACATAAACGGCAATGCACCTTTTAACACGCCAATAGCCAAGGGAAATTTGCCCTCGTATTCTTCTGTTAATATTGCACCGAGCTCCTTGCATTTTTTTTGAATTTCTTCCTCGCTTACTAAGATTTTTTCAATCTCATTATGAATTGTTTCTTGCGCCATTTTTTCTCCTCCTAATCAGCGTCATGAGCTAATCTTCAGTTTTATATTCATTCCTTTACCATTTTGTGCAGTCTCCGCTTTTTTTAGACCGACGACCCACAGGATCTTTCCCTTATCATCCACTATTATCGGCCAATTATCCCGCATATTTTGGGGTATCTTCGCATCTATAAAAATATCCTTCAGCTTTTTTGAACCATTGAGTCCTCTTACAGACATACGATCTCCCGCTTTTCTTACTCGGATATGTAGTGGTAATGAAATCGAATCTAGCGGAAAAACAAAAGTTGCTTCATCCTCTGCCGGGGCTTCTTTGATGATGGCAGCCTCGATCTTTGTGTCATCAGACAGCACCGTTTCACCTGGAACTGGCAATAAAGAGGGTTGAGCTGACTTTACGGATGGTTGTTGACCAAATTGCAGATAAATCTTCCCATATATATTTGTCACACGGAGCCTTAACGGAAAATCAATACTTGCGCTTCCATTTTGGCGTCTCAACAGGTCAAAAAAGTTTACTTCGTGGATATAAGATAGGTCTTTAGGCAAGGTTCCATATAGATAGTTTAATATTAGATGAAAGGCCCGTCTTTGTAAAGCCTGAGGAAGCTCTGAAAACGCTTCTGCCGCAAAACAAATTTCCCTTGTATCTTCCCGAAATTCCGCCACTTTTTCTACCATTTCCTTCGCCTGCTCCTGCAAGTATTGTTCGTCCTGGGCTAACGTTTCGCTGAGCGTCTGAATGGTGTCTGCGATACGCGGATTTTTCTCCTTCAGCAGCGGGACGACGTTTTTCCGGTAATAATTTCTCGTATACGTATCATCCGCGTTCGTTTTATCGACCTGATAGCTCAATTGATACTTTTCCAAATAAGCAAGGATGTTATTCTTTGTCACCCCTAATAAAGGACGGATAATTTCACCGCCGGCAAAATCACGCCGCACGGGAATCCCTTTTAAAGCGTTCGAGGTCGCCATTCTTACCATTCGCATAACCATCGTTTCAATTTGATCATCGGCGTGATGTCCAAGAGCAAGCAGATCAGCTTTTTTCTCATGCATCAGATCCAAGTAAACACCATAGCGTAATTCACGTGCAGCAACCTCTTCACTGACACCCTTTTCCTTTTGATATTGTCTGACGTCCACCATTCTTTCCACGCAGGGTATTCCCCATTCCTGACAAGTATCTTTCACAAATTGACAATCGTCGGCAGAATCTCCGTTACGCAGCTGATGATCTATGGTCACTGCTGTAAGGCTTAATTCCCATTTGGATGAAATGTTGTTCAAGAAATGTAATAGCGCAATCGAATCCGGTCCTCCTGAAACGCCGACAAGAACCGTTGCATGCTTTTGAATTAGGCGGTGCCTTCTGATAAATGCACACACTTCCTGCTCCATCTCATTCCTCCTCCATCCATCGGTTCTGGCTCCCTATACGGTTAGGATAAAATTAGAAAAAAACCGTATTTTAACTATACTTCTATCATACTCCTTTTTGAGGAACGGTTCAAAAGAGAGGATGCGAAAAAGTATATTTTCAGTCTATCTTTTTTCAGTTTAAGGCAATAACAAAGAAATAATCCAAAAAACAGAGGCTGCCAGAGAAATACTAAAGGATTCTTTCACAGGATATACTTTTTTTTGCTGCATTTTTTTTCGATATTGGCTGCGCTTGTGCTGTACCTGTTTTATCTTGCCCATTACATCTTTTTTCATTTCTGCTGCGGTAGAATACTTTCCTTTTAGTGCTTTCTTTAAAAATGGATGCAGGAGCTGCAGATCGCTGGCCCGATACAATTTTTTCTCAAGCAGCTTCTCAGAGGATTCCCCCGCTATCCGGTCAAAGCGTCTCGGATAATAGATATGGAGAAACACCATCGCAACCGCAAATAAATCATAGCTTGGCTCTGCCTTACGCGTTCCAAGCCCCCAATAACCGCGATCAAAAAACTCTGTATATTCTTTAATAGAACGCCCCATCCTTGTTGTGCCGCCCACATCAACCAGTCTAATTCTTGGCGGATTCGATTCCACAAGAATATTATCTGTTTTTAAATCGCCAAAGGTCCAGCCCGCCTGATGAAGCTGGTCTAAATCTTCTAACAGCTGAACCATCAATACGCCCAGCCACTTCTTGCCTCTCGCCTGAATAAACGCACCTAATGTCTGACCCTCCATGTACTCCATCACATAAAAGGAATACACCCTGCCGCCTGGTGCTCTCCAATCATCGACATCCAATAAAGAAGGTCCAAGGCGATATCCTTGAACCTTTTTCAATGCTTTGAGCACATTGACTTCTACCGTTACAGCTGTATCCTGTTCGCTTATTTTCAAAGCAACAGGCCGTCCATGATGCATGCAGAGATACACAGCTCCAATTGCGCCCTCGCCAATTTTTCTCACAACGGTATAGGATTTTTGATGCCACTTCCCTGTTATCTTTTGCTGAGAGTGTAACCTAATAGCCGGTTTCTTCCATGTCGAATGGTTCTTCATCCGAATTCCTCCGTAGCTGCTTCTTGCTAAATTGGTACATTGCTGCCCGTAATGCCGGCCCAGTCGGGGTGATTCCTCCGCTTGTTAACTTTGGAAAAACCTTGGAAATCCCATCCAGCCTCGGCGACCAATCAAGCACAAGCTCAATATCGTTCCGTCTGCCCGGAAACCGGTAAATACAAAAGCGGTTTTTTCCAACTCGTGCATTCAAGCTCATAGATAAGTCAAACAACGCCTCCTTGACTGTTTCTAATTTATCACGCATGCTCGCACTGCTGTCGACTAGCACCACCACCTCTAAATCACTGGTTTCTCCTAAGTCCTCTACCACTTCCATGATTTCACCGCGTTTTTCCGGATCCAGCTCTTCCATTGACTGATCTTTTCCTAAAATGCTGCGCAACTCTTTATTGACAAATCCCTGTAATGTTTGTGTCATTGCCTGCCTCGTTACCATTTGCACCGTTTGAGATAAACGTTCACTATAAACAATTTGACTGACGCCGCCGCCAGATACAGCGATATCCTCCACTTCCTGAAGGCCCTCTGGCTGTTCCGTCTGATCATCGTCTAATATACCAATGACATTCACAGTGATTCCCTGTTGGTTTGCTAAACCGGCTACTGTTGCAGGGCTTTCGCCTTTATTGGAGCAGCCATCGGTTAATAGCAAAATTTGTTTTAATGTTCCTGCGTTCATTTCATGTATACCTCCTCATCTTCCATTACCATCATCACCAAATAATGCATTCTGTATACGTATATTTGGCAGATTGGCTTACGAGAAAGAAGCATACAGCTGAGCGTGCTCTACATCGAGAGCAGCTTCTCATGCCGGACTGGAACATTGGCCCATTTCGGTGTATTTTTCTTTACTTTGGCAACCAATACGGTCATGTCATCATGAATATCCCCCGATCTGGTTCGAATCACCTCTTCTAATAATAAATCAGCAATTTCCTGCGGATCCTCCGTATCCATCTCTTTGATTTTCCGTTTAATCCAAATATCAATATTTTCCACGTCTTTCGGCCCGTCAAAAATGCCGTCACTCATCATGATTAATAAATCATTCGGCTTTAGCTGCTCACTGACAATATCTACATCAAATTCCTGAATAATCCCCATCGGCAAATTACTGGCCTCTATTTTTATCATGGAATTCCCTCTGCGGACAAAGCTTGGAGTCGAACCAATCTTTAAAAATTCGGCAGATGCATTATGCAAATCCACCACTGCTAAATCAAGCGTTGCAAACATCTCATCCGTGGTACGCAAAGCAAGAATCGAATTAATTGTTTTGATTGCTACCTTTTCTCGTATTCCAGTCTGCAAAATTTGCTGCAGTAAACGTAATGTCTCTGTACTTTCTTCCTTTGCACGCTTCCCGTTCCCCATCCCATCGCTGATAGCCATCGCAAACTTCCCTGCGCCCAGCTCAATGGTTGTAAAGCTGTCACCAGATACAAGCCCCCCTCCTTTTGCTGCATTGGCCGCCCCCGTCTCTACCTCAAAATCCCTTGCTGATCCAAAGACGAAGTGGCTGTAACCATAAGGGAAAGAAGAAATGTCTTCATTCCTTACCACAATCATCTCATCGAGCAGCTCCGAAAGAACCGGAGCAATTAATTTTTCCCCTTCCCCATGATATTCGTAGAAACTTGTCGTTAGCTCAATATCTACATTTCCCTTCTCTAAGTGATAAATATCTAAGCGGACTAATTCGATTCCCATCTGTTTCAAAGCTTGAATAATTTGCGATTCCTGCAGCTCATGATGCTGCCGTTCCTTTAATATTTCTTTAGCAAAATCATTCATCACATCAGAAACACCCTGGAGCTGGTCAGAAACTAAGCGCTTACTTTCTGTCACCTGCTGTCTCAGCTGTTGGTTTGCCTCATAGAAGCTCATTTCTGACTGCATTGCCTCCTTGACTTGGCGCGATCGCACACAATGATTCTCAAATTCCTTCACGACATTTCGGTGGGGCTCCTGCCCGGCGGTAATATTCTGCTTCATCGTCTCCATCAGCGAATAGGTTTTATCAAATTCCTTCTGCCAGCATTTATTCTTTAAAAAGCAGTCCTGACATGTTTTTTCCGTTACCTGGCTTAAAAAGTAATCGGTATCCCGCTTCTCGTCTCTTTTTTCATCACTTAATGTCCTGTCTGTCACGGCAAAGCTTTTGGATAACGCCTGAAAGACATCGGAAAATTGTTCTACGCGTTTGGCAGTAACATTTCGGACCTTTTGCGAATACTGCTCCTGTTCATTTGTATATGCTTCTGTTCCCGGAATATAACGGGCGATTTGCTCCAGCCAGGATGCCGGTGTCATCAAAAATAGCAGCACAGACATAAGTGATTCCGTTAACGACGGCAATAAAGCAACACTCTCCCCATAAACACCGATGAGTCCTGTCCCAATCAAAAGCCCCACCGCTGTTCCCGGTTTCTTTCCTTCCTTCAGCAATCCCCCGAGCACACCTGAAAATGCTAGCAGGCTCATTTGATAGAGGTTGACCACATTGGCTAATGACAAGATCATTCCTGCCACCACCCCGACCGTTGAACCAATAGCAGCACCTCCAATAAAGGCAAACACCAAAACAAAATACCTTGAAAAAACATGCTCTAATGATGCGCCGTACACCTCCCAGCCGATAAACCCTGTTAATACCGAGGCAATCAGAATAATCAAGCATACAATTTCTTCACTTTTTAAGGTGGGTTTATATCGTTTTGGTGATAATAACGGAATACTTTGCATAAATATAAGTACAAGGATTGCCCCAAGGACTCCCTCAACGGCCAGCATCATCCATTCAAAGGATGATATGGTGCCCTGGAGCGAATATAAAAACATCCGCGGCAGACTGGTTGCAAAAAAGACAGTAATGGGCAGCATCCACTGTTGATGCTTTAAAGATTTTGTTGCTGCCGAGATGAAGATAAATAAAATAAAAGCAATAAAAATATAAGCTACATGCTGCATCGAGTAAGTCAGCGCCCCTAATATAACAGCTATCATCGAACGGAAGGATTTTTCCCGATGGACAAGCCACATGCTCGCAATGAAAGCCACAGCAAACGGAGATACTGTCTGCAGGATGACAGCTCGTCCTAATAAAAAGCCTGTAATATAGAATAACCAGCCCTGTGCGATTAATATATGGTTGACCTTCGCAGTAATCTGTTCTCTCCATTTTCTCTTTTTACTTGCTTTCTCGATTGTAATGCTTCCCGATTCCACCCTTGGAATTGAACCTATCATTTTATCCACTCCCATCTTTCCAACTAGTAAAACATAGGTTGCTTTCTTTTTTTGTCAAAAAAACATGGCAGTTTCTAAAAATCGTTCGACGTAATCTTGGGAAGTTACCATCGTTTTACAAAAAGGGTGTACCTTAGGATATTCATCCAGTTTCATTAAAAAAGCAGAGGATACGTTGCTTTGCAAATCATATACGGGATTTTACTTCATTTTAAACCTCCGCATTTTTTTAAACATCGCTACATCATTTGTAGAAAAAGTGAGTGGAAATGCGGTTCTTTTTTATAACCTCGACAAGATAACCGAACTTTTCGAAATTAAGGAAGTAAACGCGGATTTTCTAGTTCGCGGGAATCATATCCGGAAGAATTTTAAAATAAGCTTCAAAAATTTATAGAGAAACTATTGACAGTTTATGCTGTCTGTTGTATGATTTTTCTTGTTGATTTCACTTGGCGGCGTAGCTCAGCTGGCGAGAGCGTACGGTTCATACCCGTGAGGTCGTGGGTTCGATCCCCTCCGCCGCTATCCTAAATAATTAAAAAACTCATCTCTTTAAAAAAGAGATGAGTTTTTTTGTGTAAACGAAATAAATTGATTTCATCATTCCAGGAGGAGAAATCCTCGCTACATGTTAAAAAAAAGCAGGAACCAGCGTCCCTGCTTTTTTATTTATCCATAGAGCATTATTAATAGACAGCAACTACTATCCTCTTCTCGCACCCCGTCCTCCGCGCTTGGATTCTGTGTGCTTCTTCAAAGAGGCTAAACGATCCTCGGAATCCTTCAGGAAACGATTCATTTTGGACTCGAAGTTCTCTGTGCGTTCTTTTTGACTCTTTTGACTTTTTGGACGTGCTTGTTGCGGGCGATCTTTCGCCTTTCTGATGGACAGGCCGATTTTGCCATCCTTTTCGACATTAATGACTTTAACTGTTACTTCGTCTCCAACTGTTAAATGCTCATTAATATCTTTAACATAGTTGTCAGCAACCTCACTAATATGAACGAGACCTGTTTTACCCTCTTCTAACTCCACAAAAGCTCCAAAATTAGTGATTCCGGTTACCTTTCCTTGCAGCTTGCTGCCTACTTCAATTGACATAAAAGAAATGCTCCTCCTTAAAAGATTAAATGTTCTTCAATATATAGTATATTAATCAAAATAAAAAGTGTCAATATGACGGGTCTTCATCCGGTAATTTAAATATAAGTTCTCCTTCATTTGAGAAGAAATAATTAGTTCTGGCAATCTCAAGAACATATTCTTCATCCTGCAGGAGTTCGATTTCATGATTTAAATCTGATTCTTGCTGCTCTAAATCTGCAAGCTGCTGTTCTAACTGTTCGTATTCTTCCATTTTGTCTGCCTTTGTTGCCCGCTGATTAAAATGATAGATGGACATACTTCCTACGATAACCGCTACAACTAATGCATACAGTACCAACCGTCTGGTAAGACGCTGTTTTTTTCTATTCTGCCGCTCTATGTACGCATCGTACTGGTGCACGGATTTAGATTGAAGCTTTGTTACTTTCTTCTTTCTTTCCTCCACAGCTTTACCTCCTTCGATAAGACTGAATCCATTTTGGGATGCTTAAAAAATCCACTTAATCATATTTTTTAAACACGTATTTATAAACTATATTCTTCATTTTACTATAAAATCCTGCTATTTGCAGAAAGAAATTTTGAATAGATTGTGGACAAAGGCGAAAAAGCCCTTTCCCTATCCACCGGAAAGGAGTAAATAAAAATAGACACAGCCATGTTATTATTTTGAAAACTCCCATCAGAATTGCCTTTATCATACGATAGAACGTCAAGAATATCCACTGCAAAGGAGAAATAAGCAAGAAATTTATTATTTTTTCTATACCCCGATAAATTGCTTTAAAAACACGAATCATATGCTCTAATAATTTTTTATACAGCTGCTTCGCCAAGGCCTGGTAAATAGAAAAACCAAAGAGACACGCTAACACAATATAAATCCTGAGCTCTCCTTGGTTGACACGATATAATATATAAAATAAAATGCCGGCCTGGGTCATCCAAAATAATATTTCTAAAAAATAAGTTAAAAATAATCGTCCCTTCCAATAAATCGTGAAGCGCCGGAAGGTTTCCTGGACAACACCTAGATAAAACCCACTTATAATCATCGTGATAAGTGTTAAAAATTGCGTAGATAACGTCATCGGAATATCTTGCTAAAGAACCCTTTAGCTTTCTCCTGCTGCTGATCATCTACATAGGAAAGCTCGTATATTTTTCCTTTAATGGTGACAATACCTTCTGTCACATCTAAATTCTTCAATTGCAGATTCTGTCCGCGGATAATCAAGTATCCCATCACCGTTTCTAAAAGGAATGCTTCATTATCAAAGCTGTCCACTTCTTTGACGCCCGTAATTTCAAGGTTTTTTCGTTTGTCTATTTTTACGGTATGCTCTAGTTCAACATGATTTCTTACATCTTTATTCTCATAATAATTCATATAAAAACCCTCCCTATCGTTAATAATTTATGATGGGAGGGACAAGTATAGAACTATATTTTTACTGCTCTATTTTTTCTTCTTTCACAATGGTGTAAAGGGTATCTGCTTCATCTTTACGGACATTTTCCCGCAGTGAATTTACTTTTACCGTAACCAATTTCTGGCCAAATCGAATAACAAGCTCATCCCCTTCAGAAAGGACGGAAGAAGCCTTCGCTGCGTTTCCATTTACAGTGATTCTTCCTTGGTCTGCTACTTCTTTAGCTAATGTACGGCGTTTAATGATTCGGGATATTTTTAAAAATTTATCTAATCTCATCTTTCTTCTCCTCTCACCGCTTGATTTTTCTTCGCTTCTTCCCAATAAGCATCCATTTCCTGCAGAGAAGCTGTTTCAGGACTCTGCCTCTTTTCTTCAAGCTTGTTTTCTATATATTGAAATCGGCTGATAAATTTCCGGTTGGCACGCTCCAGCGCAACCTCAGGATTGACTTTATAGTATCTGGAAATATTCGCTAAGACAAATAATACATCTCCCAGCTCCTCTTCCACATCCGTCAAATCTTTATCCTGAACAGCTTCGATAACTTCATCGATCTCTTCCTTCAATTTCTCCCATACTTCGTCTACATGACGCCATTCAAAGCCGACTTTCCCTGCTTTGGACACAAGCTTATATGCTTTAGCTAAAGCAGGAAGATGTACGGGAATACCGTCCAGCACGGATTCCCTCTCTTTTCCTTTTTCCTGTTTTTTGAGCTCTTCCCAGTTCTCTAACACTGTTTCCTCAGTATCTGCTGTTGCTCCCCCAAAAACATGCGGATGGCGGTAAATCATTTTATCCGAAATCGACTGAATTACATCATCTATCGTAAAATAACCATTGTCCTCGCCAATTTGACTATGCAATAAAATATGCATCAACAAATCACCAAGCTCCTCGACAATATGGTCATCATCTTCTTCATCAATCGCTTCAATCAGCTCATAGACCTCTTCAATCGTATGATGACGCAAGGATTCATGCGTCTGCTTCTTATCCCACGGGCAGCCATCAGGTCCGCGCAAAATCGCCATCACTTCACGTAAGAACGGGAAGGTATGGTGCAGATATCCTTTTGGAACCGGAGGGATATATAGCGTAGTCAAATTGCTGATTTCCATCCGGTGATCCAATTCCTCTAAACGAACTTTTTCAATTTTTTCCGCCCTGCTGCCAGCCGCTTCCACAATATAAACCTCATAAGCAGGCGGCAAATCCTCCAATAAAGTCAGCTTGACCTCGGAGGCAATGAACATGTCATATACCTGACAAACAAATAAATGATTACCGAAATGAAGCTGATCACGTCTGAAATCTGTTCCGTCTACAAATTGAAATCCTTCAATAGGATCAATTTGCATGGCAGTAAATAAGTCATCTAAATAGCTTTGCCCGCCTGCAATCAATACCTCGACCTCGTTCTGCTCCAATAGAAGCTGAACGGTTTTCTCTGCCAGCATAGGATGGCCGGGAACAGCGTAGATAACGGTGTCCTCACTTGTTTTAGCAGCTTCTACAAGCTGTGCTGTAATACGGGCATATACCGTATCAAACTGCTCTTCTTCTTCATAAAGCGTATCAAAAGAAGTAAAAGAGACTCTCTCTGCTTCCAGCACTTTGATAACGGGATGATCATTAGTTCTTGCATAAATCGTTTGCTGTGCTTGCGTTAATTTTCTATATATACCGAGCGGGAGCTGCTCTATATCTCCTGCGCCCAATCCAATAACCTCTATTTGCTTCAAGGTTTTTTCCTCCCTTTATGATAAATACGTAACAGGTACGCTGATTTTGGTAAAATACGAATTTGTGCTTCGGTTAATCCGCCTGTTTTTAGCAATACAAAGAGGAATAAACCTGCGCCTGATACCGAAATAAAAAGAACATATATCAGCAGCAGCAGCCTTATATCTATCACAAGTGCAGAAAACATTCTCTGCATCACCAAAAGGTATATAACCATCGATAAGCTCGCTGCAGCCAAGCTTTTCCATGACATTGAACGATATAATGACACGCTTGGCAATTTTCGATATAACTCGATTCCTACAAGCAATAATAACACACTGAGACTTAAAATCGTTGCTATACTCGCGCCATATACCTCAAAATGCGGAATAAGAATCAGGTTACTGCCTACCTTCACTACAAAGGAAATACCGATAAATACAGCTGTTCGCACAATCATCCCCAAGCTTTGCAAAATCGATGCGCCGATAATCGAAATGGTAGACATGCCGATAGCTATAATCAATAATCTTAATTCGCTCGTACCCTGCATATTTTTATAAAGCAGCTGGTTGACCTCCGGGAAAATAATAAATAGCCCTAAAACAGCACCTATGGCGATAAAAATACCAACATGCATGGCTGTTTGAATATAATTCATTACTTGCTCCCGTTGTTTTTTTAATTTCTGATAATTAATCGCCGGTATAATCGCTAAAGCAATGGACGAACCAATGATGGTCACCACCTGAATCAGCGGCTGCCCCCGGTCAAACACGCCTTTCATTTCTTTAGCAGCTATCTCTGCTGCTCCGCTTGCCACCAATCTCGGCACAAATGTAAAAGCATCTGCTAACTGCATGAATAAAAGTGTCATATGATTCATCGCCGCAGCTACCCCAAATAAAAGCAAGGTTTTCACATATTTTTTCCATGGGACAGCTTCCTCCAAAGAAAATGCTTTAACGCTTGCAGGGGAATGCTTTCGATTTTTATAATAAAAGCACACCAGCACAACAAGCGCACTGACTCCTCCCAGCAAGGATGCAAGCACGGCCGTCGTTCCAATGGCATCAATTTGAAAAATACCTTGGCTGACCAGCAGCGCTCCGGCAATAATGGTCCCTACACGAATAAATTGTTCTCCGATTTGCGAAAATGCAGTAGGAGCCATCTCATACTTTCCCTGCTGTATCCCCCGGAATAAAGCCAGGACAGGAACAATCAGGAACACGGCAGCTGTAACTTGATATAAACCGACAAAACGCTCATCCCCAGCTAATCGGGCTAATAATGGAGCTGTAAAATACACGATTGCAATAAGCAGGAGATGAAAGCTCCCAAGAATAAAAAGAATTGGCCGATAGAATCCTCTCCAGGACAGCGCTCTTCCTTTTTCCAGCTCCGTTGCTGTTAGCGAGGAAATAGCAGAAGGGAATCCGTACAATGCAAGCATCGTAGCAATTCCCAATAATGGATAGAGCTGCTGATACATATAAAAGCCGATATCCCCTGTTAAGTTTTGCAATACAATACGATAAACAGCACTAAGCACTTTACTTATCAAACCGGCGATACTCAGTACCACCGCACCTTTAACCAGCCGGCTTGTTTCATTATCTGACATGATAAATTTTTCCTTTTCCAAATGAATTTCTCTCAGTATATCATATCAGGGAGAGAAGCACGTTGCTAAGAAAAACCAAGAAAAAAAGAAGCCTGTCTTCTAGATTGGAGGTAACCTAGAGAAAGCTTCTTCTAGCAAAAATAATAGTAAAAGTATGGTCTATTCCATTTGTTTCGCCAGGAAAACAGATGCCGTCTCTGCTGCCTTCTGCTCTACCTTGCTCAGTTTATCTTCTTTCGAAAAAATCATTACACAGCCGATGGGGTCGCCATTGGCAATAATCGGATGAATCGAATAAGAGTGCAGCTCCTGTTCATTTCCATCTACAATTTCCATCTGGGACTTATCCCCTTCATAAACAGGCGATCGTCCTTCAATAATATCAGTAATCTTACCGCTCAGCGATTTATTCAAATACTCTTTTTTAGATTCTCCCGCTACAGCAATAATTTCGTCCCGGTCAGTAATAATAACCGGTGCTTGCAAGGATTGAAACAATGCCTCCGCATATTCTTTCGCAAAATGACCCAGTTCACTGATTGGGGAATATTTCTTTAAAATAACCTCTCCTTCCCGGTCAACGAAAATTTCGAGGGGATCTCCTTCACGAATACGCAAGGTTCTCCGAATTTCTTTTGGCACCACTACTCTTCCTAAATCATCGATACGTCGTACGATTCCTGTTGCTTTCATCTAAGTATCCTCCCTTTCTGAATGACGATTCTGACCTGGATGGAAGGACTTCCTTCCATGATTCATCACCGGTTGTTGTTATAGTATTAAACAACAAGAGATAACTATACATTCCAATTGAAATTTTTGTTATTTTATTTGGAATGTATAGGAAAATCCTCTGCTCCGGCCATGTTCTTCACATAAAAAAAGCTGCTCTCTTTTCGTAAGAAAGCAGCTTTTCACTGGTTTATCGTATCTTTAACGATTCACTTCGCTTAATTTTTTAATGAATTCAATAACGGTATCGTGCCGTTTATAAGCCTTGTCTTTGCTCCATTTGATACCTGCTTTTAAATTTTGATTTTCGGTGCCCAGACTGACTTGACGATCAAATTGATTCGCCGCTTCAAATAATTTAGAGCCGTCAATTTCCTGACTTCTTTCTTCATCGAGAAGCATCGTGATTTTTTGCGGCGCTTCTGTAATGGATTGTACACGCTGTTTCTTCGCATGCATTCTCATAATGCTTACCGTGAATAAATTCTCGACTTCTGCAGGATAATCTCCGAAGCGGTCAATTAATTCGTCTCTTAAATCCTGGACTGCTTCCGGGCTATCCACGTTTTGGAATTGCTTATACATTTCAATTTTCTGTTTCTCATCATTCAAGTATTCATCCGGAATATATGCATCGATTTTTAATGAAATCTCCGGTTCAAACGGCTTAATATCTTCTACTTCTTTTCCTTCTTTGCGGGCATCGATTGCATCCTTCAGCATTTGAGAGTACATATCAAACCCAACTGAATCAATAAATCCGTGCTGCTGTGCGCCGAGTAAATTTCCAGCACCGCGAATAGACAAATCGCGCATCGCAATCTTAAATCCAGATCCGAGCTCTGTAAATTCTTTAATGGCCTGCAATCGTTTTTCAGCTACCTCTGTTAATACCTTATCACGCTGATACGTGAAATAAGCATAAGCTACACGATTAGAACGTCCGACACGGCCTCTTAATTGGTAAAGCTGGCTCAGC
Source organism: Oceanobacillus aidingensis (assembly GCF_042654105.1). Classification (NCBI taxonomy): domain Bacteria; kingdom Bacillati; phylum Bacillota; class Bacilli; order Caryophanales; family Bacillaceae; genus Oceanobacillus; species Oceanobacillus aidingensis. Next base: position 338,262 of record NZ_JBHSFT010000001.1, on the reverse strand, counting down.
CCCATACGATCGGCATGATTGACAATCAAGGTATTCACATTCGGGATGTCCACCCCTGTTTCAATAATGGTCGTACTGACTAAAATATCAAATTCCCCTTCTATGAAACCAAAAATAACATTCTCCAGTTCGGATTCATTCATTTGTCCATGCGCAATGGCTACCTTGGCATTTGGTACAAGCATGCCAATATCGCGGGCTGTTTTCTCAATATTTTCTACTCTGTTATGCAGGAAGAAAACCTGCCCCCCTCTGGACATTTCCCGATCAACAGCTTCCCGGATAAAGGATGGATTATATTCCATCACATAGGTTTGAATCGGAAATCTGTTTTCAGGCGGGGTTTCAATAACAGATAGATCCCTTACTCCCAGCATGGACATATGCAGTGTTCTTGGAATAGGTGTTGCTGTCAGCGTTAAAACATCGACATTGGTCTTCAGCTGTTTGATTTTTTCTTTGTGCTTCACACCAAACCGCTGTTCCTCATCGACAACAAGCAAGCCTAAATCCTTGTATTTTACATCCTTTGATAACAGACGATGTGTCCCTACCACAATATCCATATTTCCATCTTCCAGCCCTTTTACCGTTTCATTGGATTGCTTACGTGTGCGGAAACGGCTTAATAAACCAATGTTTACCGGGTAATCCTGGAATCTTTCGCGAATCGTCTCATAATGCTGCTGTGCCAGAATCGTTGTCGGCACCAGAATAGCAACCTGCTTTCCATCTGCCACGGCTTTGAAAGCGGCACGGATAGCAACCTCTGTTTTCCCGTAACCAACGTCCCCACAGAGCAAGCGGTCCATTGGTTTTACTTTTTCCATATCCTCTTTGATTTCTGTGATACACCGCAGTTGATCCTCTGTCTCCTGGTAGGCAAAAGACGCTTCGAATTCACGCTGTAATTCAGAATCTGGTGAGAAAGCGTAGCCTTGCCGGGATTCACGCTCCGAATATAACTTGATTAAATCATCAGCAATGTCTTCCACAGATCGCTGAACTTTGCGTTTTACCTTTGTCCATTCCGTACCGCCTAATTTATATAGCTTCGGTTCCTTTCCTTCAGAACCGACAAATTTCTGAACTAAATCAATTTGATCAATCGGCACGAACAGCTTATCGTCTCCAGAGTAACGGATCAGCATATAATCCTTATGCAGTTTGTTAACTTCTAACGTTTCAATCCCGAGATATTTCCCGACACCATGATTTGCATGAACTACATAATCGCCGACCTTGAGCTCTTGATAATTCTTAATGCGCTCTGCATTCGTAATCTTCGGTTGTTTTCTAGAGCGTTTCGTGCGCTGCTTGAACAATTCATTTTCGGTGATAATCGCCAGCTTATGCATCGGGAATTCAATCCCCGAATGCAGCTGCCCCACGATAACTGTCGGCTTTTGTATCGGCAGTTTTAATTCTTTTTCCACCTGTGTTTCAATATCATAATCTTCTAAAATAGAATGTACTTTTTCTGCGCGCTGTTCATTTGGTGTCAGAATAACAACCGAGTAATCTCCCTTTTCCCAGCGCTTCAATTCATTTTTAAATAAAGGCATCTGCCCATGAAATTCCTGCATCGTTCGTGTCGATAGATTAATAATATTTTGCGGGTTCGTATTTGGAATATGCCGCATAAACACGGACATATATACACGAGAATGGGAAATACCGTCTATCAGTGTATTCCAGCCAAAAGAAAATTGACTGCCCTGGACCATTTTATTTCCTTCCAGCAGCCCCGTATACCATTCCAGCTCTTCATGATCTAAATTGGTCGCTGTTTCCTGAATACGGCTCATTTCATCAAAAAAGACAACCCCATTCCTCGGCAAATAGTCTAACAAACTAGCTGGTTCATCATATAAATAGCCAATGTATTTATACATCCCCTGGAAACGGTTTAATTGTTTAAATTGTTCAATATCTTGTTCAATAACCTCCATAAGCTCTTCTTGATCAGAAGGTTTTTTGACTTTTTTCAATGTATCTGAAAGGGCATCCTCTAGCCGTTCTGCTACTTTCACCATTTCTTGTTTATCTATCAATAATTCTGTAGCAGGATGGATTGTTACCTCTTCTACTTTGTCTAAAGAACGCTGTGACTCCGCATCAAAATAGCGGATAGAATCTACCTCTTCATCAAATAGTTCAATCCGGATCGGATGCTCCTCCGTAATCGGATAAATATCAATAATTCCTCCCCGCTGGCTGAACTCACCAGGGGCGGTAACCATTGAGGCTCCTTCATAGCCCATTTCCACCAAGGAACGCAGATAGGCCTCTACCTCAATGTCTTTTCCTGTTTGAAATAGAAGCTGATATTTATTCCAATATACTTTTGGCGGCAGCATCCTTTTTAATGCTGCAACAGGAGCGATTAGTATCCCTTTATCTTTCTGTGTCCAAGCAGTTAATGCTTCAATCCGCTGAGCGCGCAATTCAGGGCTTGCTACAGCCATTTCGGAGGCTATTAACTCGTTGACAGGATAAAGATATACCCCCTCCTCATTTGTCAGCTCTGCTAAATCATCATACAGCTGCTGTGCCTGGGCAAGCTGGTGGGTAACAATTAATAAAGGACGATTCATGGATTGATGTATGGTGGATAAGAGCAGGCTTCTGGCAGAGCCGCTTAAGCCGGCAACCATCTGCTCCTTCATGCCTGCCAGCAATCCATCCATAATCGACTGAATATCTTCCTGTGATTTTAAATAATTATGAATTGCTTTCATTCGTATTTCCCCTCTAAATTGTTAAAGTATTTTAAAAACGCGCTTTGTGCGTGAAAATAGTCGATAAAATATATTTTATTTTTAAGAAAATGGTATATACGGTCATAGGTCTATCCAGAAAATAATCATCAGACCGGAATCCATTCAGGCTATTGTAAAAAATGGTCCAATTCATGATAATCAGGATGCATATCAAGAGCCTGCTGACAGTATTCACAAATGACTTCTAAGCGGAAATAGCCATCTTTTTCAGAGACTATCATTTCTGCTAAATCCTTTTCCTCCAGAAGTTCAAGGAATCGTAAGGTTATATCCATTTCTGTATGCTGCAGCACACCCAGCTCTTTTCCGCAATGTCGACAACCATAGTAGATAACCATCTCATTCACCTCGATTAAAATACAAAAATTTAGAGCGCAGCCTATTCCTTGCTCAGAAAGGATATCTGCACTTTTCATTTAGTTTTAACCGAGAGGAATAAGAATATACCCTGCTTCCATTTCCCACTCAAAAAGGTGGATGAATGGAACTTCCCCTTCAAACCAAAGGTATGCTTTATTGATTAAAATCATTCATCACTTCTACAAAAGGTTTGCCTTCTATCCACGCTTCAATAGCATCAGCTGCATCTTGAACACTTTGTTCAACCGCTTCTTTTTCATCTTTGGGAAACTTCCCTAATACATAATCTACGACAGGAGTTGCATTTACCGGTCTTCCTACCCCTAAACGTATTCGTTTAAATTCTTTTGTTCCTAAATGTTCAATTGTGGAACGAACTCCATTATGACCGCCATGGCCGCCCTTTTGCCGTAACCTGATTTTCCCTGTCGGCAAATCAAGATCATCATAAATAACGATCACGTCTTCTGTCTCTATATCATAATAATCCATCAGCGGCCGAATGGACTCGCCTGACAAATTCATATAGGTTTGCGGCTGTAATAATACAATCTTTTCTCCATTGAAATGTTCAATGGCATAATCCCCGTGAAATTTCGAGTTATTCAGCTTCCATCCATGACGATCTAACAGCGCATCAATCGTACGGAAGCCAATATTATGACGCGTCTTCTTATATTTCCTTCCAGGGTTTCCTAGCCCAACAATTAACTTCATCACCATACCCTCACTTTTCCCTGTCCACAATTTCTGTTAAACGCAATAACCCTTCTTTACGCATACCAGTATTGTATGCGTAAAGAAGGGAGGTATTACTTCTATATTGTTAACTTAAAAATTACTCTTCCTCTGAGTCAGATTTTTCTTTAATGACTTCCGGTTCTGCATTTTCATCTGCTTCTGTGTCTGTTTCTAAATCTTCTTCTGTAGTTGGAGGAACAACGGAAGCGATTGTCGTATCTGGATCATCTAAAAACTCATAGTTTCCAGTTACTTTCAAATCAGAAATAGATAAGCTTTCGTTCACATCCAGGTCAGAGACATCTACCACGATTTCCTCAGGAATATCTTTTGGTTTTGCACGGACTTGAATTTCATAAAACGGCTGCTGTAGTACGCCGCCTTCTTTTTCACCTTTTGATTCACCATCAAGGCGAACAGAAACATCAACGTCCATTTCTTCAGACATATTTACGATATAGAAATCGGCGTGAAGCAAATCATCTTTTATCGGATCTATTTGATAATCATGCAGCATCACATCTACCGTGTCGCCGCCTTCGACTTGAAGTGAAATGATTGCATTTCGTCCTTCATCCCGAACGGTTTTCACTAAATCAACGCTATCTACAGAAATTGTCTTCGCGTCTTTGTCCTTTCCATAGACGACCGCTGGAATTCTACCGCTTTTTCTAATTTCGCTTGTTACTGATTTTGCAAGATCTTCTCTTTTTTTTGCGTTTAATTTTACTGCCATTCGTATCACCCTCCAAGTTGATTAAAAAAATAATATGAAACATTGTTACTGCATATGTTGCATTATTTCTTTTTCTCAATAAAATAAACGGTCAATATAATACATACCCTAAAATGGAACAAGTTAAACCTTTAATCAAAAAGAATACTTACAGATTGCATTTCGTGAACACGGATAATCGCTTCGCCCAGCAGAGAAGCAACCGATAATTCGGTAATTTTATCAATACATTTTTCTTCCGGCAAAGGAATCGTATCTGTGACAACGAGCTCTTTGATTTTTGAATTGTCAATGCGCTCGATAGCTGGTCCAGAAAGTACCGGGTGGGTACAACAAGCATATACTTCTTTTGCGCCACTTTCAATTAATGCGTTCGCAGCTAAGGTAATTGTACCAGCTGTATCAATTAAATCATCAATTAAAATAGCTGTCTTCCCTTCAATGTTACCAATAATATTCATCACTTCAGCAACATTGGGCTTTGGACGTCGTTTATCAATAATACCAATTGGGGCTTTTAAGCGGTCTGCCATTTTTCTGGCACGCACTACACCGCCATGATCAGGAGAAACAACAATCACATCTTCCAGATTCTTCTGTTCGAAATAAGTAGCTAAAATAGGGACACCCTGTAAGTGGTCAATTGGAATATCAAAGAAGCCTTGAATTTGCGGTGCATGCAGATCAAGTGTAATCATTCGATTTGCTCCTGCTTTTTCAATTATATCTGCCATTAATTTTGCCGTAATCGGCTCACGGGCTCTGGCTTTACGGTCCTGCCGAGCATAACCGTAGTAAGGCATAACAATATTGATTGATTTGGCAGAAGCGCGCTTCAATGCGTCGATCATAATCAGCAGCTCCATAATATTCTGGTTTACCGGTGCTGATGTAGACTGGATAACATATACGTCAGAACCACGCACACTCTCATCTATATTAATTTGAATTTCACCGTCACTAAATTGCGTTACGGTACATTTTCCTAATTTCGTTCCGATTTGAGCTGCAATACTTTCTGCTAATGCTGGATTCGAATTTAACGAAAATACTTTCAACGAAGCGTCCTTATAGTTGGATGACATTCCTCTAACCTCCATGACTTTGTTTGTAGTCTATTTTTTAAACTTCTTTGCATATCCTTCTTTATTTGATTGCTTCGATCTTGCAATGGATAATGCCTCGTCCGGCACATCATTTGTAATTGTCGATCCGGCTGCCACATATGCACCTTTACCAACTGTAACCGGCGCTATTAAATTGGAGTTACATCCAATAAACGAATCATCTTCTATTGTTGTCAGGAATTTATTTTTTCCATCATAATTTACTGTTATTGTACCACAACCGACATTTACACGCTCTCCCACATTAGCATCCCCTACATAACTAAGATGAGAAACCTTGCTGTTGTTGCCCAGAGTCGTTTTCTTCAGCTCTACAAAATTGCCAATTTTTGTGTCGTTTCCAACATTTGAGGCTGGACGGATATGTGCGTAGGGACCAATATTCACTCGATTCCCAATGCGGCTGTCTGCAGCGACACTGAATCGGATCGTTGTAGCTTCCCCAACTTCACAATCTTTTATTTCTGTATGCGGACCAATCTCTGAACCAGCCGCAATGGAGGTATCCCCTTTTAAGACCGTTCCTGGATGAAGATACACATCTGCAGCAATTTTCACATCCGGACCGATATATGTATTATCAGGATCCACGATGGTCACACCATTACGCATGTGCGTCTCATTAATACGCCGTTTCATAATTTTTTCCGCTTCACTTAATGCAACACGATCATTAATCCCTATCGTTTCATTAAATTCAGCTGCTACATAAGCGCTGATACGCTCTCCCTGGTCACCTAAAATTTTAATGACATCAGGTAAATAATACTCTCCTTGTGCATTGTCATTAGACACCGATTTTAAAGCTTCAAATAATGCTTTATTGTCAAAACAATAGGTTCCTGTATTAATCTCATTTATCGTTAATTCCTCTTCCGAAGCATCTTTATGTTCGACAATTTTCTCAACTTCCCCTGCATCATTTCGAACCACCCGGCCATATCCGGCAGGGTTATCTGCAAGTGCCGTCAATATACTTGCTTTAGAACCCGTCTGCTCATGATGTTCAAACAATTTTTGGAATGTTTCTGCACGAATCAAAGGGGTATCCCCGCAAGCTACAATGGTTACACCTTCTTTATTCTGTAACAGTTGTTCCGCCTGCATCACAGCATGTCCTGTGCCGAGTTGTTCTTCCTGTACGACAAAGTCACTGGACGCTCCAAGCTGCTCTCTTACTTGCTCTGCTCCAAATCCGACAATGGTAACTAATTTATCTAACCCAGTTTGTTGTAATTGATCCGCAACATGCTGTACCATTGGTTTGCCAACTACAGGATGAAGCACTTTATATAACTTTGATTTCATCCTTGTTCCTTGCCCAGCTGCTAAAATAACAGCAAATCGATTCGTCATTAGGAAACCTCCATCATCTCTAAATATCCATTTAAAAATATATCGTAAAAAAACCTTTATTTCAATAAAATAAAAGGTTTTATTTCTATATCTTATGTTATCATATTTTTATTTTTTTCGTGACATCGCTTAACTAAAATACGAAAAAAACTTTCATTGCTGCATTCATTGGTTTATTACAGACAAAACGGCAGCCGGCAGCTCAAATTAATCCCATAAAATACCAGGTTTGTTATTATTAAAAAGCCTTTGAGGACGCAGCAAATATATTTTTTCTACAAACGATTGCTGCGGAAATATACTACATCAGCCAGTTGCCTTGATCACATTTAATTTGATTTTTCGGCCATATGGTGCTGCTCCAATAAAAAAGAACAAAAAAAAGAAGGCAAATCTTCATTCAGATTTCTACCTTCTCGCCCAATCGCCCTCCAGCGTATGTTCAGGAAACACCGGCTTCTTCTTTATAGCCTAGTCCCTCTTCATTCTCACGTTCACGTTGATACTCCCCTAAAACAGCTTCTTGAATTTTTGAGCGTGTTCCAGAATTAATCGGATGAGCAATATCCCTAAACTCTCCGTCTGGCGTCCGCTTTGACGGCATTGCAACAAATAATCCACTATTCCCGTCGATGACACGGATATCATGGACAACAAACTCGTTGTCTAATGTGATTGAGGCAATGGCCTGCATTCTTCCATCTGTTTTTACGCGGCGCAATCTTACGTCAGTTACTTCCATGATGTTTCACCACCTTTTTCCTAATTCAAAAATCATCCTTTATACTTATACTATTTCAACATAAATTACAAAAATCCTTCTTATAAATACCAATAAAATAAAATATTTTAAATTTATTCTCCCCTATACCTAAGAATTGATTTGTTTTCGACTTTCTTAGTCATTATTATCCACCTTTTTCTTCCAAGTAAAATGATTGTCTAAAAACAATGAAATTTCATCTTTTTAATCAATCAAATGTATAAAAAAAGACCTTAATCTGTAAATAGATTAAGATCTGTATCGTATGCTTTTGGATACGGTTTATTCCATTTGATAATTCCCCGGCAGTACAGACACATGATGATTCTGTATGTCGACAGGAGATATTTTCAAGAGGGACGTATAATCGGTAATCACTCTTTCATCTTCCTCATCATCTGCTTCTGCCAGTACTCCAACAGCCTGTACCGTTGCAGAGAATTCCTCCAAGAGGCTTTTTATCCCTGTAATCGTTCCCCCTGCTTTCATAAAATCATCGATGATACATACGTTTGAGCCATCAGGCAGACTGCGCTTTGGCAGCACCATCGTTTGAATTTTCCGGGACGATCCAGAAACATAATTGATACTTACAGAGGATCCTTCTGTTACTTTGGGGTCTCTGCGCGCAATAACAACCGGCACATTTAAAAAGGATGCTGTTGCATACGCCAAAGGAATCCCCTTTGTTGCAACAGTGACAATTGCATCAATCTCTAAATGGGCAAAGCAAGAAGCAAAGACACGGCCAATTTCCCGGACCATGGAAGGGTCACCAAGGATATCGCTCATATACAGATACCCTCCTGGAAGAATACGGGCAGGATCTTCTAACTTTTTCTGAAGCGTGGAAATAAACTCTCTGCTTGATTCTGCCGAGCTGGTAGCAATATATTTCACACCGCCGCCAGCTCCGGTCGTTCTCTCCAGATACCCCAATCCTTTTATTTGAAAAACTTCATGTATAATATCTAAATCCTCACTTATCGATGACTTCGTTGTATCACAAAGCTCGACAAAGTAAGGCAATTGAATATGTTTCCTCGGGTTTTCTAAAAAGTACTCTGTTAACACAACCAATCGATTACTTCTTTTCAAACTCACACCTCAAATCCGAATGTTCTTAATATAATATAGCATTTTCATATGCATTTTAGCAATGCCTATCCTAACATTCGGATTAATTGAACGTCCTTGCAAAAGCCCCGCATACTGTTATAAATCCGCAGTGCCTTCCGGTGATGCTTCATTAAGCCAAACACGGTCGGCCCGCTCCCGCTCATCATCACACCTTCTGCTCCTGCCAGCTGCATCGCTTCCTTCAGCCGTGCAACTTCCGGATGCATGGAAAAAGTAATTGGCTCCAATGCATTTCCCAGATGATTGCACAGCTTTGAAAAGTCTCTTTCCTCCAAAGCTGCCAGTACCTGCTTAGTATTTGGGTGCTGTAACTCCGGAATTTTAATTTGATCAAATACAGTATAGGAGGATACACCAATATCCGGTCTGGCAAGAACAACCCAGCAAGTAGGCGGTGCAGGCAACAGTTCAATGCACTCGCCGTAACCTTTTGCTATCGCTGTTTTACTGTGAACGCAAAAAGCAATATCCGCCCCTAATTGCGATCCTAAATCAGCTAATTCAGCTAACGGGATATTCAGTCCCCATAATCGGTTCAATCCCCGTAAAACTGCTGCAGCATCAGCACTTCCGCCCGCCAATCCAGCAGAAACAGGAATCGATTTATCAATTTGGATGTGAACACCTTTTTTGATATTGTATGTTTTTTTAAATAAAATTGCTGCTTGATATGCTAAATTCCGTTCATCGCTGGGAACATAACGGCTTTCCAAAGATAATTGAATTTTATCTGCAGGTAATTCCCGTAATTCTAAACGATCTGCTAAGTCTATTGTTGTCATGACCATTTCAACATCATGATAGCCATCCTCCCGCTTATTTAGCACATCTAATGATAAATTTATCTTAGCAGGCGCCTTCTCCATGACAAGCATCTTCAATCACATCCTCAAAGCGTTGGAAATTCGTTCACCTATTTGAAACTATAGCTACGTCCATAAAAATATGTTTTATTGTATCATAATCAAAACACGTAGGCTAATTTAGTTTAAGAAAGGGTTTCAAGGGCAGCCGAAAAAAGATCTTGATTAAGCTTTTCAGTCTCCTGAAGCCAGGAACAGAATTGCGTTAAAACAAAAAAAGCAAGCCCGGTCAGGACTCGCTCTTTTTCATACTTTCTTCTGCCATTTCTATCGCCCGTTTCACCATATTACCGGCATCGCGAGCTTTTATTCCTCCCCAGCCTTCCTGCTGTACCGTATCGTAAAATCCTAATTCTTTCGCTATTTCTTCTTTCATCTGTGTGGACATAATCCCTCGTCTACCCATATAAAAGCTCCCCTTTACGAATGAAGTTTTATTTTATCGACAGGCAATTATAGCTTATGTACTTTTCCTCCATTCAATCACAAAAGAATTAACCAAGAAAACCATTTTCTGTTCTTTTTACCCAATATAAAAAACAGCAGACAATATGCTTGTCTACTGTTTAAAAAATACCGCTGAACTTCCTTCCACAAAATTCAGCTCCACCGTTTCTGTCAATATGTCTGTATAGCTGTATGAAACCCGTTCGAATGCATTCTCGTCCTGGTCAAGCTCAACAATGAAAACAGAGGGATATGTCTCCGCTAGAACACCGCATCTTTCAACGGTTTTCCGTCTTCCGCCATTCGCTCTGAGCTTTAACCGTTTACCTACCTGACCATCTAGACCTTGCTTGATTTCGATCAACGTTTTGCCCACTACACTCCACCTCACATACATTTATTTTAGCATATATGCCGATGAAATGTCAAGCAAAACAAACAATTATATCAGCATATGTTTTAGGTTGTCAACTATTTATTTTGTCTATTTCTGATATTATTTGTCATGATGCTATTTTTATACATAAATTGTCACAAAAAAATGCATAATAGGCTGATTTTATAAAAATTACAAAAAAATAACTAATCTGAATGGTCTAATTACAGGTTCCAATTCATTGGAAAGAAGGAGGAACAAAAGCATACCTCATATTCCCATAACTGTCTTTTCTAAGCAGCTTTTGATATTATCATTCACCTTCGTCCTCATTCGCTAAGTAAGGCATGCCTGTTCGTAATAAACCCCTTGTCTGTATTCCTCCTAACCCTTTTTCTCCCGTTAACGTATTACGGAGTGCTTCCCACACCGATACACTTTCCATAAATGACGTGTACGCTACCTTCGCGACAATATAGACTGGATCCAGGGCATGAATATTGACTCTGGATGGCGAGCTGGCAAAATTGGATCCCGCACGAATCAATGACTCAAAATGCGATTGGCATGCTCCTGCAAAAATAACGAGCTGATCCAGATTCGGATAAACGCTCCTTGCTTCCCGCACAGCCTCTACAAAATATTTAGAATGTCGGTAGGCACTTAAATCATGCTTCATCCCCTTATTATGTGAATAAGCATCGTGACCCGTAATAACCATAATATCCGGCTGGATTTTCTCAAGCAGATCTTTTATTTGAAAAGGCATCTCTGTCTCCGTTAAGTGAACACCATGCACTTGCAGCCCAATACGCTGATATAATTGGATACACTTTCTTAAATAGGACGGATCTCCATCAATATGAAGGACTTTTGCCGGTAACTGAAAATAATTTGCAGCATCCGTATAGCCTTCTGTTGCCTCATAATTTCTTTTTTCTTTCATCATTTGATAGTCCTGACGAAATAACCGATAGGAGGATTCTTGTTTTTCTCTGTCTACTGCTTTTCTTTTTTTATGCTCCCTTTGGTTTACTAGTGTTAAATCAGATAAAGCTGCATCTGCCTTTAACCTCAATTCTTCCCCGTGAAGGATAGCAACTCCCTTTTTTATTTCTGCCACACGGAATAATAAATCATGATCATATGATTTCCTTGTAACTAACGCACCCTTCTGTATATCCATCGCTGCACCTCTCACCTTTTACTCTTTCTCATTGTATGAATAAAAGCACAGCTCTGTTCCAATCATAAGAAAAAACAAGAACACCGCTTGAGCTTTAAAACTTCGGTGTTCTTGCCAAAGAGATGTCCGCTACGGGAAGTCGCTTTCCGCGGGCAACGTTCAGCCGCACGGTAAGAAAACCGCTTCCTGCTCAGGTCTACCTGTTGCTTTTCCCGCAGGAGTCGACAACATCCGCTCCCATCTAAGTGGAATTATGTTTTATTTGCTTTTTCACAAGGAAATAACGCAAATTCTAGCGACGGTTTTGATGGGGCGAGTAATCGCAGTTCCAGGGGGAAGACCCCGCAGGAAAAAAGGGTTCTTCTTTTTTTCTACCCGCGGGGCATAAGTGCGACTATGCTTCTGTCTGCGCCTGACGGCTTGCCAATCAGCAAGTCTTCTTTAAAGGAGATGAGCTCGGGGCCCACGGAAAGCGGAGTGTATTTCTGGGGTTGCGGTTACTCACCCCATGAAACCCGTTGGAGCGGCTATATTCAGCATTTTTTATCCTTTCTTATTCTTAAAAAAAACTGATCAAAAGATTATATCTTCTGATCAGCTTTTTGGAAGCTCTTTATGGATTACATTTGCCAAGGATGCAAATTCCTCCATGGTTAAAGTTTCACCGCGTCTTCCTCCATCTATTGCTGCGTTTTCAAGGAAGGTTTCTATTTGCTGTTTTGCAAATTTATCCTGCAAAAACCGGTTTAAGTTATTACGGAGGGTTTTTCTTCTTTGAGCAAAGCTTGCTTGAATCAATTCAAAAAAGAAATCTACATTATCTACTTGAACAGGCGGTTCTTTGCGCATCACAAGCTTTAACACACTGGAATCGACATTAGGCTGCGGCATAAACACCTGCTTCGGCACATTTAAAACGACACTGGCTTCCGTATAGTATTGTACGGCAATGCTAAGCGAGCCATAGCTTTTGGTATTTGGGACAGCAGCCATTCTATCCGCTACTTCTTTTTGGATCATCACAGTCAGGCTGGTAACCGGAAGCTGATCACGTACAAGCTTCATCAAAATTGGTGTCGTAATATAGTAAGGAAGATTAGCAACGACATGAATATCCTGACCTTCCTCGAAATGTGTCTGAATCACTTCCTCTACATTCGCCTTTAAAATATCATGATGAATAATTTCTACATTATCGTAATCGGCTAACGTTTCTTCTAAAATCGGGAGCAGGCGCTGGTCAATCTCAAATGCAACAACCTTGTCTGCATGAATAGCTAATTGCTCCGTTAAAGCACCCATTCCAGGTCCAATTTCAATAGCTCCTGTTTCCTTTGTTATCCCCGCTTGATGGATAATATTTTCCAATACATTTACATCAATCAGGAAGTTTTGTCCTAAGCTTTTTTTAAATGCAAAACTATATTTGTTCAACAGTTCTTTTGTTCTCGATGGTGTTGCAATATATTTTTTAGACATCCTGCTCCTCCTGCTCTATAACTTCCATCGCTTCTTCCAATTGTTTCTTGGGAATTTGGAATTGGGTAAGGCGTTTTAACAGCTGCTTTCCATTGGTATGTCCAATATGCAAAAGCTCTCCCAGACGTTTTCTCCGTCCGGCCGCCTTCTTACCTCCAATTAATCCATAATCAATCAGGTCTGCTTTGTTAATATCGCTATCCGAAAAATCCGCTAGTTCATAAACATCCGCAAGTGCTTTTTGAATATCCTCCACAGAGGCATGTTCAATACCTAAGCTTTTATTCATGGAATGCTTTGCCTTTGCCTGATCTCTTCGTAAAAAAGCGTGCTTGCAGCCGGGGATTGCCTGATTAATTAAGTGCCTGATCCGCTCGCCCGGATAATCCGGATCTGTAAACACAATCACTCCGCGCTTTTCTTTTGCATGACGAATTTTATCGAGCGTTGCTTTGTTCACTGCAGAACCATTTGTTTCAATCGTATCTGCATCCACAGCAAGTCTGATTCGTGTTGTGTCGTCCCGTCCTTCTACTACAATCATTTCTTTTATCTTCAATCGATTTCCTCCACTTTATTCCATAATACGACAGATTTAATCAATTTTAAAAAATCGTTTCGCATTTTCAGTTGTAATATTTCCAATTTCCGCTGTATCCATGTCACGTAATGCCGCAATATCTTCCGCTACACGTACTACATATGCCGGCTCATTTCTTTTTCCACGGTATGGATGCGGTGCTAGAAATGGGGCATCTGTTTCAATCAGCAGACGGTCTAAAGGGACCTGCTTTGCTACTTCCTTCGGCAACGGAGCATTCTTGAAGGTTACCGGACCGCCTAAGGAAATATAAAAATTCATATCCAGACATGTCTGGACATATTGGACAGAATCATTGTAACAATGCATGATGCCGCCAACCTCTGCAGCGTTTTCTTCCTGCAGGATAGCAATAATATCTTCTGTCGCTTCCCGGTTATGAATAATAATTGGCATTTTTACTTTTTTGGCAAGTGCGATTTGCTGACGAAAGACCTTCTTCTGTACATCTTTCGGCGATTTATCCCAATGATAATCCAAGCCCATCTCGCCAATCGCGACCACTTTAGGATGTTCTGTTAATTCTTCAATCCATTCCAATTCTTTCTCTGTCATATCAATTGCATCAACAGGATGCCAGCCGACTGCCGCATATATATTCTCATGTGCTTCCGCGATTTCAATAGCCAGGGGAATTGTTTCATGATCAAAACCAACCACGACCATATATTCCACACCTGCATCCTTTGCGCGCTGAATTGTCTCTTCTCTATCTTCAGCAAACTGCCTTGCGTTTAAATGAACATGTGTGTCAAATAACATTCTAATCATCCTTTTTTGTTCTTCTATCGAAAAGGAAGGAGCTGACATGAACACGATGACAGCTCCCTTCCATCTATTATTAATTAAGAAATCGGCGATCCGTTTGGTGCGCTTTCCGGTGCTGGAACGATTTCTAATTTCCCGTCCTTCTCGGCAGAAAGAATCATTCCCTGACTGATTTCTCCACGCATTTTACGCGGTTTAAGGTTCGCTACGATAACAACTTTTTTTCCAATCAATTTTTCCGGTTCCGGGTAATATTCGGCGATTCCCGACAAAATTTGTCTGTCAGCTTCATCACCAGCGTCCAGGCGGAATTTCAATAGTTTATCTGCACCTTCGACCTTACTGCAGTCTTTCACTTCCGCAACTTTCAGCTCTACTTTATCAAATACATCATATTTGATTTGTTTTTCTTTGGTAGAAACAAGCTCTGTTTCATTCGGATCCCAAGTTTCTTCTTCTTCAACTGCAGCAGTTCCTCCCATTTGGGAACGGATATATTCTACTTCTTCTTCCACATCTAAACGAGGGAAGATAGGCTGCCCTTTTTTCACAACGGTAGTGCCTTCCGGGAAGTTTCCAAACGTAACATTCTCCCAGGCTAATCCGCTGGCTTCGTCTAAACCAAGCTGCTCGATGATTTTTTTCGGTGCATGCGTCAGACAAGGCTGAAGCAGCGTTGCAACAACACGTAATGTTTCTGCCAGATGTGCCATAACACTGGCCAATTCAGGACGCTTTTCCTCATCCTTCGCAAGAATCCACGGCTGTGTTTCATCAATATATTTATTCGCACGGGAAATTAACGTCCATACTTTTTTCAATGCATTACTGAATTCCATCTGCTCCATCGATTCTTGATAATCCTGGATAACAGATGCTGCCAGCTCCTGCAGATCAGCATCTTCTTTATTAATAACGCCGTTTACTGTAGGGACTTTTCCGTCAAAATATTTATTAATCATCGCTACAGTACGGTTCAATAAGTTCCCTAAATCATTTGCTAAATCATAGTTTACTCTGGAAACAAAATCTTCCGGTGCAAAGACGCCATCACTGCCAAAAGCAACTTCTCTCATTAAATAGTAACGTAAAGCATCGAGACCATAACGCTCTACAAGCATTTCCGGATAAACCACATTTCCTTTTGATTTCGACATTTTTCCGTCTTTCATCAACAACCAGCCGTGGCCAAATACTTTCTTCGGAAGCGGCAAGTCTAAAGCCATCAGCATAATCGGCCAATAAATGGTATGGAAACGAACAATTTCTTTCCCTACCATATGCACGTCTGCCGGCCAAAATTTTTGGAAGTTTTCATCATCATTTGTACCATAGCCTAATGCTGTGATATAGTTTGCCAATGCATCGATCCATACATAAATCACATGCTTTGGATTACTTGGTACCTTGACTCCCCAGCTGAAGGTAGTACGGGATACTGCTAAATCCTCTAAACCTGGTTTAATGAAGTTATTAATCATTTCATTTTTACGCGACTCCGGCTGAATAAAATCTGGATGCCCCTCGTAATATTTTAATAAGCGATCTGCATATTTACTCATCCGGAAGAAATAGGACTCCTCTTTAATCAGCTCAACAGGGTGACCACTGTCCGGTGACTTCCCGCTGATAACATTACCATCCTCGTCCCTTTCAACATCTTCCAGCTGTGTTTCCGTATAAAACGTTTCATCCGGCACAGAATACCAGCCCTCATATTCATCCAGGTAGATATCTCCTTGTTTTAAGAAACGCTCAAAAATATCAGCTACAACCTTCTGATGCTGTTCATCGGTTGTGCGAATAAATTTATCATTGCTGATTTCAAGTTTCTTCCATAAATCCTGCATTCCAGCAGCCATGCCATCTACATATTCTTGCGGAGAGATATTTTGTTCAGCAGCCTTCTGCTCAATTTTTTGTCCATGCTCATCACTGCCTGTTAAATAAAACACATCAAACCCTAATAAGCGCTTATATCGCGCCATCGTATCGCAAGCTATCGTTGTGTATGCACTGCCAATATGTAATTTTCCGCTCGGATAATATATTGGCGTTGTAATGTAAAAAGTATTTTTGCTTCCCATCCGTTTTATTCCTCCTAGATTTGTTCCTATTTAAAAAATCTTGTCCTGAGATGTACAAGCGGCAGAAAGATTTCCCATTTATCTATAAAAAGATACATGCTATGAAACAAGCATTGCCATCTCATCCGAAAAAGATTCAAAATCAACTTTTGGAATTTCAGCTTTCGCCCTATTTTTTTATGGTATCACATGACGCATATAAAATATCAACATCTATTGTAGCTATTATAACGTAATTTGCCAAATTGTGTACCTATTCACTCATTCTTTATCCAACTTCTTAGAAATTAATTTTACAAAAAAGAGATACTTTCTTCCTCTTAAATAAATAAAAACGGATAAAAACCTGAATATTTATGAAAAAGGAATAAAACTTTTCCTTTTACAGTAAAATTGTATTGACAATACCAAATATTGTTGCTATTCTAATGTTATCAGTACCGACTAGTAACGACATTTTTTGCAATTTATCTCATTATTTGAAATTGTAATACTTATTTATTCAGAAAATTTTATTAAATCTAACATTGGAGGAATGAAGAATGAAATCTACTGGTATCGTACGTAAGGTTGATGAGCTTGGTCGCGTAGTCATTCCTATTGAATTACGCCGCACCCTTGATATTAAAGAGAAAGATACAATGGAAATATATGTAGACAATGATCGTATTGTCTTGAAAAAATACCGCCCAAATATGACCTGTCAAATCACTGGAGAGCTGACAGATGATAATCAGACCCTGGCTGACGGCAACCTCATCCTTAGCCCAGAGGGTGCAAAAATTTTACTGGAAGAAATTCAAAACCGTTTTAAATAAATTTAAAAGGCAAAAAAAGGATGACCTACGTACATAGAGGAGGTCATCCTTTTTTTGCCTTTATTATCTAGCGAACTGGAACAAAGCTAATCAATATGGTAGCTCTGATAAACTTCCCTTTTCGGCACTTTCCGTTCGATGGCTGCCTGCTTAATGGCTTCTTTACTGGATAGATGCTCTTTATCCATCAACGCTTCTACATGTTCTTTCACAGATAACGCTTCCCACCAGCTTGATTCCTGCTCAAATGAAGCTGATTCTGCTTCCGTTGGACCTTCTACCACAATAACAAACTCGCCTCGCATGTCATTTTTCTTACTCCATGAAAAAAGTTCTTGTATGGTACCTCTAACAAATTCTTCAAATTTCTTAGAGATTTCTCTTCCTATGGCCGCTTTCCTGTCATTTAGGATACCTTCCATTTCCTGCAGGGTATCTTTGATGCGGTAAGGAGATTCATAAAAAATTAAAGTTGTATTAAAATTTTTTAATTTTTCCAGTGTTTCTTTTTTATCTTTTTTCTTTCTGGGAAGAAAACCGTAAAATGTAAAAGGCTGTGCTGTTAGGCCAGACCCGACCAGTGCTACGAGTGCCGCATTGGCTCCTGGTAACACGATGACATCCAGCCCTTCTTGAATAGCTGCTTGGACCAGCTCTGAACCAGGATCAGAAATCGCAGGCATCCCCGCGTCGCTTACAACAGCAACCGATTCTCCCTGACGAATCGTATCTAAAAGCTGTTTTTCTCTTTCCTGATGATTATGCTCATGATAGCTGATGAGAGGGGTGTGAATCTCAAAATAATGAAGCAGCTTTTTTGTATTCCTCGTATCCTCCGCAGCAATCAAATTGCATTCCTTTAATACCCGAATCGCCCGAAAAGTCATATCCTCCAAATTTCCAATAGGTGTCGGGACAACGTATAATGCAGCATGCTCCTCCGGCTGATAACTATTTTGGATATTCATTCATGGCACATTCCTTTCTCATAAGCTTGAATCATTTCCAGCTTTTCCTGGCGGGTTAATTTTTTTATTCGATATTCCTCGCGCAAGGCATCTGACTTATTTTCAAATGCGCATGTATAGATGATTTCAAAAGGCCCTCTTCCTCTAGTATATTTTGCCCCTTTTCCCTCTTCATGCATACGAATCCGATGCGCTAAATCATTTGTATATCCCGTATACAGCGTTCCGTCCTGACAATGTAACATATAAACCAAATGCTCTCCGTCAGCCATAGATAACTTCCTCTGCCTGCTTCGTATAGGAACCATCCTGTTCATAAATATAGAATGGCGGCAGGATTTTCACATCTGCTTTCCCGTCACGAATCCCTTCTATCAAGAGCATATTTGCTTCCTTTCCTTGTTTCGGATAAACAAATTGCACACGTTTGGGCTCGATACGGTACTTTCTAAATTGCTCTATAATATCTACCAGGCGTCCGGGACGATGCACCATGGCAACTTTTCCCCCGGGCCGGACATATCTTTTACAAGCTTTGACGACATCCTCTAATGTACAATACACTTCATGCCTGGCAATCGTAAGGTACGCATTATGATTATGCTCTGTTGCAGAGGGTGTTTTAAAATAGGGCGGATTACAGGTAACCATATCAAAAGCACTTTGATCCAGGGTCGACTGCATTTCCTTTAAATCCCCATGAATCATTCGTAATCGAGGTTGCAAATCATTTAAAGCGACATTTCTCTCCGCCATCTGAAAAATACGTTTTTGAATCTCCACCCCAATAATTTCCGCATTTGTCTTTTTAGACAGCAATAACGGAATGACCCCATTTCCTGTACACAAATCAAGAATTTTTCCTCGTTTTTTAGGGATAGAACTAAAATGAGCTAACAACACCGCATCCAACGAAAAAGCAAACGCTGTCGGGCTTTGGATAATTTTCATCGTTTCATCTGCTAATAAATAATCTAATCGTTCATCATCATATAGCTCCACCATTGGTTCACCACATCCTTATGTTCTCATTGGACAGCTTATCAGAAAAATAGCTGCCTTCACAGGAAGACAGCCATCCAATACGATACTTACCGTACTCTATTTCATTTTATCACAGCATGAGTGTCCGTCATTTTCCCCTTTAGGTTATAGAAGAAATATTTAAATCTCCCTGGGGAAAAAACGGTCACTTCATCTCCTGATTAACTCAAGCTAATAATCATGGAGAGAAGAACACCACTCCCCATGGTTAAAGTTTCGTTTTATCAAAGAAGTCCAAGCAAAAAATACAATCTTCGTTTCGTCTCGGACTGCCAAACTCTAAACTGCAAATATGGAAACCTTCTTCATAAAGACGTGCTAAATTATCATAGCCTTCCCCCGGAAATATTCCTTTTTGTTGTTTAGAATCGCTTTTTTCCTGCTGTTTTTCCACAGATTCTTCTGTAAAACTGTCTAGGTGATTACGCAAATGATGATTTTCATGGGCCAACCGGTGATTTTCTTCAAGCAACTCACTAAGTTTACCTTTTAAATCACCTAACTGCTCATATAATTCACCAATTTGCTTCTCCATATCGGAAACTTGATCGAATATCTCTCTGTTTCCCAAGATTGATCACCTGCCTCTATTCTGTGACTTGTGCTACAATTCCTTCTTCGATTAATTCATCTAATGTATACTCCACAACACGTTCTTTATCTAAAAGCTCAATTTGAACCATTTTTTCTAATATATTTAACCCGACAACCTTTCCTTTTCCGTGCGGTGTCGGCATCGTTTCACCAATATCCGGGAGCTCTCTTTTTGCTGTTTCATATTCATCATTCTCATATTTCAAACAGCACATTAGCCTTCCGCATAAACCGGATATTTTTGCCGGGTTTAAAGAAAGATTTTGATCCTTTGCCATTTTAATAGACACCGGCTCAAAGTCTCCTAAGAAAGTGGAACAGCAGAGCATACGGCCGCATGGACCAATTCCGCCCAGCATTTTCGCTTCATCTCTGACTCCAATTTGCCTTAATTCAATACGTGTCTTGAACATCGACGCAAGATCTTTTACAAGATTTCTGAAGTCCACTCTTCCGTCAGCTGTAAAATAGAATATGATTTTATTGCGGTCAAATGTATATTCTACATCAACCAGATTCATATCCAGCTTATGCTGCGTAATTTTATCTGTACATATGTCAAAGGCTTTTTTCGCCTGATCCTGATTCTCTATAACCGTTCGCTTATCCTTCTCGTTTGCGATTCGGATTACTTTCTTTAATGGTAAAACTACATCTTCTTCATCGACTTGCTTTTCCGTAATGACTACTTTTCCAAATTCTATCCCTCTCACTGTCTCCACGATGACATAGCTATCTGGAGTGACCGGGTAAGAATCTGGATCGAAATAGTAGATTTTACCGGCTTTCTTAAAACGTACGCCAATAACTTCTAACATTTTTTCACCTCTGTATTTGAAGCGCTAGTTGTTCAATCACCAATGTTGGCTGAACATTTGCCTTTAATTTTCTTTTCGCCATTAAAATCTGATTTAAAATAGTCAATAATTGAGCTTGGGAAAACGTGATGACTATTTTTTCTAACTTAGATGAATCATTGGATAGCAGTATCGTATTGGCGTCTGTATATATATGCTGATGTAAAATATCTTTAAATCCTAGTATTAATAAGTCCAGACCTCGTTCTTGACCTTCTCTATCTTTAAAATGAGGTATCCAATTTTGATGAATGTATGTGTAGATATCCTCAGGCTGTGCAGTATACATTTCTACCCATTGTATCACTATTTTTCGCGCCTCTGCAAACCAATCATCTTGGGCAAGTTCGAGGGCTTCTGTCAGACTGTTTGTCAATGCACTTAAAAGTTTAGCATCGGTCTCATTCACACCCTCTTGCTGTAATCTTTCCTGCAAAATCCCCGGCGGAAGCGACTGCAAATCAATAATCTGACAGCGTGATCGAATAGTTGACAGCATGGAGTGACCATTCTCTGTAAGCATCATAGCCGTTGTTTCCACACTTGGCTCTTCTAAAAATTTCAACAATCGATTGGCAGCATTTACGGTTAATGTATCTGCATCCTTAATGATATACACCTTCTGGTTGGACTCCATTCCCGAATACGTAAATTCCTTCTGCAGATTACGCACCTGTTCTATTTTAATAGAGGCGCCATCCGGCTCAATCCAGTGCATATCCGGATGGTTTCCAGAATCAATCCGCTGGCAATTGATACAGTGATTACATGGATTCTCTCCTTGGCGATTCATACAAAATAAATACTTTGCCAACAGAAGCGCCATTTCTTTTTTGCCAGTCCCTCGATCTCCTTGGAATAAATAAGCATGGGAAATACGATTCTTCTTGATACTATTCATTATCGTCCGGGTTGCTACAGGCTGTATTTGTTCTATCTCTTCCCATGTCTTCATCATTATTTCCACCTTTAAACAGGAGCTGACTCTATTTATTTTTATGAAAGGCTAAAGTCCTCTCGATATAAAAGCTTTGCTCAAGTATAAATATTAACTAATAACCCCTTGATTTCCCCAATTAATCCGAGAATATCAATGGTTTTCTTTTCTTCATCCATTAAATCTTCTGCTAACTGGGCAATCTTTTCATCAATTATCTTCACTGTAGACAATTGCCTGCTTCCTTGCATGCTGAAGCTTTGCTTTTTTTCTAAAAGATACCCTTCCGAGGTCGCTTTTTCAAGAAAGCCCTTTACCATTCGTTTAAACTTGACCAGCTCACGAAAGGAACGATATCGGCTCAGTTTATCTCCCTGCTCCGTAATCTGCTTCACCATTTGAGTAAATTCCTGGGTCTTCAGCTGTTCCGATTGGGATTGAACAAGGTTTTGGAAAGAGGCATTATTTGTCTGCGCCGGACGCTTCAAATTGCCATCTCTCGGTGTTACGATATCACTGGAAATTTTCATTGTTCTCCCCCTCCCGTTTGATTACATAGCATGTTTTTGAAGCAGAATTCCTGTTTAGAATTGGTAAAAGGACTCGATAGGCAAGATGAATACTGTAGCACCGCCAACTTCTACCTTCACTGGTTTTGGAATATACGAATCGGCATTTCCTCCCATTGGAGAAATGGGCGCCACCATCTGTTCCCGATGCGAGCAATTATCACGGATGATTTCGAGCGCATCATTCACATATTCATCCTCACAACCAATCATTAACGTGGTATTACCTTCCTTTAAAAATCCGCCTGTTGTAGCTAATTTAGTTGTCTGAAATTTATTTTCACCTAATGCGTTTACTAAACGATTGGAATCTTTATCTTGAATGACCGTTATAATTAATTTCATGATTGACCAGCCCCTTTTGGCATATTTATTTATTAAATAAAGCTGTAATTCTTTCTAACACATCTTGATAGACCGCTTCAAGCGAACGATCAGCATCCACAGTTTGAAAACGCTCTGGAAAACGAGACCGGATCAGCTGATAGCCTTCATAGACTTTCTCATGAAATTCGATGGTTTCTAAATCCAAGCGATTTTTCTCTCTGTCTGCATTTGCTGAAATACGCTCCAGTCCTTTTTTTGGAGAAATATCAAAGTAGAGCGTTGCATCCGGCATACAATCCTCAATCACAAATTGATTGATCGCATATACTTCATCTACACCAATGCCTCTTGCATAGCCTTGATAAACCAGACTGCTGTCTACAAAACGATCGCATAATACAATTTTCCCTTGTTCTAACGCAGGAAAAACCTTCTCTACAAGATGCTGTCTTCTTGCTGCTGCATATAATAACGCTTCTGTTCTTTCTTCCATTTCCAGATGGAGAGGGTCATGGATAATTTCTCGAATCTTCTCGGAGATACGGATACCTCCTGGCTCTCTTGTCTTGATAACCTCTATCCCCCGGGATGTAAGCTCTTCATAAACCTGATTTAGGATAGTGGTTTTGCCAGCTCCTTCGCCACCTTCAAATGTTATAAACAAACCAGTTGTCATCATCTTTCCCCTTTGTTCCTATATATGCGTATTCCTTCGTCCCTATGCTGTATTCGAACACCCTGCTCCACTAATTTTTCCAAATGTGCGATATGCATCTCTTGGATTCGTTCTCCTTTTAAGAGAAGCGGAATACCAGGCGGATAGGGAATCACTGCCTCAGCAGCTATCTCTCCTATGCTTTCCCTCATCGAGACCAGATACGTTGGATAATTATTCATTTCTTGATAAGACAAATCTAATTCTTGGACCTTTTCGGGAAAAAGATTTGTCCTCTCTATTGTAGCACGATTTGCTGATTTTTTTAATGGATGCCCTATGGTTTTCAACCTTTTTTCCAGTGTATCTATTTCTTCCATCGGAGCAAGCCCGTGGACAAATAAAATTTGCTCATCCGTCGCAAGCTCCGGAAAAATTCCTGCTTTTTCGAGTAAGTTTACAACGGACTTTGTCGAAAAAGAATGTTTCACGTGGAACGTTAGCTTTAATGAATCGTCGGAAGGCATGAATTCCCAAAATGAAAAAGCGGAAAACAACTGCTTTACCTGTTCCACACTTTTTATCGTTTTGATTCGATCTTCTTTTAAAAAGTGTGCTAAAAAATGCCTTGCTATATCTAAAGAAGCCATAAGTATATAAGATGGACTGCTCGATTGGACAATTTGTAAATAATGCGCAATTTGAGACGGATTGATACGGGAAGTCCCCAGATGTAAATACGAAGCCATCGTCATTGCGGGAGCCATTTTATGCGCAGAATGCACCACAGCATCTGCCCCCAGCTCTATCGCTGAAGCTGGAAAAGGGTCTCCTAAAGCAAAATGAACACCATGCGCTTCGTCTACTAGTACAGGGATATTGTATTGGTGCGCCTTATCAATCATTGCTTTCAATTGATAGGTTTGACCAAAATAATCCGGGTAGGTAAGAACGATTGCTTTGGCATCAGGATGCTGTTCTATGGCGGATGCTATGGTTTCATAGCTTGGACTCGTAAATCGGCTGACCTGCTCCTCCCATTCCGGAGCTAAAAAAACAGGCTGTGCTCCTGCTAACTCTACGCCATTCATCACCGACTTATGACAATTACGCTGAATAAGAATCTTATCTTCCTGCTTACACGCCGCAAGAATCATCGCCAGATTGCCAGCTGTCGACCCCCCAACCAGAAAAAATGTATGCTGGGTCTGAAAAAAAGCTGCTGCTAAGCTTTCCGCATCTGCAATAATTCCTGCAGGCGCATGCAAATCATCCATTCCGGTAATTTCGGTCACATCCCAGCGGAGCATCTGCTGAAAATTGTTATGATATGCAGGTGTAAAAACTTCTCCGTGCTTATGACCCGGTACATGGAAAGAGATTGGATTCCTTTTTGCAAATGCTTGTAAATGCTCTGCTAATGGCATACGCTGCTGCTCCATTTGTCTGCCTCATTTCTTTATATATGTAAATAAACAAACCAATTCATTAAAATTGATTTGTTTATTATGGTGTACTTCTTATTATACCAAGCAAGTGAAAGGGATGAAAAACATGGATACTAAAATGTACTATTATTCCGCTTTTTATAGAGCTGCATAAGTCGAAATTATTTAATCTATTTTTCCCGCTGTTTTCCCTTAACAGAAAAAAGCAATTTTCTATAATGAAACACTCAACTTTCGCACCTAAGAATAAGCATATATATCTTGCTATTTCAGGGTGAACATGTTCCCCCTTATCATGCTTGCATTTTGGTGGAATATCCGGCCTTGTTGGAATTGGTGATGGTGCATAGCTCCGCTCCGGCCAACCACTCCGCTTTCCATGGGGACGGCTTCAGCTAACTTGAAAAGAAAACCGCTTTTCAAGTGGATCTTCAGCTCGCCCTGTTCCCATAGGAGTCTGCGTGGTTGGCCTGCGCTCTGATAGGATTCTCCAGCGAATGAAAGAAATAACATTTTAATAAGCTGAAGGAAATAGCAGCTTTCGCCTGAATAACCAATCATGACAGCATGGATATGAAATACAGGGAATCGCTTCGATGCACAGAAAGGAATCTTAGCGGAACATGTTACCATGCAGCATGAAAAAGATGTTCTATCTGATTAAACATCTATTTGGCAAGTTTTTTTCACGTATAGAATATCCTACTAGCGGAGGCGGACCGTTTTGACTCCTGAGGGATCAGCACCATCTGAAGATCCACTTTTGCCAAGTGTTCTTCTTGGCAAAAGTTAGCTGAAGAGCGTGCCCCTAGGCAGACTAAGACCGCAACGTCCTGGGGTTGCGATTACTCGTCCCATCGAAAACATTTGTACGTCGGAAAGCAAAATGGTCCGCCGCAGCGGCGCTTTACACTTCACCTTTTATTCTTTGTCAAGGGTGTTATAGAAGGAACGATCAACTCCTGTTTCTATAGAAGCGAAATTACTTTTTAATGTGCGAAAGTTGAGTGAAACACTTTAACGAGCGTAGTGTATTTCCGTAGCCGGTCGCTAGGAGATAGAATCTTTCATTTAACTTATATAGTACGTACCTTTCTTCCATATCTATGCTAACAAAACAAAAAAGCCTTTGCATGCAAAGACTTGTAAAAGGGGATTATATTAAGAATGTAATGTTGATTGGTTGATATTTTTTAACTTTGAGAGATAGTATTGGTATTTTTCTTCCCGCGGCTCCGTATGAATCATATTATGCTCACATTCCGAACATAAAAACATGGAATACAAATGAATCCCGTTTTCCTTTGGTTCCTCACAAATTCCGCAATACTCATACTCTTGAACTTTTTGCTGCTTCATTTCTCCACCTCCGTTAAAACTAGTATCTCCTAATCTAACGGATGCTATACATAGATATTATTTTTTAGATTTTTATTCCACCTTGAAAGAATAAACAGCGTCTCAAAGAATAAATAAATGGATTGCTGCAAGGGAACCGACTCCGAATATACCAAGAAATCCAGATACTAATACCGTAAATAGATTAATTGGAATATGCAGACCTACCGCCCCTCCAAATACATTTAAGAAAAAAAGCAGCAATGCGCCTATCCCCAGCTTCATCGTTGCTTTCCCAATATGTTTCATTGGCTTTACCGGCGCACCTACAATAAATAAAAGAATAATTAATCCGACAATCGTTCCAATAAATAGTGTTGAATTCATTCCTCTCCCCACTTTCCTTCCATCACTTTAACTTATTTCTATGATTTACCGGAAGCGATTAGAACAGGTTTTAAAAGCAGCAGGATAATTGACAACTTTCTAAGATTCATTAGCAGCTTCCTTCTTTAGACGAGAAGAAAGGACAATAAAGAAAGCAATCGTCCCTGCAAATAGAAGAATAATGAATACCAAAGACCACGTATTTATATAAGATGGAAGCCCTCTCGCAACACGAATATCATTCCATATAATAAAAGGAAAGAGAATAGCTATCTCATTTTTTAAAACGTTCACCAGCATTCTGGAATTGATATATTGCCCTTTCACATTTGCTTCTGTTAGATTCCGATAATTATATACATGTGGAAATCGTTCCATAACAGTCATCCCAAACCATAAAAGTAACCCGATGCCTAAGAGGATGAACAGTTCTTCCCTTCCTCCCCATCTTGTTACTTCCCCTGCTTCATTATAGTGTCCGGGAATCTGATTTGGAATAGCATCCCATGTAAAAATAATATACACAATAACACCAGAGAAACTCAGTATTCCCAGAACATTCAACAGCTTTTCAATTGCAGTCATTTTTAAGTTTAGATTCGGCGGATTGGTTTCCATAATAAGTGTCCCCTCTTTTTTTCTTAGAAAAATAAAAAAGAATCAGGCAGCTTGAAACATACTTGATTCTTTTGGAAAAATATATTCTTTAATTTTAAAATCGTGTCGCTTTAACCTTGCGAATACGAGCTTCTTTCAACAGCATCAAATATTTGGATCTCGCTAATAGCTCCTCTTTCATCCCATTACGTGACGGGTCAATACTTTTTCGCACAAAATCCTGAAGCTGCCTCCACTCGCCCTCTACTTGATATAAAGCATTCAGAAGCTCCTGGTCCATATCTTTTTTCTTTAATTTCTTTGCCATATTTCCCACCAAACCTCGTTATAAAATGAAATTTCATCCCATGGAAGCTTTATTCTCCTCATGAATGATCAGCGATACAATTTAGACATCTCTTCGTCCCTCTAATGCTTTTGATAATGTAACCTCATCCGCATATTCCAAATCACCGCCGACAGGCAATCCATGTGCAATACGTGTGGTACGAATACCAGAAGGCTTTACCAACCGGGAAATATACATTGCCGTGGCTTCCCCTTCAATATTCGGATTGGTTGCTAAAATAAGCTCTTCTACTTCTTCGTCTTTCAATCGATTAATCAAATCCGGCACATTAATATCCTCTGGACCAATTCCGTCCATCGGTGAAATGGCTCCATGGAGAACATGGTATTTGCCGCGAAATTCTTTCATTTTTTCCATCGCAATCACGTCTTTCGGATCTTGGACAACACAAATAGTCGATCCATCCCGGCTGGTATCCTGACAAATAGCACACGGGTCTTGGTCTGTAATATGTCCGCAAACAGAACAATGGGTAAGCTCCCGTTTCGCATTCACTAATGCATTAGCAAAATTCATCACATCGTCATCCTTCATATTTAAAACAAAGAAGGCCAGACGTGCTGCTGTCTTTGGACCAATTCCCGGTAATTTGGAGAAGCTATCCATCAGCTTGGTTATCGGCTCTGGATAATACATACTTTCTTACCCCCTTATCAAAAAAAGTCAATTAAAAACTCTATCTTTTGCGAAAATAAGACGCCTTGGCAGTGAAGCCAGACGTCTTATCTTTAATTAGAAAGGAATTAGAACATTCCTGGCATATTCATTCCTTTTGTAAATTGTCCCATGGTATCATTTGTTTTGTCATCGATTTGTGTTAACACGTCATTAGTCGCTGCTAAAATAAGATCCTGCAGCATTTCAATATCATCCGGGTCAACAACCTCTTCTTTGATTTCTACATCTGTAATTTCTTTTTTGCCATTCGCCCGGACAGTTACCATGCCGCCGCCAGCTGAAGCTTCAAAGGACATTTCATGTAATTCATCCTGTGCCTTCATCATTTTCTTCTGCATTTTCTGCATTTGCTTCATCATGTTATTCATATTTCCCTTCATGGAAAATACCTCCTTTAAATGTATATGTTAATCATGAATTTCTAAAAGATCATCACCAAAAAGCTTTCGCGCTTCATCTACGAGCGGGTCTCCTTCTGGTTTCTTGGGTTCATCCGGCTTTTCCTGCTTTTGAATATACTCACTGCGCAGGTCATTCCACTCTTTCTCCGGAATAGGAATAATCGTGCGGTGTTTATCCAAATTCCCTAATATCGATTCTACCATTTCCCGATGATCCAGGAATAAAGAACAGTGAATTTCATATTTAAACGCAACAATCAGGGTATCAGCTGATGCCGCAGCAGGCTTGCTGTCCTGAATCGTCGCATGAGCCGGGGCATTTGTTGTTTTCAACTGATTTAAGAAGTTTGCCCAATGTGCATGAACATCTTTCAGTTCTTTTTTCTCTGCCTTTCCTAGTGTATCACGAATTCGATCAAATGGAATCTTATAAGTGTTTCGTGAATTTCTCGAGCTGGGACGGCGTCTTTCCTGTGCAGGGGCGGTACCGCCAGCATCTTGCTGCTGGGGCGGGGCTTCTTTTAATTTTGCAATATCACGCTCCATCGCCTGCAGTTTCTGCTGAAGCTGCCCGACAACAGCTGATTGCTCCACAGCTTCCGGCTGAAGCTGTCCGGATCCTTGCGTCTTTCCAAATTGATCTGTAATGGACAACAGTGCAACTTCAATAAAGATTTTCGGACTGTTGGACCATTTCATTTCCTGCTGGCATTGATTCAGTTCAATAATTGCATGCTGAATCCAGCTGTTCTCCACTTGCTCCGATAATGCTTCAAAAGCTTCATTGGCTACTGCCCGTTCTAATAAATCAGCTAAACCTGACGAGCTTTTATATAAAAGTAAATCACGCATAAAGTAGATTAAATCCTGTACAAACTTTCCCGGATCTTTTCCGGTCTGAATCATCTGGTCCAATCCTTGAAGCACCGTCTGCACATCCTGCTGAATCATTGCACGGACGATATTGGTGAGCACCTCCTGAGATACTCCGCCAGTTACAGCAAGCACATCTTCTAACTCTACCTGCTCCTCACTATAGGAAATTGCCTGGTCCAGGATACTCAGTGCATCACGCATTCCGCCTTCTGCTGCTAATGCCACAGACTCTAAGGCTTCCTCTGTAACAGAAATAGTTTCTGCCTGCATGATTTTTTGCATTCTTTCCACAATTGCCTGATTAGAGATCGGTTTGAAATCAAAGCGCTGGCAACGGGATATAATCGTTAATGGTATTTTATGCGGTTCGGTAGTTGCCAGAATAAATACAACATGTTTTGGCGGCTCTTCCAGCGTTTTCAAAAGCGCGTTAAATGCATTGACAGATATCATATGCACTTCATCAATAATATACACTTTATAAGGCACAGCACTCGGTGCATACTTTACTTTATCACGAATATCACGAATATCATCGACGCTAGTATTTGATGCCGCATCAATTTCAATGACATCCGAAATAGAGCCATCTTGAATCCCTTTACATGCCGCACATTCATTACATGGTTCTTTGACAGGCGCATGCTCACAATTAATCGTTTGTGCAAAAATCTTTGCAGCACTCGTTTTCCCTGTCCCTCTTGGGCCAGAGAATAAATAAGCATGTGAGAATTTATCCTGGGTAATAGCATTTTGTAATGTTCTCGTGATATGCTGCTGTCCTACGACATCTTCAAATGTTCTTGGTCGCCAGACGCGGTATAAAGCTTGATAACTCATGATTTCGATTCCCCTTATTTGTCTCCTTCTTATTATACCCGATTAAAGGCTTGGATGAAAACCTTAGAAATGATTATCTGGAAGTAATTTATGTTTGCAAAAATTAGCTTAGAATTTAATTTTTTTATGTTGAATAAAAAGGTTCGTCTAAATTTATAGAACTAATGTTCCTATTATGGTATAATACACTAAGATACTCACAGTAAGAAGTTAAACGGTGGAAGGTACCATCTCCTATATGAAAGGAGGTGATGCCTATGGCTACTTTTGATGCCTTATCTTTAATGATCAGCTTTGGCTTGCTTATTATAGCCATTCTTTCATTTCATGATAAAGACCAAAAGTAAAAAAACCACCCTTCGCTTGCCGGCAAACAGGGTGGCTTCATTGTCACTTAAAACAGCCTTCCCTCTCTGATGGAGAGAAATCACTGTGTGTATTTTCCGGGCAGCATGTGGTTGCATGCTGCCCTTTTTTATATCGTATGCTTTGCTATAGAAATTATATCATATCCCTGGTTTCTAGTACAATTTTACCTGTAAAAAGAAACTCGTACGGGGAATCATCCTTCTATTCGTCTGCATTCATCACTACTTCTTCGGATAAGCACGCTTATATTGTCTTGCCGGTTCCATCGTATCTCCCAACT
This sequence comes from Oceanobacillus aidingensis, assembly GCF_042654105.1. Taxonomy (NCBI): domain Bacteria; kingdom Bacillati; phylum Bacillota; class Bacilli; order Caryophanales; family Bacillaceae; genus Oceanobacillus; species Oceanobacillus aidingensis. The sequence goes on along the minus strand of NZ_JBHSFT010000001.1, from coordinate 307,096 downwards.
GTTCGCTTGCCCGAATGGCCCAATAAGGATCTTTCAGCATACCGCGGCCAATCGCAACCAGGTCCGCATCGCCATTTCCGATAACAGACTCTGCCAGCTCCGGGTCTTCTAAAAGGCCGACAGCAATCACCGGCATATCCAGCTCTTCTTTAAATCTGCGTGCAAATGGAAGCTGATAGCCTGGATTGGTGGCTGGTTTTTGCTTTCCTGGAGGTGCTTCTCCGCCGCTGGAAATATGGAACATATCCACACCAGCCGCTTTATATTTTTTGGCAATTTCTAATGCATGGTCTATATCATAGCCGCCATCCATGTATTCTACAGCTGAAATTCGCATCAGAAGCGGCATATCTGCAGGAATCACATCTTTCACAGCACGGATAATTTGTACCCCAAAAAAGGACAGCTCCTGATACTCATCCTCTCTCTGATTAATTAACGGAGAATGAAACTGATGAATCAAATAACCGTGTGCTCCATGCAATTCAATTGTATCAAAACCAGCTTCGACTGCCCGTTTTGCTGCATCCTGAAATTGTTGAATCGTTTCCCGGACCTCATCTGTCGTTAAAGCACGAGGCATTTTATCATCCTCTGTAACAGGAATTGCCGATGGAGCAACGGGTGGGTTCGCATCCTCAGCCTTTCTTCCGGCATGCGCAATCTGAATACCGATTTTAGCACCCTGCTTATGAACGGCATCAACTATTTTTTTATAAGCCGGAATTTGTTCGTCTGACCAGAGACCAAGATCGTTATCTGTAATACGGCCATCCGGATCGACATCTGTCATTTCAACTAAGATTAATCCGGCACCGCCCACTGCACGGGAGGTATAATGAACAAAATGCCAATCGTTTGGAATCCCGTCCTTAGCATCTACTGAATACTGACACATTGGAGCCATGACAACTTTATTTTTCAAGGTTAAATTTTTTAATGTAAAAGGTTGTGTTAATTGAGCCATTTTTACACCTCGCTTGTAAATTTTAAGTAATTCATAGCATATGCTTTCTTATGATTCAGTGCAAATAATCTGTTTATCCCGCTATATTTTTGCATAAAAAAAGAACTGCATTCACAGTTCTTTTCTTTCATATGTAACGTGCACCTGCTTTCGATGGAGTGACCATATGCGCTACGTAAGTTCATGGCTCAGCCCAGGTTTCCCTGCGGCACACAAGAATGACCACTTACTGCTGCTTCCTTCCGGACCTGACAGGGTTCATGGGTTCCTGTTGCGCAGGACCCGGACGTCAACACCAATTCCTTACGTCTGACCATACAGTCATCCCACCTCGAGCAGGAATTCGGCCTCGCTATAGCGGATTGCGAGTACAGGGCACCGCTACCTCCCCGCTTAGCACGTATTTATTATTATAGCTTCCTCGTCCTAAAAATGCAATGAAAAAAGTATCTTTTCCAGTGTTGGCTCTATTCTCCGGACTCAGCACCCTTTTCATTCTTCTTTTGACGCAGCTCTTTAAAAAAATTCTTTAAAACCGTACTGCATTGTGGTTCAAGCACACCAGATTTCACCTCGACCTGATGGTTAAACCGCGGTTCCTCCAATAAATTCATTAAGGTTCCCGCACAGCCTGCTTTCGGGTCACTTGCTCCATAGACTACACGCTTTACTCGTGATTGAACAATTGCTCCGGCGCACATAGGACATGGCTCTAATGTAACGTATAAGGTGCAATCCTCTAATCTCCAGCTGCCGACTTTTTGATTGGCATCCTGAATAGCAAGAAGCTCTGCATGAGTTAGGGTAGTTTGCATGGATTCACGCAAATTAAAGCCTCTGCCGATAATTTCTCCATCCTTCACGACCACTGCGCCAATGGGGACTTCGTTTAACATCCAAGCTCTGCGTGCCTCCTGCAGAGCAGCTGCCATATACTTTTCGTCCTGGCTTACAGATATTTCTTCTGTCATTTTTATCACATCACTTTATTCTCGTTTTAATAATTGTTTAGCGGGAATACTATATTAACTGATTTCTTTAAAAAAGGAGAAGCTCATGAATATAACACCAGAGAACACAGCACTTGTTTTTGTCGACTTAATCAATGATTTTAAATTTGACGGCGGTGACAACCTTCTTGCAAATACAGAAGAGATTCTCCCAAATTTAATTAATTTGCGTCACTTCGCCAAAGAAAAGTCGATACCTATTATCTACGTTAACGATCATTATGGATTATGGCAAGCAGATTTCCGGGAGATTATCAAATATTGTAAAAATGAAAAGAGTGAGAACATCATTGAAAAAATCAAACCGGATGATGACGATTATTTCCTAATTAAACCACAACACTCCGCCTTTTTTCAAGCACCCTTACACGCTCTTTTAACTGATTTAAAACGAACACATCTTATTTTAGCAGGAATTGCCGGCGATATTTGTATTCTGTTTACGGCAAAGGATGCCTATATGTATAAATTCAGTCTTTCCATTCCTAAAAACTGCCTTGCTTCCGAGGGAGTGGATAATAATAACTATGCGCTTTATTTAATGGAATCGGTCATGGATGCAGATATTACAGCAATTTAGCATATTACTTTCTCCCCCTTCATATAGTGAGTAAGAAGCACTCTGAAGGGGGTTATTAGTTTGCAAATATACGTCGTTGAACAAGGAAATACGCTGGAGCAAATTGCAGATACATACGGTTCCTCCGTTCAAGATATTGTCAATGCGAATGAACTAAATGCACCTGACCAATTAGTTATCGGGCAAGCACTTGTCATTCCCATTGTCGGAGAGTTTTACTTTGTGCAGTCTGGTGATACACTTTCTTCCATTGCGGGTCAATTTAACATCCCTGTGGAGGAATTAGCAACAGTTAACGGGTTAAATGCAAATCAGATTATTTATCCCGGACTTCGCCTATACATCCCGCCTGCTCCAAAAGAACCGATTACTTCCAATGCCTATGTCGAACCAATGGGAGAGGAGGTTTCCCAGACATTAGAAACAGCAGCAAGCACGTATTCGCCTTTTTTAACGTATCTCACTTTATTTAGCTACCGCGCTAATCGGGATGGTACACTGACAGCTCCGCCAACAGGGAATCTTATCACCTCCGCACGAGCAAACGGCGCCTCCATTGCGATGGCCATTACCAATTTAGAAGAAGGAGCCTTCAGCTCGGAGGTCGGGCATATTATTTTAACGGTGCAGGCTGTCCAAAATCGGTTATTAGATGAGATTATTAATATCGCAACAGAACAAGGCTTTCGTGATGTACATTTTGATTTTGAATTTCTTCCATCAGATGATAGGGAGGCTTATAATACCTTTTTGCGTACCGCAAAGGACCGCCTTTCCCAAGCTGGGCTGCTGATTTCAACAGCGCTTGCTCCAAAAACGAGCGCAGAGCAGACAGGGCAATGGTATGAAGCACATGATTACCGCGCCCACGGAGAGATTGTTGATTTTGTTGTGTTGATGACTTATGAATGGGGCTACAGCTACGGTCCACCGATGGCTATTTCACCTCTCAACTCCGTCCGCGACGTGGTGGAATATGCTGTTTCTGAAATTCCATCAGAGAAAATTTTACTCGGTCAGAATTTATATGGATATGATTGGACACTTCCTTTTGTAGAAGGAGGGGAAGCGGCACGGGCTATCAGTCCGCAGCAGGCCGTTCAAATCGCCTGGGAGAATAATGTTGCGATTCAATATGATACCACAGCCCAAGCGCCCTATTTTATGTATGCAGATGCCTCCGGACAGGAGCACGAGGTTTGGTTTGAGGATGCCCGTTCAATCCAGGCTAAATTTGATTTAATCCGCGAATTTCAACTTTTAGGCATTTCTTATTGGAAATTAGGGCTGTCCTTCCCGCAGAACTGGCTGCTTTTAAATAATGAATTTGATATTCAAAAATTAGAGGAATAAGCAGAATATGTACATGAAAAAGAGTGCTTTGAAAATATGGTTTCAAAGCACTCTTCTTTATTTCTAATTATACTTTTTAATTAACCAAGCACTTTCACAGACTCACGATTAAACGCTGGAATATCATCTGGTGTACGGCTTGTTACTAATTGATTTTGACAAACGACAACTTCTTTATCCTGGAATTTCGCACCTGCATTTTCTAAATCAACCTGGATTGATTTAAAGCCTGTTGCTCCACGTCCATTCAGTGTTTTTGCAGTGATAAGAAGCTGCGGTCCATGACAAATGGCCATCACTGGTTTCTTCTCATCCATAAAATGTTTTGCAAATGCAACGAAGCGGTCATCTGCACGAAGCATGTCTGGAGAGAAACCGCCAGGAATAAATAATGCATCAAAGTCTTCTGGTTTTACGTCATCAATACCTTTATCGATAGTTACTTTTGTATCTTCTGATTTGCCTGTTACGGTATTGCCTTGTTCTTTTTCAATCGTAACCAGCTCATGACCAGCTTCTTCCAATGCTTTTTTAGGATCTGTATATTCTACGTCTTCAAATAAGTCTGTGATAACTGTTGCAATTTTTTTACCCATGAATTATTCACTCCTTTAATATTGGTTACATCCTATATCTTCCCAAATAGAATTTATTTAAAACATACGAATTGATATTTTTTGTAAAGGGCGTTATCGAAGGAACGATTAACTCCTGTTTCTGTGAAAAAAAAGTTATTTTTTAATGTACGAAAGTTTGAGTACGTAAAAATAGTGGCTTCTCATTTTTATCGTTAAATGAGAAGCCACTATGTTCATTTTATAAAGTATTTCCTGCTTTTTTTACAATAGACGGATTACTCCTCTAACGTCGAAGTATCTCCTGTCGGCAGCCCTAATTCCCATGATTTTAATAAACGGCGCATGATTTTACCGCTCCGTGTTTTAGGAATAGAGTCTTTTACTTCAATTTCTCTTGGTGCAGCGTGTGCACTTAATTCTTTTTTAATAAATTGACGGATTTCTTCCAGCAGCTCATCACTTTTTTCATGGCCCGGGTTCAAGGTAATAAATGCTTTAATAATTTCTCCGCGCTCTGGATCCGGCTTACCGATAACTCCCGCCTCTGCAACAGCCGGATGTTCAATCAGCTTGCTCTCGACCTCAAATGGTCCGACCCGTTCTCCAGATGTATTGATAACATCATCCAAACGCCCCTGGAACCAGAAATATCCATCTTCATCACGATATGCACTATCTCCGGAGACATACCATCCATTAATAAAATAACTCTCATATTTTCCTTTATTGTTCCAAACCTCGCGCATCATGGCCGGCCATCCCGCTTTGATTGCTAAATTACCCATTTGATTTGGAGGGATTTCATTTCCTTCATTATCGACAATGGACGCCTCTACTCCAGGGATTGGTTTCCCCATGGAACCAGGTCTGATTTCCAGTGACGGGATGTTTACAATCACCTGTGCACCTGTCTCTGTCATCCACCACGTATCATGAATACGTAAATCAAATGCTTTTAATCCCCATGTAATTACTTCCGGGTTTAATGGTTCTCCTACACTCAAAATATGACGCAGCGCAGACAGGTCATATTCTCTGACCTTCTCTTCGCCATGACTTACAAGCATCCGTAAAGCTGTTGGTGCAGTATACCATACGGTAACATGATTATCCTGCAACGTTTTATACCAATCATCTGGAGAAAAACGTCCGCCGCGAATCACATTTGTCACTCCATGCAGCCAAGGCGCAAAAATACCATAGCTTGTTCCTGTAACCCAGCCCGGGTCTGCTGTACACCAGTAGATATCATCCTCTTCTAAATCTAATACCCATTCTCCTGTAGCGTAATGCTGAATCATAGCATTATGCACATGCAGAATGCCTTTTGGTTTCCCAGTGGAACCAGATGTATAATGTAGCAGCATGCCATCTTCTCTATCCACCCAAACAATATCAAAATCTGTGGATGCCTCATTCATTTCGGAATCGAAGTCAATATACTGGTTTCCTTCTTCCTCATGCGCACCCACTAACACGATTTTTTCTAAATTTGGCAGTCTATCCTGCGGGATACGATAGAGTAAATCAGGAGTTGTTACTAATACACGTGCCTCACTATTCTCTAAGCGGTCACCGACCGCCTGCTCCATAAATGCCTCAAACAGCGGCCCTGCAATTGCTCCGATTTTTAAAATACCGAAAAATGCTTGATAGAACTCCGGACTTCTCGGCATAAAAAGAAAAACACGATCTCCCTTTTGCACATCGTATTTTTTCAATACATTTGCGAATTGGTTACTTTGGAGACGAAGTTGCTCAAAGCTGACTTTTTCTTCTCGATTGGGATCTGAATATAGTAATGCGATTTTATCCTTCTTATCCGGATTATCAGCATGTCTATCAATTGCTTCATAGGCCATATTCACTTTTCCTGTTTCATGCCAGGAAAAGTTCTTCTCCACACTTTCCCAAGAAAATGTTTTTCGAAAATCCTCGTAGTTTTTTAAATTATGATTGCCTTCACGTGCCGGAATTGCTTGCATATCCATCTAATCACCTCATTCATCTTAATTGGAAACGATTACAAATAGAATTAAAAAAAGGATTAAAATATTTTGTTAACTATTTCTATTTTAGAACATTTTGTGACATTTTTAAAGAGTTTGTTTCTAATTTTACAAAATAAAGGAGATATTACTGGGATGAATACCCGTTAACCCATGATTTACAGCAGTTTATCAGGAACAAATAAATTAAGCAGAAAGCGTGCTGCAGGTTATCTCTTAATCAACTTCCAGCTAAATAGAATAAAAACAACGTACGAAACAAAGAAATCCGGACCCATTTTGAACATTCTCTCGTTAGAATGCAAATGCGTTCGGATTTCATTGAATTAAATATTGATTTTATGCATTTTGTGTCTTTTTCTCATTCCGTTTTCCCCGTTCAGATATAATATATGCACAAGTAGCATCGCCGGCAATATTTAGAGATGTCCTTAACATATCGAGAAGACGGTCAATACCAATTATTAAAGCAATACCTTCTACCGGCAGCCCAACTTGGCCAAGTACCATTGCCAGCATCACCAGTCCGACGCCAGGGACGCCTGCTGTACCAACACTTGCCAACGTAGCGATAAGAACGACCATTAATAAATCCATAAAAGTCAGCGGGATATCATACACTTGGGAAATAAATACGGTTGCTACAGCCTGCATAATTGCTGTCCCGTCCATATTAATGGTTGCACCGAGCGGCTGAACAAAGCTGCTGACAGCTTTTTTTACACCCAGTTTTTCTTGAGCTGTCTTCATCGCCACAGGAAGTGCAGCATTAGAGCTGGAAGTACTAAAGCCAACCACCATTGCCGGGAAAAATACTTTAAAAAATGTAATTGGGTTCCCGCGTCCGATTAGCCAAATAGCAAGCGAATAGATAATGAGTGCGTGCAGCAGCAAACCTGCAATCACCGTTAACATATAGCTCAACATGGAACCGAGTGCATTCAGTCCAGCATCACCAATTGCTGAGGCAATCAAAGCAAATGCCCCATACGGAGCAAATCGCATAATCACTGTAATTAACCAATTCAAAATTTCGTTTGCCTGTTCAAATAGATTATATATTCCTTTTGTTTTATCACTTAAAAATGCCAATGCAACCCCAATAAAGATAGCAAATGCAATAATCTGAAGCATTTCTCCAGATGCCAATGCTTCTATAGGATTCTCAGGAACAATATTAATCAACGTCTCCATAATTGGCGGTGCTTCATCTGCGCTGTATTCTGCATTTGACGTATCAAAAATCCCTGTCGACCCCGGCTGGATCAAATAACCCAAACCTAGACCTAAACTGATTGCAATTGCCGTTGTTGTTAAGAAAAAGGCAACCGCGGAAACACCAATCTTTCCTAATTTTTTCGGGTCTCCCAGGCCTGCTGTTCCTAATACAATGGATACAAATACAAGCGGAACTACTAACATCATTATAAGATTAATAAATATTTGACCAATGGGGTCTAATACATATTTATCGAGAGGTTCAAAAAAACTTTCCGGGGCAAATGTCAGTGCTATACCAGCAGCTGCACCAGCAACCAGAGCAATTAATATTCTTCTCGTTAATTTTTTAGAATCCATATACCTTCTTCCTTTCACTATGTTTTCGGGTACAAAAATATCCAACTGAAACAAAGTTTTTTTATTTACTGCTAGTTACCTTCTCTTTAATCAGTCATTCTTCACTCTTGATAAACACTTTATTTTCATTGGATATAAAACATAGATTTATTGGATTTTTCATTGTAGTTGAGGCGACTACATTTTACAGGGTTTATTCTAATTGTAGAGTAAGATAAATTCTACCATAAATGTAAGGTACTTGAATAGTATGTTTTTAAATATTACATTATATTCCATATTACATAAATATGTTTAAAATCTTTACCCAGTTTTTTATTGAGTAAAACACAAGCTTCATTTATCCAATAAAAAACTACCTCCCTATGAACGAGGAGATAGAACCCGAATTACGTATTATAACAGGATAAAATATATTGTGGTTGAGAGATTTTTCTTTGAGGGGATAGCTATGTGGCGCTTAATGATAGTTATATCATTCCAGCTCTTCGAGGTATCGTTTTGATCTAGGGTGTATAAAATCTCTTCCTTTTTATTTTCGTTTATAAAAGCTCTTTGCATTTATTTAATGCATCATTCAACTCCTTATCAAATAACATTTTCACATCAATTTCTAATGCATCTGCTATTCTTTCCAGGGTATCTACATCTATCTTTGTTTTTCCCTTGGAAATATTGGTGTACCAGGCAGGAGTTTTAGAGCATTTTTTTGCAATTTGTGTCTTCGTTATCTGCTTTTGCTGTCTGATAAATTCGATTTTCTCATGTATTTCCACTAAATCACCCCATCCATCTTTTGGTTTTTATACTTTAAATTATAATTAAGCGCTTTGCGTAAGTCAATATACGAAAACAATAAAATTTGCATTTCGCTCAAAAATATTATTGTTTTTATTAAAAATGGTATTATCTCTATATTGAGGTGGATACTATGAAAATTCTTTCCCAAAGATTAAGAGAAGCACGAGAAAAAGCTGGATTAAAACAAATTGAAGCTTCGAAACTTTTAGGTATTTCAAATGGTACTTTATCTGGTTATGAAAGAGAATATCGTGATCCGGACACAGACACGTTACATAAAATGGCTAATTTATATGGTGTTTCCGTAGATTGGCTTTTAGGTAAATCTATGTCTCCCTCAACAAAGGATACTTCCCGGCCGGAGCCGATGTCGGAGCAAGATACATTGATGTTCCATAATTGGAAACGAATGACAGAAGATGAGAAAGAAGAAGCTTTAAATGTGATACAATATATTTTATACAGAAAGAAAACAAATAACGATAACGCCAATCAAAATGACTAATGCTAATTTATACTTCCATAAGCAATATAAAAACAGGTGTACTTGCTGCACCTTATTTTTAGCACTTCAAACCGAACATATATTCTTATTGAAGGTGGGAAATCAAATGTACTATTCAGATGTAGAAAAGTTTGTCGAAGCATTATACAAGCAGTTGAATATCCAGACTCCGGCAGAGCTCTCCATTTCTTCTATTGCACAAGCTTTAAATATTGAAATTATTTATGCAGCATCTGTCAGTATGCGGATAGATAACTATATCGTACTTCCAAATACTTCCCGGCAAAATATATGGCAATGCTTTGGGCATGAATTATGCCATTATTTTTTCCATGAAGGAGATCAGCGTTTTATGCATTCCCTTTTTGTCGACCTGCAAGAAAATCAAGCCAACCATTTTGCATATCATTTTTGTATCCCGACATTTATGCTGGACCAGATTCATATCGAAAATGTTTATGATATTCTGCAGCATTTTCCGGTGGAATTTTCCTTTGCGCTGCACAGGCTGGAGATGTACCATAATAACCATTTTTCTCTGTATGAAAAAACCGCTTCCTATCTCACAGGGTAAAAATTAGACCTTGTTTCCTTTCCAACAGGCAAGAAACAAGGTCTGCGAACTTAAAATACATGTACAAAAAGGACAGTGAAAAAGAATTTTTAAATATCCTCTTAAAAGATATTGAGTACGATTATCCCACTGATAATCATAATAACAGCGATAACCCTTCTTTGATCAATTAAATACTTCGGAAGGTTAAACAGCCCAAAATGATCAATTAACAGTCCCATGATAATCTGCCCTAAAATAGCAGCCATCATCGTTAATGTAACACCCAGATAAGGCATTAAACTGATATTTGATGCGATATATGCTGCGCCGAGTGCACCACCGGCAAAATGCCAGGGCTTTAATTTAAAATCTCCAGAAATACGTGTTAACTTTACTCCTTTATTCACTATCATCGACAGAATAAATAACACAGCGGTTCCTACAATAAATGAAATAAAAGCAGCATAAATAAAGGAGTCTACTTCATAACGCAAGGCACTATTGATTGCTGTCTGCAGCGGCGGCATCATTCCTGTACATATCCCGAACAATACCCACAGCCGGAAACGACTCTGCGAAACGCCGGGATTTTTTTTCGCATTCATATAGACAATTCCGGCAATTAAAAGAAGAACACCAACGATATGCATAAAATGCAACGGTTTTACCTCTGCACCAAACCAGCCAAAGGTATCAATCAAAATACCAATCACCATCTGTCCTGTTACGGTAACAATAACCGTTAATGCTGCACCAATTTTGGGCAGTAAAATAATATTCCCTGTAAGAAAAATTACTCCAAGCACACCACCAGTAAACCAGACATAGGAAAAGGATTGATCTGCAAAGAATGATACTGTAAATTTATCAGGATCTATCATAAGATTAATGAAAAATAAAATAATACTTCCAGATAAAAAGGAATAAAAGGATGTCGGCAACACCGCTTTCGTAAACACAGTTAGCCGATTATTTACTGCTGTCTGCAGCGGAATCATCATTCCTGCAATGATCCCCAGAACAATTATTACATACAATAAAGAAACCTTCCTTCTAAAAACCGTAATGTATTTATTTTAAGCAAATATATAGCAGAAAACAATACACTTGCTCCGTTCCCCTATCCAAAACCCGGTATTTATTAAGAGAAACCAAGAAAATCACTTGGTCTTTAAAATACTAATATTCTTGCCGAGCAGATGTCCGCTTCGGGAAGTCGCTTTCCGCGGGCAACGGTTTTGACGGGGCGAGTAACCGCAGCAGTCTTAGTGGGAAGACTCCGCAGGAAAAAAGTGTTCTTCTATTTTCTACCATAGGCATAAGCGCGACTATGCTTCTGTCTGCGCCTGTCGGCTTGCCAATCAGCAAGTCTTCTTTAAAGGAGATGAGCTCGGGGCCCATGGAAAGCGTAGTGTATTTCTGGGGCCTAAGATTACTCCCCCCCATGAAACCCGTTGGAGCGGCTATCCTCAACATTTTATACTTTCTTACTCTTTAAAAAAGGCTTGGAACGAATGTTACTATTTTATAAAATCCTCTTATTTCTCAAGCTTTAAATTTGAACATTTTAAGAACTTTCTTTATTTGTGAAGTATTTCACTTGTTTTATTTTCCGAAACCTTTATAATAAAAATAGAGGTTATTGTGAATTTATTCACAATTAATTAAGAGGAGGGTTTTTGTTATGAAAGTAACAGATGAAATGGTAAAAAGAGTCCCTTGGGATGGTTTCGTTGAAGGCAACTGGCAGCAAGAAATTGATGTTCGTGATTTTATTTTACAGAATTATCATTTATATGAAGGAAATGAATCCTTCTTAACTGATGCAACCCAAGCCACCAAAGACCTGTGGGAGCAAATCATGCAATTAACCAGAGAAGAACGGGAAAATGGCGGTGTATATGATTTAGATACAAAAATCGTATCTACTATTACCTCTCACGGTGCTGGTTATTTAAATAAGCCCTTGGAAAAAATCGTCGGCGTGCAAACAGATGCGCCTTTCAAACGTGCTCTAATGCCTTTTGGAGGTATCCGTATGGCTGTAGCTGCCGCAGAATCCTATGGCTACAAAGTTAATGATGACGTTGTCCATACCTTTACAGAACACCGGAAAACGCATAACCAAGGCGTCTTTGATGCCTATACACCCGAAATCTTAAAAGCAAGAAAAGCAGGAATCATCACCGGGCTTCCAGATGCATATGGCCGCGGACGTATTATCGGAGATTACCGCCGTGTTGCCCTGTATGGAGTAGACCGTTTAATTGAAGAAAAGAAAAAAGACCTGCAGCTGATTGGTAACGGAACAATGACGGACGATGTGATTCGCGACCGGGAAGAAACCTCGGAGCAGATTCGTTCCTTAATCGATTTGAAAAAGCTCGGAGAAAAATATGAATTTGACCTTTCCAAGCCTGCTACAACTGCACAGGAAGCATTCCAATGGCTCTATTTAGCCTATTTAGCTGCCATTAAAGAGCAAAACGGGGCTGCCATGAGTCTTGGCCGTGTTTCTACATTCTTAGATATTTATATAGAGAGAGATATTGAAAATGGGGTTATGACAGAGCAAGAAGCGCAAGAACTTGTCGATCATTTTGTGATGAAGCTGCGTCTCGTAAAATTCGCAAGAACACCAGATTATAACGAATTATTTAGCGGAGACCCGACTTGGGTAACAGAATCATTGGCAGGAATAGCAGAAGATGGACGCCCACTTGTAACAAAGAGCTCATATCGTTTTCTGCACACATTAGATAACTTAGGACCGGCGCCAGAGCCAAACTTAACCGTACTTTGGTCTGCTAAACTGCCGGAAAACTATAAAAAATATTGTGCAAAAATGTCTATTAAATCAAGCTCGATTCAATATGAAAACGATGATATCATGCGCCCGATCTATGGAGATGACTATGGAATTGCCTGCTGTGTATCTGCAATGCGCATCGGGAAACAAATGCAGTTCTTCGGTGCACGGGCAAACTTGGCAAAAGCACTTCTGTATGCGATCAATGGCGGTGTAGATGAAAATCTAAAAATGCAGGTAGCTCCAAACTATGCACCAATCACATCAGAGTATCTTGATTACGACGAAGTAACGGAGAAATATGATAACCTCCTAGATTGGTTATCTGGTTTATATGTCAACGCATTAAACATTATCCATTATATGCATGATAAATACAGCTATGAGCGTCTGGAAATGGCGCTGCATGACCGGGAAGTATTACGGACCATGGCTTGCGGTGTAGCAGGACTATCCGTGATTGTCGATTCCTTAAGCGCCATTAAATATGCGAAGGTAAAAACGATTCGTGATGAAGACGGACTTGTCGTTGATTATGAAATAGAAGGCGACTATCCGAAATACGGCAATAACGATGATCGCGCAGATGAAATCGCTGTGAATCTCGTAAAAGACTTTATGAATAAAATTAAGAAACATCATATGTATCGCAATGCTACACCAACACAGTCTATCCTGACGATTACTTCCAATGTGGTTTACGGGAAGAAAACAGGAAATACACCAGATGGACGAAAAGCTGGAGAACCTTTTGCACCAGGAGCAAACCCATTACACGGACGCGATAAAAATGGCTCATTAGCTTCTTTAAGCTCCGTTGCTAAATTGCCATATAAATACGCACTGGATGGTATCTCTAACACCTTCTCCATCGTACCAAAAGCGTTAGGAAAAGATGAAGAAACAAGAAAAACAAACTTAGCCGGTATCCTCGATGGCTACGCAGCAAAAAAAGGACATCACCTAAACATCAATGTCTTTGACCGGGAAACCTTATTAGATGCAATGGAGCATCCGGAAGAATACCCGCAGCTGACCATCCGCGTCTCTGGATACGCAGTAAACTTTATTAAGCTGACAAGAGAACAGCAAATCGATGTCATTAACCGGACCTTCCATGAAAGCTTGTAAGGCCATTCTGTAAGAAGTGAATATCAAGCGCTCATTAAATAACTTGAGCGCTTGATGCTGAATTATTTTCAGCATATGAAGTGAGGGGGAAAAGTATCATGAAAGAAGGAAGAATTCATTCAATTGAAACGTGTGGAACTGTAGACGGACCTGGATTACGCTATGTTATCTTTACCCAAGGCTGTTTATTACGCTGTCAATTTTGTCATAATCCGGATACGTGGAACATGGGGGCAGGAAAGAAAATGTCTGTACAAGAGCTGGTGAAGGATATTAAGGGCTATCTCCCATTCTTCCAATCTACCAATGGAGGAGTGACTGTCAGCGGCGGGGAGCCTTTACTTCAGGTTGAATTTTTACTGGAATTGTTCACCGAACTGAAAAAATTAGGAGTACACACAACCATTGATACTTCTGCCGGATGCTTTAACCGCTCTCCTCACTTTATAAAAAATTTAGATAAAGTACTGGAATTAACTGATTTGGTTTTACTTGATTTAAAGCATATCAACGCTGCAGCGCATAAAGAGCTCACCGGTCTGTCCAATGAACATATTCTCGACATGGCCCGCTATTTAGACGAGAAGAAAGTGCCTGTCTGGGTCCGTCATGTACTTGTTCCCGGCGGCAGCGATAACGATGCACATTTACAGCAGCTCTCCAATTTTATTGCAACGTTAAATAATGTCGAAAAAATAGAAGTGCTGCCGTATCATAAATTAGGTGTCTATAAATGGGAAAATCTTGGTTTGGACTATCCGCTGGAAGGTGTAGAACCACCGACAGAGGAACGGGTGAAAAACGCCGAAGATATTTTGAATCGGGTGAAAGTGATATAGCGATAAGGAATCCATTGCTGTATCCTGCCCTTTATATAGATGAGATGGATGGAGCCGCTTCTTTTTAGGAGCGGCTCCATCCATTATTATCGTCTAAAAAAAATCAATAGTATCTCTCATTTTTGTTTCTTTACAAAAAATAAGCAAAACAATAATTGTCTTCTTTATAAAAAAACGACACCCTTCGGAAATCTTGTCATAAAACAAACAAGAAATCGAAAAATGACGTCTGCCAGTTTATATAATTTTCAAAGAGAAACCATGCCCAGTAATGTAACTGGAAAACATCAACCTCTGTATAACAAAACATTACGCCCCCGGCAGGATTCGAACCTGCGGCACATGGTTTAGGAAACCAATGCTCTATCCCCTGAGCTACGGGGGCTTTAGACATAATCAAGCAATGAAAATCGCCGAATTATGCTTCATTATCCGCTCATCCAAAAATAAACGAACAATCGTATTATACTAAACCTTATCTATTTTGGGAAGCATCGTGTTTCACTTTATTTTTTCCCTGCCTTCTGCAATCTCGTCCGATAAGGAATCGACAGGACGTGAAGAATCATCAGCAAACAGCCCATGAGAATAATTTCTACAGAAGACAGCCTTAGCAGAAAGGCCAGCCCTAACAGAATAGGAATGGCTAATAAAGGGAGCCAGCCGCCTTTTTTACTTGCATTATAATAATTTTCTTTGCCGCAGTGCGGACAAATCATTTTAATCTTAAATACCTGCTTAAAGGTCTGTCCATAACTCCATCTTTTCCCGCAATAACTGCAGTCCGGTGTATGCATCTGCTTTCCCTCTTCTCTTTTTTAAAGTGCGTGTAAATAATTAGTTCTGAGCATTCGTAATCTCGATAGACCGGTTTCGTGCACCATCGACACATGCTTTGATTATCTTATCAAATTCATTCGCCATTAACTGGTTTAAACCAGCCTCTGTGGTTCCTGCCGGGCTGGTAATATTAACACGGAGCTGTTCCGGGTCTGCGCCGGATGTCTCCAGCATTTTTCCTGCGCCGATTACTGTCTGAGTTAATAACTCTAATGCCGTATCCCGGTCCAATCCTGCTTCGATTGCTGCTTTTTCCATTGCTTCCACCATATAATAGAAAAATGCCGGTCCGCTTCCTGCAATCGCCGTAATCGTATGCATCTGCTCCTCATCGACAATTTTTGTCGTACCCACTGTCTGGAATAGTTCCTCAGCAAAGTAAAGCTGACCGAGTTCGACATTGGTTCCCTTTGAAATAGCAGTAGCTGATTGGCCTATCAATGCAGATGTATTCGGCATGGTTCGAATAACAGGAATACCTTCTCCCAGCGTTTTTTCCATCTGTTCGATAGATAACCCTGCAATCACTGAAATAACCATGTGACGCGGCTGTATATAACTTTTTAGCCAATCCAAATAATCCTTCGCATCCTTAGGCTTCATCGCTAAAATAATAATATCTGCTTTCTCGATCATTTCTTCTTTATCCAGGTCGCATGTCACCCCATACTTTTCAGCAATCAGATCTAACCTTGCTTGATCACTGCGATTCGTCACCAGCACCTGTTCTTTTGTAACGACATTGGTCCTTGTAATACCTGCAATAATCGCCTCTGCTAAATTCCCTGCTCCAAAAAATGCAATTGTTTTTTCCATATATTTTCCTCCTGTGTGTTTCTTCTTTCCTTTGATATTTTATTTCACTGATACCTCAGAGCAATAAAAAAACTGATTATACATCCTTTGTAAAGGACGAAATCAGTATTATTCCGCGGTACCACCTTTGTTGATAAAAGTTATCCACTCACATTGATAATGCAGTTTACTGCAGTCAGCATACACTAACCTACTCCCGGATAGGTTCATCAAGGCATTTACAGAAATCTTACAGCCGCCGGATTTCCTCTCTTTGGTAAATACACATCGATTACTGGCCCGTTCACCGTATTTCTTTATTGAATTGTACTATAAGGCCTTGCCATACTTTTGTCAAGACTGCACCCATCAGAATGGATTGCAGCGTCTTTTTATCTGCTATTCAAAACAAATTTTGCTATACTTATATTGTACATGAATGTAAGCCAGAAAGGAATTTTATCAATGGATGAATCAAAACAGATACACCAGTTAACCGCTGTACGAAAAGAACTGACACGTTTCATGCTCAGCTATAAATTTGGACTGGATGAAATCAATACCAAGCTGAACATCCTTCAAGAAGAATTTGAGCATATTCATGATTATAATCCGATTGAACATTTAAAATCACGTATAAAAACACCTGAAAGTATTTTACGAAAATGCCAGCGAAAAAACATTTCGATTACGCAAAAATCTATCAAGGGTCATATCAAGGATATTGCAGGAATCCGGATTGTCTGCTCCTTTATATCCGATATTTATAAAATCAGCGAAATGATCCAAGGTCAGCAGGATATCAAAGTCATTGAAACGAAAGACTATATTAAGCATCCAAAACCAAACGGATATAAAAGTCTGCATTTGATTTTATCCATTCCTGTCTTTTTCTCTGACCGTCAGGAAGAGGTATTTATTGAAATTCAAATCCGTACCGTTGCGATGGATTTCTGGGCGAGCTTAGAGCATAAAATTTATTATAAATATGATGGGGAAGTACCGGCACATCTGGTAGAAGAATTAACAACCAGTGCAAATATCGCAAATCAACTGGATGAAAAGATGGAGTTTCTTCATACGGAAATCAATGAAGCAAAAGAGGATAAACATGCAGAGAGCAAGCTTAACTTTCTGCCGCTTGATAACAAACGCTTCCCGCTGCCAAAGCAGTTATTAGAATCGTTGTTGGAGCGAAGAGATAGAGAGTAAACATATATATGTATTAGAAAACCCGCAGCACGAAAGCTGCGGGTTTTTATCTCCAATTTTTTACGGTTGTTTTAAATGGAGGAGGTAGAGGGATTCGAACCCCCGCGCGGTTTGACCCGCCTCTCGGTTTTCAAGACCGACCCCTTCAGCCAGACTTGGGTATACCTCCATGAAATAACGCTAATTTGCTCACTTCCTAGCGAACAAAATATACTATATCATCCTCAAAGTTGACTTGTCAATATTTTTTATCAAAAAATAAGAGGCCCCCAAAGATGGAGAGCCTCTTACTTAATCATTACTTGCCAATCACTTCAATGCCGCCCATATACGGACGCAATACTTCAGGAATTACTACACTTCCATCCGCTTGCTGACAATTCTCTAAAATAGCTGCTACAGTACGTCCCAATGCCAGACCAGAGCCATTTAAGGTATGGACAAATTCTGGTTTTCCATTTGCTTCGCGGCGGAAACGAATACCGGCACGGCGCGCTTGGAAATCTTCAAAATTAGAACAAGAAGAAATTTCACGGTACGTATGCTGGCTTGGAATCCATACTTCAATATCGTATTTTTTCGCTGCTGTAAAGCCTAAATCACCTGTACACATACTCATCACACGATAAGGGAGTTCTAACAGCTGCAATACTTTTTCCGCTTCCCCTGTCAGTCTTTCTAATGTGTCATAAGAATCTTCCGGTTTCACGAAATTCACAAGCTCCACTTTGTTAAATTGATGCTGGCGAATCAAGCCGCGTGTATCTCTTCCGGCAGAACCTGCTTCAGAACGGAAGCTGGCGCTGAATGCAACATATTTTTTCGGCAACGCCTCTCCTGATAAAATCTCATCACGGTGATAATTGGTTACAGGGACTTCTGCAGTCGGCACCAGAAAATAATCCCAGTCTTCCAGTTTAAACGCATCCTCTTCAAATTTCGGAAGCTGTCCTGTTCCTGTCATACTCAGGCGATTCACAATGTATGGAGGAAGCATTTCCTGATAGCCATGCTTATCCGCATGCAGATCCATCATGAAGTTTAATAATGCACGTTCCAGTCTTGCTCCTAATCCTTTATAAAAAACAAAACGGCTTCCTGTTACCTTTGCTGCACGTTCAAAGTCCAAAATATCTAAATTTGTCGCAACATCCCAGTGCGGCTGTGCTTCAAATGAAAATTCCGGCACCTCTCCCCATTTACGTGCTTCTACATTATCATCCTCATCTTCACCAACAGGCACACTCCCATGCGGCAGATTAGGAATAGAAAGCATGATATGTTCCAGGGTTTCCTCAATGTCTTTTAATTCTTTATCATATTTAGAAATTTGATCTCCAACTTCACGCATAGAAGCTATGGCTTCCTCCGCATCCTTCTTCTCGCGCTTTAAAACAGAAATTTCCTTAGACACTTCATTACGTTTTGCCTTTAGTTTTTCTGTCTCTGCAATCAATTCCCGTCTTCTTACATCAAGCTCGCCAAATTTGTCTAAATCGCCAAGGTCTTCTCCGCGGTGTGCTAATCTTTGCTTCACTTCATCAAAGTTATTTCGTACATATTTCATATCTAACATACTGATTACCTCCTATATTTTTAATGTCTTTAAAACCATAAAAAAACTCCCATCCCTTATGTAGAAAGGGACGAGAGTATATTTCCCGCGTTGCCACCCTAGTTAAAGAATCTATACAGACAGATTCTTCCGGCTTTATATACGAATAACGTCGTATCTCCGTGCTTACTTACGTGACTGAACCACTTCAATAAGCATGCTCCAGGATGGATTCACTGCATTCTAACGCTAATTTGCACCAGATATTAGCTCTCTATAGATAGAATCAAACAGCTACTGCTTCCTATCAACGCTTTATTATTTCAATGAATGATTGTATATCATCATAATCTATTTCCAATCAGGTTGCAAGAACTTCCTGCAAAAATTAGCTGAAAAGTCCCTTCACCCAATTAAATGCACCTTGGAACATGTTTACAAAGAAATCACCAATGGATTGTAACGTAAGCATAAACCAATTTGCTTTTTCAACGGAGTCCATTGCAACTAAATCATAACTTTCCTGACTCGCTTCATCGGAAATATATCCAAAATCTTCTTCTTCTCCATCATAGACAACGGTAACTGTTCCGATAACTTCATCTGCTTCCACTGGAGCTTCTAACTCTCCATTATCATTCAATCTGTCTTCATCAATTTTATATTCTAAATGATACAGATCTTCCTCACCAGTTTTGATCGGAACATGAATCCCTTCATTGATGCCAATATTTACTTCTTTTTCTTTTCCTCTTGCAACCGGAGCTGTTTCATTGCCTTCTTCTTGATATCCTGCCGGGAATAATTCTTGTGTTTCAAATTGATCAAACCCATAATCAAACAGTTTTGCAGTCTCATTAAAACGGGCATCTTCACTGTCTGTTTTCATAACCACACTGATAAGACGTCGTCCATCCCGTTCTGCTGTTCCTGTAAAAGCATAACCGGCAACCGTTGTAAAACCAGTTTTTAAACCATCTACACCTTCATAGTAATGCTGCTGTAAATAATCTGCCTCATGATCCAGCATGTAATTCCAGTTACGGATCTCCTGATCATCAAATTCCGTACTCGGCACGCTGGAAATTTCTAATGCTTCCGGATAATCATTCACTAATGCAGACCCTAAAATTGCTGCTGAACGGGCTGACAATAAGTTTGTATCGTTAGGACTTGTTCCTTCTGGATAATTATCCCCCAGACTCTCATTATCTAATCCGCTGGAATTAACAAATTTATATTCCGGCATTCCCAGTTCTTCTGCCTTTGCATTCATCATTTCGACAAATTCACTTTCTGAACCTGCAATTAACTCTGCAAGTGCAATCGTTGTCGCATTATCTGAGTTGATTGCCATTGCTTTATATAAATCTTCTACTGTGTAATCTTGCTGCTGTCTTAATCCAACCCCTGAAAAATCATCATTGCTGGATATTTCATATGCATAATCACTAATTTGTGTTGTTGTATCCCAGGAAATATCTCCGTTTTCAACTGCTTCCCAAACGAGATATTCTGTCATTATTTTCGTCATGCTAGCAGGAGGCAATGCCACATCCGGGTCCTTTGCAAATAATACTTTCCCCGTTTCTGCATCCACTAAAATAGCCGATTCCGCTTCTATATCTAATCCATCTGCATACACAGACATGGATGGTGTAACAAAAGATGTTAAAACAAGCGCTGCTGCAACCACCAAAAGAAACAATTTTTTCATAGACTTTCTCACATTTCCGTACCTCCGTTTAATAATATAGCCATCAACATACGTTCTATGTATTCTGCTGAGCACGCTTCACATTTTACCATAAAAATTCATAAAAAAATAGATGGAGCAACATCCTCCATCTATTTTTTTTACGACCGTATGACACAAATTTGTCATCAACTAAATTACTTAATTATTCTCTTTTTTACTGCATAAAATAGTTCGGTGCTTCTTTCGTAATCTGAACATCATGCGGATGGCTTTCCTTCAACCCAGCCCCGGTAATCCGGATAAATCGGGAATCGTTTCTTAAGCTCTCCAGATTTTTCGTTCCACAATATCCCATGCCGGAGCGTAAACCGCCTGCCAGCTGATGGAAGGTATCTCCCAGCGAGCCTTTATACGCAATACGTCCTTCAATGCCTTCTGGAACAAGCTTTTTATTCTCTGATTCACTTTGGAAATAACGGTCTTTGGAGCCTGCTTGCATTGCTCCAACAGAGCCCATACCGCGATATACTTTATATTGACGTCCTTGGAAAATTTCTGTTTCTCCAGGGCTTTCCTTTGTTCCGGCAAAAATACTTCCCAGCATTACAGCATGTGCACCTGATGCCAAAGCCTTCACAATATCGCCGGAGTATTTGATTCCGCCGTCTGCAATAACGGGTACACCGTATTCTTTTGCTGCTCTTGCGCAGTCATAAACTGCTGTAATTTGTGGTACACCGACCCCTGCTACTACTCTTGTGGTACAGATAGACCCCGGTCCAATACCTACTTTGACAACGGAAGCTCCTGCTTCAATCAAAGCTTTTGTCCCATCCTCTGTAGCAACATTTCCTGCAATAATTGTCAAATCAGGATACGTTTCGCGAATGTGCTTTAATTGATCGAGAACACCTTTAGAATGACCATGTGCTGTATCGATTACAATGGCATCTACACCGACATCCACTAATTTTTCAATCCGCTTCATCGCGTCGCCTGTCACGCCGACTGCAGCTGCTGCAATCAACCGTCCTTGTGCATCCTTTGCTGCATTTGGAAATTCAATGACCTTTTCAATATCTTTAATCGTAATTAACCCTTTTAGAATTCCCTGATCATCAACAAGAGGCAGTTTTTCAATTTTATATTTCTGCAGAAGCTTCTCTGCTTCATCCAGTGTTGTTCCCACTGGCGCTGTCACTAATTCCTCTGTGGTCATCACTTCCGAAATCAGAATCGAATAATCTTCAATAAAACGTAAGTCACGATTGGTTAAAATACCTACGAGCTTTTGTTCCTCAATATTATTTACAATGGGAACTCCTGAAATGCGGTATTTTCCCATTAAATGTTCCGCATCATAAACCTGATGCTCCGGAGTTAAGAAGAACGGGTTCGTGATTACGCCGCTTTCTGAGCGTTTCACACGGTCTACTTCCTCTGCCTGCTGTTCAATAGACATATTCTTATGAATAACTCCAAACCCGCCTTGACGTGCCATCGCAATTGCCATTTCTGCTTCTGTTACTGTATCCATTCCAGCACTGATAAATGGGGATTTCAATTTTAAATTTGATGTTAAATCAACACTCAGATCCACCTGGTTTGGTAAAACATCTGATTCTGCCGGAACAAGCAATACATCATCAAATGTCAAACCTTCTTTTGCAAATTTGTCTTCTCTCATTGCTAGCTCATCCTCCAATCATTGAATTCGCAACCTCAATTCACTTCACTTACGGGTATTATACAGTTTTCAAGGTATATCCTTATCGAATATCGGAGAAACTGCTAAAAAAATACCAATCCTGTGAAAGCAGCAGCAAATATCTATTTTTACTTACATTACGCTTTTTTTCATGCTTTTTCAAGCACCCTACATATAGAAAAAATAGAGGATAGATTCAAAATATTTAAATAGTTATGGAGCTGTAGAAATGTTGCATGTTGAAGATTTATATCCATTTTTAACCACTCAGGAAAATGCACAAAATTACCTGAAGAAAAGTTACTCATTTCTTCGTGAATCTCAGGCAAAAAGCTATCAAAACAGCTCTGCTTTTATCCATTATATTCATAATGGAACATGCTTTATGGAATCAAGCAGGCAAAGCAGTGTGCTGGTTCAGCCTGTTCTGTCTTTTTATGGAATGACACATCTTTTAAAAGGCTGGTTGCTGTCAAAGCGCCCTGATTATCCGGAAACAACAGCTGTTCTTGCCCATGGTCTGACTGCCCGGAAAAGAAAACGCAAGGATTATCGATTTATCGAGGATGAGGTCAAATTACAGCAAAAGGGGTTATTTCCATATGTAAGCCGCCATTTATTTTCTCTCTATCCCTTTCCATTAGAACGTGTTTCAATGCGTCTGTTATTAGCTTCTATTCCAGAATTAAGCAATATTTGGCAGCTTTATCAGGAGGAGTCGATGATTATTATTGGGAATAAAAACAGTAAACTGCTTCGTTTTCCCAATCGGATTTTAGATGGATTTTATTTAAAAGAAGATACCTTTGTCGAGCGCATTCGAGCTTTTTTGCCTCCAATTGAGGATATACAACAAAAAAAGGAGGAATTACAGCTTTATCTGACCGGGCCCGTCAAAGATTGGGACGGCCCCTTTCGTTATGATTTGCATAATGAGGCAATTTATTTTCCAGCGAATCGGGCAAGCTATTTTCCTTATTCCGAAATCCTGGTACATTATCTGCTGCTATTTAATTTGAGTATGATTTGCCGTTATGAAACAGAATGGTGGGGTGAGCTGATGCAAATGAAAGCAGACCGGGAATATCCGCTTATCCAACGATTTTTAACCGTCACCCAGCAAAAAACACCAGCGCTTATCGGCCAGCATTTACTACAGAATTTTAAAGAATAAAGCTGTTCCAGCAGATACAAAAACAACGGACGGGCTATGAATCACTTCGCCTGTCCGCTGTTTTATACCATCTTTCAATATCTCATCGTTTTACCTATTCCTCGTTGTTATCGTCTGCACCTTCATTAACTTCTTTATTTTCCTCAGATGCTTCGATTTCCTCTGCCGCTTCCTCTTCTTCTTTCTCAATTCGTGCTACTGTTGCAACTTCTTCGTCATCCTGCAGACGTATCAAGTGTACCCCTTTGGTATTTCTTCCAGTTTGTGAAATATCGGATACTTGCATTCGGATCAGAACGCCGCCGGCAGTAATAACCATTAAGTCTTCATCACCCTGAATGGCTTTTACATCAACTACATGTCCTGTTTTTTCATCCAGCTTACACGTAAATACACCTTTACCGCCACGATTGATACGGCGATATTCATCTTCTGGTGTCTGCTTTCCAAATCCTTTGCTGGTTACATGGAGAATTTTAGAACCTTCATCCATAATTTCCATGGAAACAACTTCATCATCCTCACGCAGGGAAATACCTTTTACTCCTGCTGCGGTTCTACCCATTGGACGCATTTGTTCTTCTTCAAAACGAATCAGATAGCCATTTTTCGTAGCAATCATAATTTCTTTTTCGCCATCTGTCATGCGGACAGAAATCAGCTCATCCTCTTCCCGAAGATTTACAGCAATCAGGCCGCCTTTACGGATGTTTTTGAATTTTTCAAGGGATGTACGTTTTGCAACCCCAAGCTTCGTTGTAAAGAATAAGAAGTGATCCTCATCAAACTCAGTTACAGAGATAACGGCGTTCACCCATTCTCCTTTTTCTACTTGAAGCAGGTTAATAATTGGAATCCCTTTAGCTGTCCGGCTGAACTCCGGTACTTCATAACCCTTTGTTTTATATACCTTCCCTTTATTCGTAAAGAAAAGAACTGTATCATGTGTTGATGTGGATACAAGGTGTTCTACAAAGTCATCCTCATTGGTTCCCATGCCCTGGATACCTCGTCCGCCACGGCGCTGCGTACGGTAAGTAGAAGCAGGCAAGCGTTTAATATAGCCCTGGTGGGTCAATGTAATAACGATATTCTCTTCCGGAATTAAATCTTCATCTTCAAAGAAGCCCGCTCCACCGGCAACAATTTCTGTACGGCGTTCATCACGGAACTTCTCTTTGATTTCCGTCAGCTCTTCACGAATGATTTCCAATACTTTCTCTTCATCCGCTAAAATAGCTTTTAATTCAGCAATCAATGCCTGCAGCTCTTTGTATTCTTCTTCAATTTTTTCGCGTTCTAATCCTGTTAAACGCTGTAGACGCATATCAAGAATAGCTTGGGCTTGTTTCTCGGATAACTGGTAACGTTCCATTAACCCTTCTCTTGCAATATCTGCTGTTTTTGAATTACGGATTAAAGAAATAACCTCATCCAAATGATCGAGTGCAACACGCAAGCCTTCTAAAATATGAGCGCGTGCTTCGGCTTTATTTAATTCAAAGGCTGTACGACGCTTGATAATTACTTTCTGGTGATCTAAATAATGCATCAGGCATTGTTTGACAGTTAATACCTGCGGACGTCCGTCCACAAGCGCAAGCATATTGATACCAAATGTCGTTTGCAAGGAAGTATGCTTATATAAATTATTCAAAACCACATTCGCATTTGCATCTCTTCTAAGCTCCATAACAACCCGCATGCCATTACGGTCTGATTCGTCACGAAGATCGGTAATGCCGTCAATTTTCTTATCGCGGACAAGCTCCGCTATTTTTTCAATGAGCTTGGCTTTGTTCACTTGATAAGGAAGCTCTGTCACAATAATGGTTTCTTTGTCATTTTTGCCTTGCTCAATATTGATTTTAGCCCGGATGGTAATGGAGCCTTTTCCTGTTTCGTATGCTTTACGGATACCGCTTCTGCCTAAGATTTGTCCTGCAGTAGGGAAATCTGGACCAGGAAGATAATTTTCCATGATTTCATCCACAGTTAAATCCGGATTTTTACTGATTGCCAGAACAGCATCAATCGTCTCTCCCAGATGATGCGGCGGAATATTAGTCGCCATACCGACTGCGATTCCAGAAGTTCCATTGACAAGTAAATTCGGGAAACGTGCCGGAAATACAATTGGCTCGCGTTCCGCTCCGTCATAGTTATCCTGATAATCAATCGTGTCTTTATTAATATCACGAAGCAGTTCCATGGAAATCTTAGACATACGTGCTTCTGTATAACGCATCGCTGCTGCTGAATCGCCATCGACCGAACCAAAGTTACCATGTCCATCCACTAGCATATACCGGTAACTGAAATCCTGTGCCATTCTTACCATTGTCTCATAAACAGCTGAGTCACCGTGCGGATGGTACTTACCTATAACCTCTCCGACGATACGTGCTGATTTTTTAAATGCTTTGTCAGAGTGCATTCCTAAATCATTCATTGCGTAAAGAATACGGCGATGTACGGGCTTCATTCCATCTCGAACGTCTGGCAATGCTCTTGCCACAATGACGCTCATTGCATAATCCAAGAAGGATGTGCGCATCTCTTTACTTATATTTATTTCCTGGACACTCGGACGATTTTCCTCTGCCATAGTCTAATAACCTCCCAATCACCATTGTGTTAGTGATTCCTTGAATCTTTCATTATCAGTTGAATTGCATTTCAATATGCATAAAATATAAACAGCTCAAGTAGCAGCCGCTACAGAAATACACTACGCTTTCCTGTGGGCTTGCGCTCAGCCTCCTCGAAAAAGAAGACCGCTTTTTCTGCGGGGTCTTCCCACTGCGCTTTCCCACGGGAGTCTCCGTGTATTTCTTCCGCTAGTTATAGTGTATAATCACCATTCAATCTTGTTATAAAAAACGCAAGCATGTAATTTAATCGTTTTAATTATATCTGACAAGAAAGGGATAGAAGTACTTCTATCCGCTTTGTTGTCTTTATTAAAAGGATGTAATACTTAAATATCTAAGTTTTGTACGTATTGGGCGTTTTCTTCGATAAAGTTGCGTCGCGGTTCTACTTTATCGCCCATCAGCATATCAAAAACCTGGTCTGCGTCGATTGCGTCACTGAGTTCAACCTGCAGCAGTGTGCGGGATTCTGGGTTCATTGTGGTATCCCATAGCTGATCTGCATTCATTTCTCCCAACCCCTTATAACGCTGAATACCTGGTTTTGGTGCTTTTGGAATCTCTTCCAGAAGCGCATCCAATCCTTTATCCGAATAAACATAGTGAACAGATTTTCCTTGTTTGATTTGATAAAGCGGCGGCTGGGCAATATAAATATACCCGTGCTCAATCAACGGACGCATATATCGATAGAAAAAGGTCAATAATAACGTTCGAATATGAGCGCCATCTACATCGGCATCTGTCATAATGACTACTTTGTGATAGCGTGCCTTTGTAATATCAAATTCTTCGCCGATACCGGTTCCTAATGCCGTAATCATAGCTCGTACTTCATTATTTGATAAAATTCGATCTAAGCGCGCTTTTTCGACATTCAGAATTTTTCCACGCAATGGCAGGATAGCCTGATAATGACGGTCTCTTCCTGATTTTGCGGAACCGCCGGCAGAATCACCCTCTACGATATACAGTTCACTCAAAGAGGCATCTTTGGAAGAACAGTCAGCAAGCTTGCCAGGCAGACTTGTTACATCCAATGCACTTTTACGGCGGGTCAGCTCTCTTGCTTTTTTCGCTGCCAGACGTGCTCTGGATGCCATAAGTCCTTTATCAACAACGATTTTAGCAATTGTCGGGTTTTCATAGAGAAATTTAGAAAAGGACTCTGAAAATACACCATCTGTAATGGCCCGTACTTCGCTATTACCAAGTTTTGTTTTTGTCTGTCCTTCAAATTGCGGGTCTGGATGCTTTACAGAAACAATCGCTGTCAGTCCTTCGCGGACATCCTCTCCGGACAGGTTGGCGTCACTATCTTTCAATAGGCTGTTCTTTTTCGCATAATCGTTGATAGCACGTGTCAAACCGGAACGGAAACCAACTTCATGTGTACCGCCCTCGTACGTATGGATATTATTTGCAAAAGAATATAAGCTCGTTGCAAACCCATCGTTATACTGGATAGCAATTTCCACGGCTATTCCCTGATCTTCGCCTTCAGCATAGAAAGGCTCGTGCAAGACTTCTTTATTTTTATTAATAAATTCAACATAAGAACTGATTCCGCCCTCATAATAATACGTTGCCGGATCTTTATCAGTGCGCTTATCCTCGATGGAGATACGCAATCCTTTGTTTAAGAAGGCAAGCTCTCTCAGGCGCTGCTCTAATGTTTCATAGTTATATTCAGTAGTTTCTGTAAAAATTTCTTCATCCGGTATAAAATGGGTGACTGTCCCTGTAATATCTGTTTCGCCAATTACGGTAATTTCACCCTGAGGTACACCTTTTTTAAACGAGAGGTAATGAATTTTTCCATCCCGGTGGACAGATACCTCCAATTTACTAGAAAGAGCATTTACAACAGATGCACCTACACCATGAAGTCCGCCGGAAACCTTATATCCGCCGCCGCCGAATTTACCGCCGGCATGAAGAACCGTCATAATGACTTCCAAAGCTGGACGGCCTGTTTTCTTTTGAATATCAACAGGAATCCCCCGGCCATTATCTATTACAGTAATACTGTTATCTTCTTCAATAATGACTTCAATATGATCACAATAACCTGCCAGTGCTTCATCGATACTGTTATCCACTATCTCCCAGACAAGGTGATGTAATCCTTTTTCACTGGTGGAGCCAATATACATTCCCGGTCTTTTCCGAACTGCCTCAAGACCTTCAAGTACTTGTATCTGATCAGCATCATAGGCTTGGTTTTCTGTAATTTTGTCTTCCATCGACATCTTCTCACACTCATTTCTATATGAATTACAATCCATCCATTTGTATATATTAAAAAGAGAAGGCTCTGCATTTTCCTCAGCAGAAATCTCTTGATTTTGTTATCTCAGGCTTATTCTTCATAATAATCATCTAGATTACTGATTGTAGTTAAAATACCTGACCGTTTTCTTAAAGTAGTTACAGATAAAGAACTGAAAAAAATATGATCTGCAGTAACCACAATGGATTTGGCCTTTTTTTCAGGACCGGAAACTTTGTTTTGCTGCTTCCATTCCTGTATCATTTGATACATTCCTGATGCATTGGTATATAAATCGTAATCAATAATCGCAACGATTTCCCGAGACCGGATAACATTGTCATTGCCAATGTGAATGAACACGATCAATCGCTTCCTTTCTTCATTAAACCAGACTTTTTTCCATCCTCAGGGGGATATTTTGTATAAAGAATAAACGCTCTTAAGTGCCAAAAAATGCAATACCCTGGAAACTTTTTGTACATCCTCTTTTTACAGCTGGAAATTATGAATCTTCTTTATTGGTCGCAACTCCCTGATGAACATAAAATAACTCAGCATTTTTTAGCGTTTCATGGTGAATCCCGTCTACATTTGTGGTGGACACAAATGTCTGCACCTTTCCCTGAATGGTATTTAATAAATGCGACTGGCGATAATCATCCAGTTCACTTAACACGTCATCCAGTAAAAGAATCGGATATTCGCCTACTTCCTGATAAATCAATTCAATCTCAGCCAGTTTAATCGACAATGCGGTTGTCCGCTGCTGTCCCTGAGAACCATATGTTTGTACATCTTTGCCATTTACTAAGAAGATAAGGTCATCCCGGTGCGGACCAATCAGCGTGGTGCCGCGCTCTATTTCTTTTTCACGGACATCCTTGAAGGAATCTTGGTAGATAGTAGCTATTTTCTCCTTATCTGCCTCTTCTGATACCTTTATTGTCGCGTCATATTGAATTTCTAAGTTTTCTAGATTGCGGCTGATGCCTTCATGAATCGGTCCTGCCCACTTTCTTAACAAATCAAGATAGACAAATCTTCTCTCCAACAAAAAAGAAGCATGCTCAACCAGTTGGTCTGTTAATACATCCAACATCGTTTCATCAGCAGAGCTCCTGCGCTGCAGCTGCTTTAATAAATGGTTTCTTTGCTTTAGTATTTTTTGATATTGAGATAAATGGTATATATAAGTTGGCTGGATTTGGCCTAACTCCATATCCATAAAACGCCGGCGAATCTGCGGAGCACCTTTTACAATGGTTAAATCCTCCGGTGCAAACATAACCACATTAACCGCACCAATATAGTCACTTAACCGGTGCTGCTCCAAATGATTTACTTTTGCTTTTTTTCCTTTGGGTGAAATGGAGATTTGCAGGGGAATCGATTGATTTCTTTTTGTAATCCTGCCCTCTATTGTAGCATAATCTGAATCCCAGCGTATGAGCTCTTTTTCCCGCATGGTCCGGTGAGAACGGGTAAAAGAGAGTACATAAATAGCTTCCATCAGATTGGTTTTCCCTTGAGCATTCTCACCGATGATGACATTTATTTTATCATCAAATGTAATATCCAATGTTTCATAGTTGCGGTAATTGGTTAATTTTAACTGTTCAATATGCATGCTTTAATCCTCTTTAAGAATGATAAATGATCCTATCTCATCAATTTCAAGGACATCTTCGGGATATAATTTTCTTCCGCGGCGATGTTCACGTTCCCCATTTACCACAGCACCTATATCTTGAAGATATGCTTTGACCATTCCGCCAGAATCTAAAAAGTTAATCAGCTTGATGCATTGCCCAAGCGTAATGTATTCCGTATCTATTTTTATCTGTTCATGCATGGATATCACCAAATACTTTCTATTTGTTTTATCTGCCTTTATTTTGACCAAAGACAAATACGATTATTTTTTCCTCTATTGTCTATTTTACTAAAGATTGATTAAAAAAGGAAGAATAGGCCTCAAATAATTACAAAAAGATGCGTTACAGAGCTTTTAAGATATTTTTAATGGGGGAATTCTTATTTCCCTAATCTCTTCTTAGAGCGCGTTTTCTGTTGTTTTTTTAAAGGGGTTGTCAAAAAAATGCGGTTTTCTTTCTCATTATCGGTTCTAATCCAAAAGAAAAAGCTCTTTCTTCCACAAAAGAGCTTTTAAATGATCAGGTATAACTTTTACTTATCATCCAGCTGGAATACTTTTTTTTAACGCGTAATGCGTAAAAATCAATAGGTTCTTACCGGTAAAATAAGCTGCAGGATGGAATCATTTTCTACCGGGCAAATGATAAATGGACGCATTGCTCCAGTGAATTCTATCACTACTTCATCATATTCAATCGCTTTTAGCGCATCGATCATATATTTTGAACTGAAGGATATCTTTAAATTCTCTCCGTTAATCTCATCAGCTGTGACTTCTTCTTCAACATTTCCGATTTCTGGAGAGTTACTTGAAATCTGGATAACCCCATCATCATTGCTGGTAAATTTAACAACATTATTTCTTTCTTCTTTTGCTAATAAAGAAGCACGTTCGATTGATCTTAATAGCGGTGTTGTTTTTATTTGGATTGTTGTTTTACTATGATCCGGAATCAATCTCGATGTTTCTGGATAATTCCCGTCCAGTAATCGGGATAAGAAATTTAAATGCTTCGTACGGAAAAGAATTTGGTTATTCGTTACACTGATTTCTACTGTTTCCTCTGAATCATTTAAAATTTTATAGAGTTCATTGAGACTTTTTCCAGGAACAACAACCTGTTCTATCGATACATTCGTTCCTGTTACTGGAACCTCTCTTTTGGCCAGTCGATGGCTGTCAGTTGCTGTAAATACAAGCTTTTGATCTTCCAGCTTGATATTTACTCCGGTTAAAATTGGTCTGGTTTCCATCGTAGACACAGCAAAAACAGTTTGTTTAATCATACTTTTTAATAAGTCAATTGGCATTTCAAAGCTATTTTCTGTTTCTACTTGTGGAAGATGCGGATATTCATCGGCGCTCTGTCCATTTAAATTAAATTCTGATTTTCCGGAAGTAATTTTTACATTAAACTGCTCATCAACAACTATATCTACTTGTGCTTCCGGGAGCTTGCGGACAATTTCAGGAAAATATTTAGCCTGCAATACAATAGTTCCATCTTCTATATTTTCAACATATACTTTATCTTCATCTTCTGCAGGAATATAAGATTCAATAGAAATATCTGAATCACTCCCGGTTAATGTCACTCCGTGTTGTCTCACTTCTATCTTCATTCCAGTCAATATCGGAATAACTGTTCTGGAAGAGATTGCTTTCATAACATCCTGTACACTGGCAATCAGTTTATCTCTTTGTATTGTAAAACGCATGTTTATATCCTCCTCAGGTTTTAAGAAAAGTTTTACAGCAACTATTTCTTAAATTCTTTTCAAAATCAATAAAAAAGGGTTCTATATTTTTATTAATTATAATATAAAACCAGTAATAACAGTAATAAGTGTTGTGATTACTGTGGATAAGTAAGTTTAGCATGAAAACATCAAAGTTTTCCACATGTGTATAACCTGTTCATAAGTGATTCACTTTTTTCACAGCATACACAGCTGCTTCCTTCTGCATAATTAAAAAGCAGGAGGACAACAAAGGCAATCCTGTTTCTATTTAGGTTTGCCTTTGTTGTGTTTTCTCTATAGGTGGATGCTCAAAAACTCCAATAAAAACGCATTTTTTTGAACATGTATTATAAGGATTTAAGTTTTTCTTTTAATTCTTCAATATCCCGATCGAGCTCTGTATCTGTTTCAAGTAGCTTCGAAATTTTTTCATGGGCGTGAATGACGGTCGTATGATCTCTTCCGCCAAATTCCTGGCCAATTTTAGGCAGGGATGAGTCCGTAAGCTCCCGTGACAAATACATTGCAATCTGTCTTGGAAAGGCAATCGATTTGGTACGTTTTTTAGCAGGAAAATCTTCCAGACGGATATGATACCGGTCTGCGACAACCTCTTGAATCGCAGGAATGGTAATTTCTTTTGGTTTATTACTTGGAATGATATCCTTTAATGCATTTGCTGCCAACGATGCGTCAATGTCTTGATTGACTAAAGAAGAATAGGCAACAACACGTATCAGCGCGCCCTCCAGCTCCCGGATGTTTGTATTGATTTGATTAGCAATATAGAGCATAACCTCATTCGGAATATCTAAACCTTCTGCTTTTGCCTTTTTATTTAAAATGGCAATTCTTGTTTCTAAGTCAGGAGGTGTGATATCGGTAATCAGACCCCATTCAAAGCGTGAACGCAAACGATCCTCTAATGTAGGAATTTCTTTTGGCGGCCGGTCACTGGAAATAATAATTTGCTTGCTTTCTTCATGCAGCGCATTAAATGTATGGAAAAATTCTTCCTGTGTGGATTCTTTTCCAGCAATAAATTGAATATCATCAATAAGAAGGACATCAATATTGCGATATTTATTACGGAAATGATTCGATTTATTATCCATAATGGCATTGATAAATTCATTCGTAAATTTTTCAGAAGTCAGGTAAACCACTTTCGCATCTTTATTATGTTCTCTTACATAATGACCAATTGCATGCATTAAATGTGTTTTCCCTAAACCGACGCCGCCGTAGATAAATAAGGGATTGTACGCTTTAGCAGGAGCTTCCGCTACAGCTAGCGATGCTGCGTGTGCAAAGCGATTTCCGGCGCCGATAACAAATGTATCAAATGTATATTTATCATTAAGCATTGACTTGGGGGAATCCGTTGTTTTTGCATCGATATTCGGTTTTGGCATGGGTTTTTGATCGGATGGCTCTTCCACAGAATCAGGAATAATAAATTTTGCATTCAGACTTGTCCCAGTAGTTTTTTCCAATGTTTGCGTAATTAAATCTGTATACTGTGTCTCCAGCCAGTCCTTTGTAAATTCATTTGGAGCAGAGATAACCAATGTATTTTTTTCTAAGTGAAGGGCTTTTGTATTCTTCAGCCAGGTGTCAAAGCTCGGCTTACTTAATTTCTCTTTAATAATGTCCAACGTGGCATCCCAAAGTTCTTCAATATTTTCCAAAGTTACTTTCACTCCTTTCGACCTGAGTTAGGAAATAGGCTTAATAGCTGACAGCAATAAAAAAGAATCAACCAGCGCATTCCATTAATATTCATCATAGAAATTCATAACTTCTATTCAGAAGAAAAAAGCCTCTCTCAATCTATTTCATGTATTAGATGGAAAGGCAGACGTATTAAAATTAAAAAAAGCGCTGTGGATAAACAAAAAAAATCATATATACGGTTAAATACGAATATAAAAGGTAATTACATTATACTATTAAAGCTAATTCCAAATAAAATATGACATATATAAACGCTATCCACAACTTTGTAGAAAACTTTATCAAAAATCAGTGGAAAGAATATCCACATCTTATCCACAATCTGTGAATAAGATTTATTTGCGAAATGATTTCCACAAACTAAAACATAAATATAATACCAAATAAAACCGAATAAATCAATGGCTTTTAAATAGTTATCCACATATTCTATCTGTTGTGTGTTTTGCTTATAAACAACACTGTATTTTGTGATTATCCTGTTTATTTTTTGTGTGGATAGAAAAAAAGAAAGAAAATATATCCGATATAAGATGTGGATAATAAGAGTGATTTCTAAAATAGAAATTCCGTGCTGGCTGTATTAATTTCTGTACTATTTTTGGAGGACACTAAAATCAATGATTAAGCTGACTTGATGTTAAAGCAAGGTGATTAGTGGAAGAAGTAAAATTAGAAGGAAAAAAGAGGATTTTATATGGAAAGGAATATATCAGCATGGTAATAATGAAAATGTGTGGCAGAGGATATGATTAATCTTTACACGATTGCTTGTCGCAGCGAACGCGAAATGATAAAATTTTATTTCAACTTTATATAGCAGTTAAAATGTCCACCGAAAAATGTGTGAGGAATAAAGATCGTTAGAATTTTATTAAATACCCGGTTGACAAAATCAATCATTTTTTCGTATAATATCAAGGGCTGTCTAAAGGATAAGTTATAAGCTATTTTAGTTTAAATATGAACTTGGAGATTCCAAGGAGGTGCACACTCATGAAAAGAACGTTTCAACCAAATAACCGCAAACGGAAAAAAGTTCACGGCTTTCGCACGCGTATGAGCACAAAAAATGGTCGTCATATCTTGGCTCGTCGTCGTCGCAAAGGACGTAAAGTTTTATCTGCATAAGCCACTGACAACTATCAGTGGTTTTTTTTCTGTATTTTAGAGGATATGCTTATTCACATAAGGTTTACATATTTTATGCTGATAAAAATGGACAAGTTAGCTGAAACAAGATGATATAGAAGATGTATACGGGTTAAATTAAAAGGTGATGACGGTGAAAAAACAATTTCGGATAAAAAAAAATGAAGAATTTCAGGCAATATTTAAACATGGGAATTCTTTCGCAAATAGGCAGCTGGTTATTTATTATAAAAAGAAAGATAATCAGGATCATTTTCGGATAGGTCTGTCTGTCGGGAAAAAAATAGGAAATGCCGTTGTCAGGAATCGGATTAAAAGGTTGTTGCGAGCGTCTTTTCAAGAGTTAGAGCAAGATATAAAACCTTGTTATGATATTGTAATCATTGCCAGAAACCCAACGAAAACAATGAGTTACGAGATGATGAAAAAAAGTCTTTCGCATTTACTATATAAAGAAAAATTATTTAAGCATTTCAAGTAAGAACAAGTTTAGGATAGAATTCGCAATGTAAATAAGCTAAAATAGCAATTATAAGCGTTGGTAATATTAAGGAGGAAATGTTTTGCGTAGAAAATACGGGATATTAGTCACATTTCTCGTGTTAGCGGTTTTTTTAGCTGGGTGTACCCAAATCGATGAACCGATTACACCTGAAAGTGAAGGAATATGGAATACAATCTTTGTTTACCCATTATCATGGTTTATAACAATGATTGCAGAATTTTTAAATGAAAACTATGGACTGGCAATTATTTTGGTAACAGTAGTTATCCGTTTACTCTTAGTACCATTAAATGTAAAACAGATCAAAAGCACGAGGGCAATGCAGGAAGTGCAGCCGCAATTACAGGAACTTCAGAAAAAGTATGCGTCTAAGGATGCGAATACACAGCAGAAATTACAGCAGGAAACGATGCAATTATTCCAAAAGAATGGGGTTAATCCTTTAGCAGGTTGTTTACCGATTCTTGTACAGATGCCAATATTTATTGCAATGTATCATGCAATCAGGCGTACGACAGAAATTGCTACACATGATTTTCTCTGGTTCCAGCTTGGAACACCAGATTTTGTTTTACCGATTCTGACAGCGCTGTTTACGTTCTTACAGCAGAAATTAATGATGTCTACGAACTCCGCAGCAAACAGTAATCCGCAAATGCGTTTACAGCTGCAGATTATGCTTTATGTCATGCCGATCATGATTGGTGTTATGGCATTCTTCTTCCCGGCAGCATTAGCGTTGTACTGGGTAACAGGTAACATATTTATGGTATTCCAGACACTTCTTATTAATAAGCCGATGATGTCAAAAAAATAATTTTTAAAATGGGGGAAGAAATTCCCCCATTATTTATAAGAAAAATAGTTAAATATTTTGCATTTTTAAAAAATCTATAAGAATTCATCAAAAGTCCTGGCTACAGTACTTAATCAGAAGATATAGCAGCCGTTTTCCCTCACAAAAGCATATATCATTTTTTGCCAAGTAAGGGAAATTACGGATACTCATGCTGTGATTAATGGAGGGGAAGCGATTGAGAGAAGTAACTGCAAGTGGTCAAACCGTTGAAGAAGCGATTCAATCAGCTCTGGAGCAATTGGGAGTGGAAGAGAATCAAGTAGATGTTGAGGTCATTGATGAAGGCAAAAGAGGAATGTTTGGTATATTTGGGTCCAAGCGTGCTTATGTAAAAGTAACGGTCGCAAAGGATCCAGTTGAAGAAACAGCTCAATTTATCAAAGAAGTTACTAGCAACATGAATCTCTCAGTAAAAGTAGAAACCGAAATAAAGGGAAACCATGTAACGTATACGATGCATCATGAAAATATTGCGAAGCTTATCGGAAAACGGGGCCAGACTTTAAATGCGCTGCAATATTTAGTTCATTTAGTCATCAATAAACAGAATGATACGTACTATACGGTAACCTTAGATGCAGAGGGCTACCGCGCGAGAAGAAAAGAAACATTAGAATCACTCGCTTTAAAAATGGGAGATAAAGCACAGAAAACGAAGAAAAAAGTGGTACTGGAGCCGATGCCGGCATTTGAACGTAAAATTATTCATAGTGTCCTGCAGGATAAGCAGGTTTCTACTTATTCTGACGGCGTCGAGCCGCATCGTCATATTGTTATAAAACCATAGATAAAAGGAAAGCCAGGGAGATTAAAATCTTTCTGGCTTTTCTTTTATATTTTAATCAACTTTCGCACCTAATAATAAGTATATATATCTTGCTATCCTGGCAGAAAGAGAATGATTAAATAGTGTTATGCACATGTGGATAACAAGGGGTTGAAAAATAAACAAAACTATTTTTGTGGATAAGTTTCTTTTTTTCTAAAACTATGTTATTCTTGATTGTTAGTGATAATAAAAATTAACGAATTAATTATAGATATAGAATGAAGGGAAGGCAGGTGAATAAGTATGGATACAGATACAATAGCAGCGATATCCACTCCAGTAGGTGAGGGGG
The DNA here is from genome assembly GCF_042654105.1 of Oceanobacillus aidingensis. NCBI lineage: Bacteria > Bacillati > Bacillota > Bacilli > Caryophanales > Bacillaceae > Oceanobacillus > Oceanobacillus aidingensis. Next base: position 269,695 of record NZ_JBHSFT010000001.1, on the reverse strand, counting down.
CGATTGCAATTGTGCGTCTAAGCGGACCGGAAGCAATTCCGTTAGCCTCGGATGTGTTTGAAGGAAAGAGCCTGAAAGAGGCAGATTCCCATACAATTCATTATGGGAAAGTGATTGACCCGGAAACAAAGGAATTAGCAGAAGAGGTTATGGTTTCCGTGATGCGTGCTCCGAAAACCTTCACCCGTGAAGATATTGTTGAAATCAACTGTCATGGCGGATTGGTTTCCGTGAATCGTGTGTTAGAGATTATGCTCGCAAAAGGAGCACGTCTGGCTGAGCCGGGCGAGTTCACTAAACGTGCCTTTTTAAATGGCCGCATTGATTTATCACAAGCGGAAGCAGTAATGGATTTGATCCGTGCAAAGACAGATAAAGCAATGAATGTGGCATTAAAACAAATGGATGGACGTCTGTCGAAGCTTATTCAGACGTTAAGGCAAGAATTACTGGAAACCGTTGCCCATGTAGAGGTAAATATCGATTATCCAGAGTATGATGATGTTGAGGAAATGTCGCACACCTTGATGGAGGAAAAGACCAAAGAGGTGGGAGAAGAAATAGAGAAGCTGCTGGAAGTTGCATCGCAAGGTAAAATTTTGCGTGAGGGCTTAGCAACGGCTATTATTGGACGTCCAAATGTCGGCAAGTCTTCCTTAATGAATACCTTGGTGCAGGAAAATAAAGCCATTGTTACAGAAGTTCCAGGGACAACGCGTGATATTATTGAAGAATACGTGAATGTCCGCGGAGTGCCTTTACGTTTAGTAGATACAGCTGGAATCCGGGAAACAGAGGATATAGTAGAGCGTATCGGTGTGGATCGTTCCAGACAGGTATTGAAGGAATCTGATTTAATTTTATTTGTATTAAATTATAACGAAGCTTTGAGCGAGGAAGATAAAAAATTATTTGAAGCTGTGCAAGGTTTAGAGTATATTGTCATCATCAATAAGACAGACTTAGAGCAGAAGTTAGATTTAGAAGAAGTACGGAAATTTGCAGAAGGGAAGCCTGTCGTGACAACTTCCTTAATTGAAGAGCAGGGTATTGATCAGCTGGAGCAGGCAATTGCCAATACCTTCTTTTCTGGTGAAGTAGATACAGGAGATTTAACGTATGTATCCAATGTGCGTCATATCCAGCTGTTAAAACAGGCAAAACAGGCATTGGATGATGCTCGCGAGGCGATTGAGCTTGGCATGCCAATGGATATTGTGCAAATTGATGTGACACGTTCATGGGAGTTTATGGGGGAAATTATTGGCGATACAGCAAGTGACAGCTTGATTGATCAGTTATTCTCTCAGTTCTGCTTAGGAAAATAATGGATATGTTTATATAAAGGAAAGGAAGAAAAAAATGACTTATAACGCAGGAAATTATGATGTCATTGTTGTTGGAGCCGGTCATGCTGGAATAGAAGCAGCACATGCTTCTGCCCGTATGGGGGCAAAAACATTAATGCTGACATTGAACTTAGATATGATTGCATTTATGCCCTGTAACCCATCTATTGGCGGTCCTGCCAAAGGTATTGTCGTACGGGAAATTGATGCACTTGGCGGAATTATGGGGAAAATCATTGATAAAAGCTATATCCAAATGCGGATGCTGAATACTGGAAAGGGGCCGGCTGTACAAGCATTACGTGCACAGGCTGATAAACCAGTATATATGCAGGAAGTGAAGAATCTGGTTGAAAATGAAGAGAACTTAACGGTCCGCCAAGGGATGGTAAACTCGCTTATCGTAGAGGACGGCATTTGTAAGGGAGTTATTACAGAAACAAAAGCAGCTTATTATGCTGAATCGGTTATTGTGACTACCGGAACATTTATGCGCGGGAAAGTGCTGATGGGCGATTTAGAATATGAAAGTGGCCCAAATAATCAGCGTGTATCCATTAAGTTATCAGAAAACCTGGAGGAATTAGGTTTTAACTTAACACGTTTTAAAACAGGCACACCTCCACGTGTAAACAGCCATACAATTGATTATTCACAAACAGAAATTCAGCCTGGAGACGAGAATCCGAAAAGCTTCTCTTATGAAACAACGGAAGTGATTGAAGATCAAATTCCTTGCTGGTTAACGTATACGAATGAATTCACACATGAAGTAATTAATGAAAATTTGACGTTATCAGCCATGTATTCTGGTATGAAGCGGGGAACCGGGCCAAGATATTGTCCGTCAATTGAGGATAAAATCGTTCGTTTTAATGATAAGCCCCGACATCAAATTTTCTTAGAACCAGAAGGAAGAAATACAGAAGAGGTTTATGTACAAGGGCTATCAACTTCTTTGCCGGAGTCTGTGCAGCATGAAATGGTAAAATCTGTTCCAGGTCTGGAAAATGCAGAAATTATGCGTGCCGGCTATGCGATTGAATATGATGCGGTAGTTCCGACACAGCTGTGGCCGACATTGGAAACCAAACGTTTGCCTGGATTATTCACTGCCGGTCAAATTAACGGAACTTCAGGTTATGAAGAAGCAGCTGGTCAAGGCTTAATGGCCGGTATGAACGCAGCAGCAAAAGTAACTGGTAAAGAACCGATTATCTTAGATCGTTCCCAAGCGTATATCGGCGTAATGATTGATGATCTCGTAACGAAAGGAACAAATGAACCTTATCGCTTACTGACATCACGTGCAGAATACCGCTTATTGCTTCGTCATGATAATGCAGATTTACGTCTTACCGATATTGGCTACGACTACGGGTTAATTTCTGAGGAAAGATATGCTGCTTTCACAGCGAAGAAAGAGCAGGTGGAAGCAGAAAAGAAACGTTTAAATAAAATCGTGGTCAAGCCAACGGAAGAAATACAAAACGTGATGAAATCCGCTGGTGCTGCACCGATGAAAGAAGCAGTTAAAGCATATGATTTATTAAAACGTCCCGAATTAACGTATGAATATGTCGAGCAAATGATTGAAATTGACGAGAATATCAGTGATGATGTAAAAGAACAGGTAGCGATTCAAATTAAATATGAAGGCTATATTAAAAAAGCAAAAGAGCAAGTAGCGAGAATGCTGAAAATGGAAGACAAGAAAATACCAGCAGATATCGATTATAATGCAATCAATGGTATTGCTACAGAAGCGATTGAAAAATTAAAAAAGGTACGACCGCTTTCTGTTGGTCAAGCATCCAGAATTTCCGGAGTAAACCCGGCAGATATCTCTATTTTGCTCGTTTATATTGAACAAGGAAATATTGCCCGAATTGCAAATTAAAATAAGAAAATAGCGGCGTTATCCATACGTCGCTATTTTTCTAAATAATATACAGCGCTTTCTATTTTGATGTATCGATAATATTGATGCAGCAGGGGAGGGGAGTCACCCCTGGATGAATAAAAAAAAGAATACATAAGACTCTCGAGTGATTGATATAAGTTGAAATCTTTATTTCAACTTATATATAAAGATAAATGATGCTTGATATCGAATTTATTTTTAACAATCAGATGACCAAATACGAATGAAAGAAAAGGAGACTATAATGAAGCCAGAACAATTTGTCCAAGCATTGGGAGAAAAAGGAATAACATTAAATGAATCACAGCAACAAGCATTTCATCTTTATTTTCAGGAGCTTGTCGAATGGAATGAAAAAATAAATTTAACAGCAATTACAGAGGAAGAAGAAGTATATGAAAAGCATTTTTATGACTGTATTACTGCCGCTTTTCATACAGATATGACGCAGGAGCTGTCTATTTGTGATATTGGCGCAGGTGCGGGCTTTCCAAGTATTCCACTGAAGATATGCTTTCCACACTTAAAGGTAACTATTATTGATTCATTGAAAAAACGAATTACATTTTTAAATCATTTAGCCAATACACTGGAATTGACTGACGTTGCTTTTTATCACGACCGTGCTGAAAATGCAGGGAAAAATGATACATTCCGCGAACAATATGATTTAGTAACGGCAAGAGCAGTAGCCAGAATGTCGGTGTTGAGTGAATTATGTCTTCCATTTGTGAAAAAAGGCGGCTATTTTGTTGCGATGAAAGGATCCCAAGCAAAAGAAGAGCTGGAAACAGGAAAAGCAGCGATTGAATTGCTTGGGGGAGAAGTAGAATCGATTGATACGTTCACACTTTCCCCTGATGCAGGAGAACGCTCTATTGTTAAAATCGCAAAGAAACGGAAGACACCAAAAAAATATCCTAGAAAAGCAGGAGTGCCAAATAAAGAACCAATTGAATAGCTACTTTTTAATCTAAAAAAAGATTCACAAACTCACAAAAAGATACGCTTTCGATTATTTAAATTCATTTTATATTTTTTCAGCAGTAGGTATGGTAAAATAGAAACTGTACATATGGACTGTTCGTTGTTGTATTTATAAAAGGATAGATGCTATTATATGAATGTTGTACAGGTGAATAAACCATCTATATAATAGTAGATGAATTCACGAAGTAATTTGGAAAGATTAATAATGTTTCACGTGAAACATTATCTTTTAATTAAGAAGTAAATTAGGAATGTTAACATATGAAAAAGGAACTTCTGCTAAAAAATTGTCCGTTTTGGCGTGACAAGAGATGCAAAAGTTACCTCAAATGTTTTCGGTGGGACGCGTAATCACGAAATCTCTTCGATGGGGCGGTTGATTACAGCCCCGAATTAAATCTAAGTCCCGTTCTGTGAAAGCTCGTACAGCTTCGGGCTTTTATTTTTAATAGATTTGATAATGAATAGTTTGTTAATTTTAGAAGGTGGTGTCAGCAAGTGGTGAGTCCTTTTAATCGGATATTTGGAAAAAGCGATAAGGATCCAATTGATACGGAGAAGGTTTCCTATTCTTCAGATGAAGTGATTCAAATCGATATCGATAAAATTCAGGCCAATCGCTACCAGCCACGAACGATTTTTCAGGAAGAAAAGATAAAAGAATTAGCACAAACCATACACACACATGGAATGATTCAGCCAATTGTCGTTCGTAAACTAGATGAAGATTCCTTTGAGTTAATTGCAGGGGAAAGAAGATGGAGAGCAGTTCAGCATTTAGGCTGGAAACAAGTATCCGCAATTATTCGTGAAATGAGTGATACGGAAACAGCTTCTGTTGCACTTATTGAAAATCTGCAACGGGAAGAACTGACAGTAATAGAAGAAGCTATAGCATACAATAAACTGCTTGAGCTGCATGATTTGACGCAGGAAGCATTAGCGCAGCGTCTTGGTAAAAACCAGTCTACAATCGCTAATAAACTGCGATTATTAAAGCTTCCGAAAGAAGTGCAGGATGCTTTATTGGAAAAATTAATTACAGAAAGACATGCACGTGCTTTAATTAAGTTAAAGGACGAAGAACAGCAGCTTTTCTTGTTAAAAGAAATTCTTGAGAAAGAATTGAATGTGAAGCAAACAGAAGAGCGAATCTCTAAAATCAATGAGCCAAAAGAGGAAAAAAAGAAGCCAAAACCAAAATTCAAAGGTATTAATAAAGATGTCCGGATTGCAATGAATACAATCCGACAGTCCCTTAATATGGTGTCAGATACGGGTGTTGATGTGGAATCAGATGAACAAGAACTCGATGATTATTATCAGATAACCATTAAAATACCTAAGCAAAAATAGCAGCAGAATGAATTAGCATACCGGCTTTTCTTTGCCCATCTTAAGATTAGATGGGTATTTTGTTTTGAACATACATGATACATTTGCTCGGGTAGTATTTTGGATTGTTCTATATTAAAATTAAATTAAAAAATGCTAGAAAGCATCGTAAATTTAAAATAAATGCTATGATAGTGAATAGAGAAGTGATTGCTCAATTTTTTTTGATGAAAAGAATGAAATTTCATTTTATCAGGAAAAATTTGAACAACCTCCAACTAAGGTAGGTGTCAACATGGGAAAAATTATATCCATCGCAAATCAAAAAGGAGGCGTTGGAAAGACAACCTCATCTGTGAATGTCAGTGCTTGCTTAGCTTCATTGGGGAATAAGGTATTACTCGTGGACACAGACCCCCAAGGAAATGCAACAAGCGGGGTAGGCGTGAATAAAGCAGATGTCAGTCAATGTATCTACAATGTATTAGTAGAAGATACACCAGCAGCAGATGTCATTGTTCCCTCGAATTTAGAGAACTTAGATATTATTCCTGCAACGATTCAACTGGCAGGATCAGAAATTGAACTTGTTCCCATTATTTCAAGAGAAATTCGACTGAAAACGGCATTAAGCGAGATAAAAGACCAGTATGATTATATTATTATTGATTGTCCGCCATCATTGGGATTACTGACAATTAATGCATTAACCGCATCCGATACTGTTATGATTCCAGTACAATGTGAGTATTATGCATTGGAAGGCTTGAGCCAGTTATTAAATACAATACGATTAGTGCAAAAGCATTTGAATACAGAATTAATGATAGAAGGGGTTCTTTTAACGATGCTGGATGCACGTACTAATCTCGGTCTTCAAGTGATTGAAGAAGTGAAGAAGTATTTCCAAGATAAAGTATTTGAAACCATTATTCCAAGAAATGTTCGTTTAGGGGAAGCACCGAGTCATGGCCAGCCAATTATTTCTTATGATTCCAAATCTCGTGGTGCAGAGGTATATCTTGATTTAGCGAAGGAAGTGATGACAAATGCAGAGAGGGTTAGGTAAAGGAATTAACGCGTTGTTTCCAGAAGCTGAAAAAGACAGTAAAGATAATGTGCAGGAAATTGAATTATCTCATTGTCGTCCCAATCCTTATCAGCCAAGGAAGAGCTTTCAGGCAGATTCTATTGAAGAGCTAAAAGACTCGATTAAAGAGTACGGTGTTATTCAGCCGATTATTGTACGGAAAAGTCTTAAAGGTTTTGAAATTGTTGTCGGGGAAAGAAGATGCCGGGCAGCAAAAGAAGCTGGACTAGAGACAATTCCTGCTATTGTCCGTGAATTGACAGATGAACGCATGATGGAAATTGCGTTACTAGAAAACTTGCAACGTGAGAACCTGACTCCAATTGAAGAAGCACAAGCCTACGCTAATTTAGTAGACAGGCTGAATATTACGCAGCACGTCCTGGCTGAAAGATTAGGGAAAAGCCGTTCCCATATTGCGAATATGATTCGTTTATTATCCTTGCCCGAGGAAGTAATTGCTCATATTAATAATGGTGAGTTGTCCATGGGACATGGACGGGCATTACTTGGGTTAAAAGAACAGGAAGCGATGCTTGCTGTAGCCAATAAAATACGCAATGAGAAGTTAAATGTGCGGCAGGCAGAAAAGCTTATTATCGCTATGAACGAAAAACAAGTGAAACAACAGAAGAAGAAGCCGAAAAAGGATGTATTTATCCAGGAAAGAGAAACGGTGCTTCGTGATACGCTTGGCACAGCTGTTCATATTCATAAAGGAAAGAAAAAAGGTAAAATTGAAATTGAATTTTACAATGACGATGATTTAAATCGCATTCTGGAATATCTGGAAAAATAGGAAACAGCCGATATACTGCAAATAGCAGTATATCGGCTGTTTTTTTTTGTTAAAAAGTAAGAAAGTATAAAATGTTGAGGATACCCGCTCCAACGGATTTCATGGGGTGAGTAATCTTAGACTCCAGAAATACACTCCGCTTTTTTTTCTGCGGGGTCTTCACACTGGGACTGCGATTACTCGTCCCATCGAAACCCGTCGCAGTGGACATCTCTTTGGCAAGAATACTCGTGTTTTAAAGATCAAGCGGTATTCTTGGTTTTTCTTAATCGTCGTAAACAAGCTAGGTGTAGATGGAATGAAAGAAGTCATTTTGACAAAAAATAAAACTGTTTTATTTTATATGCTGGGAATATATAGTAAATAAAATTTCTGATGCTTAGGAAAGTTAGCTTTAGCCTAATAAGCTAAGCCTCAATATTTACGTATTCTGCTCAAAATGTAATTGCAGAGACTGTAAATTCGATTTACTGTTTGCATATATGGATGAACGAATATAAGTTAAAAAATTTTTCACATGAAAAAATATGTATTTAGATAGCTTAATTATTCTGAAAATGTCTTTCAAATTAACTATATAAACGTTTAATGGAATTTAATGTATTAAATGTTTCCCGATGGAAAAATAGTAGACTAGATAAAATTTACTTGACAAAACGAAATACAATGCATAAAGTAGGGATTAGATAATAAAGTTTGCCTTATGCAAAAAACGAGGGAGGAAGAAAGATGAAGAAAGCTTGGAAGAAAATACTGGGCTTTGCTATACTAACGGGAGTATTCGTTTTAGCAGCTTGCGGCTTAGACAGTGAGGAAGAAAACGGAAGCGGAGGCGCATCAGGTGACAAGCCAATTGAAATTGTCACAACAATTGCGCAAATCGGGGAGCCGATATCCCAGATTGGCGGGGATCTAGTAAATGTAGAGACGTTAATGGGGCCTTCTGTAGATCCGCATTTATATGATCCAACACAAGGGGATATAGCTACGTTATCAGAAGCAGATGTCGTCTTTTATTCTGGATTACATTTAGAAGCGAATATGGAAGAACCATTAGAATCAATCAGCTCCGAAAAACCAGTGTTAGCAATTGGGGAAACATTGCCTGAGGATGTTCTTTTAGAAGATGAAGAAGAGCCGGGAGCTCCAGACCCACACATATGGTTTGATTATAATCTGTGGCAGGACGCATTAGATGCTGCGGTAGAAGAATTAAAAGAGTATGCTCCTGAGCATGCAGATGAACTGGAAGAGGGAAAACAGGAATATTTTGCACAGCTAGAAGAATTAGATGAAGAAGCAGCAAAATTACAAGATATCCCTGAAGCGCAGCGCGTGCTTGTAACGGCACATGATGCATTTAATTATTTTGGTCAGCTGCACGATATGGAAGTAGTTGGTCTGCAGGGGATCAGTACAGAAAGTGAAGCCGGTGTTTCTGATGTGAATAATACCATTTCTATTATTGAAGAACATGAAGTTCCAGCCATATTTGTAGAAAGCAGCGTGAATCAGGACACGATTAATGCAGTTATTGAAGGAGCTTCCAATAATGGGATGGAAGTAGAAATCGGCGGAGAACTATATTCTGATGCAATGGGCGAAGAAGGAACAGACGAAGGCACATACATTGGAATGTATAAGCATAATATAAATACAATCTATGAAGCATTATCTGGAGGAGATGAGTAAGGTGACATCATCTGTAATACGCGTAGATGATTTATCAGCTTCTTACCAAAAAAATAAAGTATTGAATGATGTAAGTTTTGAAGTGAAAGAAGGAACGATTACAGCGATTGTCGGTCCTAACGGTGCCGGTAAATCGACATTAATCAAGACCATGTTAGGACTTCACCCCAAGCTGACAGGAAATGTCAGATTTTGGGGCAGTCCTTTTAAAACTGCAAAGAAGAAAATTGGTTATGTCCCTCAACGCGGATCGGTTGACTGGGATTTTCCAACGGATGCATTGGATGTAGTAACCATGGGACTGTATGGAAAGATTGGCTGGTTTCGTCTTCCTTCTAAAAAAGATAAAGAAAAAGCAATGAATGCCTTGAAGAAAATGGGTATGGAAGCTTATGCACATCGTCAAATCAGTCAGTTATCAGGAGGGCAGCAGCAGCGTGTATTCTTAGCACGTGCACTCGCTCAGGATGCTGAGCTATACTTTATGGATGAACCTTTGGCAGGAGTAGATGCGTCTACGGAAAAAGCGATTATGACTATTTTGAAAGAATTAAAGAGCAATGGCAAGACCGTGTTGGTTGTCCATCATGATCTGCAAACCGTCCCAGAATATTTTGACCATGTCTTATTTTTAAATAAAACCGTATATGCTCATGGGAAAACTGAAGAAGTGTTCACAACGGATAATATAGCGACAACGTATGGTGGAGATATGCAATGGGTTGGAAAGGGAGATCAATATGTTATCCAATTTTCTTCACATTAATACGCTATGGGTGATGGCAAGTACCATGATTTTGGGTATCGCTGCAGGGGGAATCGGATGCTTAGCTTATTGGAAAAGACAAAATCTGATGAGTGACGCCTTGTCCCACGCAGCATTACCCGGTGTTGTAGTAGCTTTCTTGATCATCCAGGAAAAAAATTTATTATTACTTGTTATCGGTGCAGCACTCAGTGCGCTTTTAGGAGCCTTTTTTATTCAATGGTTTTCGAGCGCGACAAGAATTACGGAAGACACTGCTATGGGAATGACGTTATCCGTCTTTTACGGAGTGGGTATCATGCTTTTGGCGATTGCCAACCGTTCTCCCGGCGGGAATCAGAGCGGATTAAATAACTTTATCTACGGGCAGGCAGCGGCAATGGTTCGTTCCGATGTCATCACAATGATTGCACTGGCATCGATTGTTATTTTGATTATATTCCTTGCTTTCAAGGAATGGAAATTATTTTTATTCGATGCTAACTTTGCTAAAGGTGTCGGAATGTCCATACGCGGCATGAACGTGCTGTATACTATCGTGCTGGTAACAACCATTGTTATTGGCATCCAGGCGGTTGGTGTTATTTTAATGGCTGCGATGCTGATTATCCCGGCTGTGAGTGCGAGATATTGGACGCATTCCTTTAAAATGATGATTTTACTTTCTTCTGCAATAGGGGGCTTAGCTGGTGCGTTTGGTACATGGGTAAGCTCCACAGGAAGCGGATTGCCGACGGGACCCTTTATCGTCCTCACTTCCTCCGCTGTTTTTATCATTTCCTTATTGTTTGGAAAGGAAAAAGGGATTATTATCAATTTCATCCAATTTAAAATGCAGCAGCGGGCATCTCAAAAAAAGCATCCATTAGCAGCTGAAAAAGGAGGATCACAATGACTTATACGATGTGGATTATTTTAACAGCATCTCTTGTGGGTCTTTCCTGCGGCTTAATCGGTGTATATCTCATTCTGAAAAAACAGGCGATGATGGCAGATGCAATTAGCCATACGGTGCTGCTTGGGATTGTATTAGCTTATATGGTAACACAGCAGTTATCAGGAACCGCAATGCTTGTAGGCGGTATTTTTGCCGGCATTCTTACTGCATTCCTTGTGCAGTCCCTTAATAACTTGAAGGTACAGCACGACGCCTCCTTGGGAATTGTATTTACAACCTTGTTTGCCATTGGCGTTATTTTGATTTCCACCTCGGTGGGGAATGTGCATTTAGATGTGCAGCACGCATTGATGGGAGAAATTACGTTTGTTCCATTCACAACGATGGATATTCCGTTGATCGGATCAGTACCTAAAGCTACTGCAATCCTTGCGCTTGTGTTAATAGTTTTGATTTTCTTTATTATTGCCTTTTATAAGGAATGGAAAATTACTTCTTTTGACCCGGCGCTGGCAGCAAGCATAGGTATACCAGTGATTTTCTTTCACTACTTATTTATGACACTTGTGTCGGTAACCACCGTTGCTTCTTTTGATGCAGTCGGTGCCATCCTTGTGGTTGCGATGCTCATTACTCCAGCAGCAGCTGCTTACTTATGGACAGATAAATTAATCTTGATGCTGTTTTTAAGCGGTGGATTTGGCATCATATCTGCTGTTGCAGGATATTGGGTAGCTACGTGGCTGAATACATCTATTTCCGGATCCATGGCGCTTATGACAGGCTGTATCTTTTTTATAACCTTCCTGCTCTCGCCAAAGCATGGTCTGATCTCGAGATGGGTCCGGCCGGCAGAAGTCAGGGAAGAGGCGTAAAAGTTTTTTGTAAAGGAATTTCGTATCTGAAAGAGGATATGGAATTCCTTTTTCTATTTGCTGGATAACATGGGACGTCGATTTAGAAATCTGTAAAATGAGTCAGGTACCTGTAAGTACACTTAATCAATTCTCAAATGTATCTAAATATGGTACCTTATCAACTTATTAGCGGAAGAAAAGGGATTGCAAATGAAACAAAATTTGATTATAATGCTTTTTAACTCTTTGTTTGAAATGAATAGCTGAAAAGAGAACATTTAATCTAGCGGGAATGAAGAAAGAATACATCCCTTTTTATTATATATTTTAAAAGATAAAACATAGCTAGATTATGATGATACCCCTTTAAGTCAATACATATAGTGCTTTTAGGAAGAATGTTTCACGTGGAACATTATCTACATAAGAGGGGCCCTGTAAAACATTATCTATTGTGGTTTTACAGCCATATGAGAAGGTTTATTTGTCTCATTAAAAAACTCATAAAAATAGGAGGCAGGTAGTGGCTTTATTCGGAACAATTATTAATTTCGCATTTATTATTATTGGAAGCATCATCGGTTTATTTTTTACAAAAATTCCGGAACGGTTTAAAGAGACGGTGATGAACGGGATAGGACTGGCTATTGTTTTAATTGGTCTGCAGATGGCATTACAGACGGAACAGATTATTGTGGTCTTATTAAGTTTATTATCTGGAGCAATCATTGGAGAAGGGTTAAAGATTGAAGAAGGCTTAAATCGTTTTGGAAAGTGGATTGGCTATCGTTTTGCCGCGAATGAGAATGATACAAGCATCTCGCAAGGGTTTGTAACAGCTTCTCTTATCTTCTGTGTTGGAGCAATGGCGATTATCGGTGCTTTAGACAGCGGCATTCGCGGAGATCATGGTATTTTGATTACCAAAGGAATCATTGATGGATTTACAGCACTTGTGTTAACGACTACCTTAGGCATTGGTGTGATCTTATCAGCCATTCCCGTTGTGCTTTATCAGGGAACGATAACGCTTTTGGCAACCCAAATTGACAAGTGGGTGTCGGCCGCTTTTTTAGATGGATTAATTGTCGAGTTGACTGCAGTCGGCGGTCTGCTTATCCTGGCAATTGGCTTCAATTTATTAAATATCACCAAGATTCGCATCGGGAATTTACTGCCAAGTATTTTGACAGTAGTCCTTGTTTACTATCTTTTTACTTTATTCTAGAACGAAAAAAATCGGGCAGAGAGAGCCCGTTTTTTTATGCTTAAATCATATTTTTAACTGTATTTATATGCCGGGAATAAGTTAATTGTCTGTCCACCTGTTTGAGTATGCCTGCTACTTCTAAAGCCATATCCATGACGAGTGACAGGCGGGTATTTTGTAAAACGGTTTGTTCCATAAATCCGCTGACATTGACAACCCCTGTAATGTTCATATTGCCAACCTGAGGGAGCTGTTTGTTTAATGCAAGACCAGGCTTTAAAGGCTTGTTTTCAGCAATTATACTTCCAACAGAGCTGCTTTTGCCCAGGCATGCATCAATGGCAATCAGATAAGGTTTCTCGTGATTTTTATAAATGCTTAAGAGGGATTCTTTCAGGTTAACCGCATGAACCGGCTCATGAATCGTTCCATAAACATGTAAATTTCTGGGACGCATTTCCTCGAAATACATACCAGCGAGCGGGCCTAATGCGTCTCCTGTAGAACGATCAGTACCAATGAAGACAGCGATATAATCAACAGCTTTCAAAGGAAACCAGGGCATGATTTGATTAGATAATGTTTTGGCTATGTCGGGTTCTTGATAATTTGCTCTAAAATGGTTTGATTGTATGCGTAAGCTTGTTTTTAGATTCATAGCAGTTCCTCCAAAATCATATTGTTACAGTATACGGTAATTTACGAAGAACTATACGTATGAATTGGAGGAAATACCATGTGGAGAAGAGGCCTGCAATGGACGGCATTAATCCTTGGTGCAACGATTGGTGCCGGATATGTATCAGGAAGAGAACTGTGGCAATTTTTTGGGCATGAAAGCGGACTGGCTATTGTGTTATTTTCTTTTCTATTTTCATTCTGCTGTTATGTGATTATGGCAATCAGCTACCAAATGAAAAGTGAAAATTATTTACCTGTTTTAGAAATAATTGCTGGAAAAAAGCTGACGAAGGCATTTGACGGATTAATCCTTCTGTATCTGTTCACCACGACGATGATTATGATCGCGGGAAGCGGGGCAACGGGACAGGTATTTCATTTACCATACCCGGTCGGCATCGGAATTACTGGAATTGTACTTGTATTGTTATTTATTAAGGGAATAAACGGGTTATTGACTTTTAATGAACTTATATTGCCTATTTTGATTGGCGGGCTTTTGTATGTGTTAGCAATGTATGTTTCCAATCAAAATTTACAGCTGTTTGCATATTGGCACGAGCAGCGAAATTGGTTTTCCGCCTTTCCCTTTACAGCATTAAATATTCTTCCGCTGATTGCAATTTTAGGAGCGATTGGAAATAAGGTGAAGGGAAGAGGAGAAATTATTATTTGCTGTATTGGGACAGGGGTATGCTTAGGAATTGTTTCGTATATTTACAATAGTAGCTTGATTCAAATCGCGGATGAAATTATTCTTTATGAGATTCCCTTATTCGCTATTTTAAAAGAATTTCCATTAGGGATGATTCTATTTATGTCTATCCTTCTTTGGCTGGCAATCTTTACAACCGCCGCTGCAGGGATGCTGGGTATCGCAACCAGGGTGCAGTCATTTTTAAGAGAAGAAAAGCCAATGTACCTGATTGTACTTATTTCGGTATTGCTTATGCTTCCATTAACAGGATTTGGTTTTGCTAATTTGGTGAATTTCCTCTATCCGCTATACGGTATTCTAAATTTATATATTTTAGCCAGACTGTTAACCTATCCGTTATGGAAAAAAACAAAATAATACTTCATTGATGAATAACATGTATATAACTTCTAAATAAAGGACTGTTAAAAAAATGAAGGTGTCAGAGAATAGTATAATCCCGATGTCATCTCAATTTATAAATAAAAAACTTGCAAAATATAAGATATATATGTTTATATTTTTGCAGATGGGAAAAACATTATGGTAGTATTTTTTAACATCCAATAATAGAAGAACTGTTTTATTGAGAAAGTGAAAGGAGTTATATACGCATGAACTTGAATTTTATAAGTCATCAATTTGACAGGTTATGGGATTATTTCAGCAATCCTGAATTGTGGTTAACCATTTTAGGAGGGGCCATCCGGATTGCTTTAATTCTTCTTATTTCTTGGCTGGTTGTCCGTATCGTGCGGAAAATAGTAGATAAATTATTTGTACAAAGGCAGCATGGGCCAATAAAGATTCCGAAACGCCGGGAAGATACACTGAAGAAATTGATTAAGAGTGTCGTTGCATATGTTGTTTATTTTATGGCACTTGTTATGATATTGGAAGTCTTTAACTTTGAAATTGGACCATTGTTAGCCGGCGCTGGTGTTGCAGGTCTGGCAATCGGTTTTGGGGCACAGAACCTTGTGCGTGATATCATTACTGGCTTCTTTATTATTTTTGAAGATCAATTTTCAGTAGGTGATTATGTGTTAGCTGCTGGAATAGAAGGAACAGTGGAAGAAATTGGACTACGCACGACAAAAATTGTTTCCTGGACAGGAGAACTGAACATTGTCCCTAACGGAAATATTGATCAGGTAATCAATTATTCATCTCGAAATGGTCTTTCTGTTGTCGATGTAAATGTGCCGTATGAAAGTGATATCGCACATGTAGAACAAATTATTCATGAAGTAGCAGAAACACTGCCGGAAAAATATGATTTTATTTTAGGTGTCCCAGAGATTATCGGTGTTCAAAATCTGGATGTTTCTCATTTCGTTGTTCGTATTATTGCAGAAACAGAGCCGGTCTTCCAATGGGCGGGAGAACGGAATATCCGTAAAGAGGTTCAGGACAAGCTATATAAATCCGGGGTTAAAATTCCTTCTCCTCGTATTGTTGCTTATTCCGAGCAGGAAATGGATCAATTAACACAGGAACGTCAAGAACGTCGGCAAAATCGAGGATAATCCTCCTTTAAATTTGCTATAATGTAATGTAAGAAAAGCGCTGCGTTTCCGTTAAAAAGGTTCTTGGAGCCAGACAGCATTATTTCAAAAAAGGAGCAGGAGTTATGGATAAAAAATTTGATTTGCGTGACGTTGTCCAAATGAAAAAGCCGCATCCATGCGGAGAGAACCGATGGCAAATTATCCGGATGGGGATGGATATCCGGATTAAATGTCTTGGCTGCGGGCATAGTGTGCTTATCCCGAGAAGAGATTTTACGAAGAAGATGAAAAAAGTTCTAGAAAAACACGAAGAATAGTAAAAAATGATCTTACTGATGAAAAGACAAGACAAAAATAAAAAATTCCTTAGAAGAAAACTCAAAATGGGGTCAGACAATGGCCCTGTTTTGAGTTTTCTCATGCTTGTCTTTTTGCAGCGGACTATCTATAATTGGAGTTACGAAAATGTTCATGAACGAATTAAGTCCTTAAGGAGTTGGAAAAAGTAATATGGCATTAACAGCAGGAATTGTCGGCCTTCCAAATGTAGGAAAATCTACCTTATTTAATGCAATCACGCAGGCAGGAGCGGAAGCAGCAAACTACCCATTTGCTACAATTGATCCGAATGTAGGGATTGTGGAGGTTCCAGACGAACGTTTAAATAAATTAACAGAGCTTGTAAAACCAAAGAAAACAGTCCCGACTGCATTTGAATTCACGGATATTGCCGGAATTGTGAAGGGTGCAAGCAAGGGGGAAGGACTAGGAAACCAATTTTTATCTCATATCAGACAGGTAGATGCGATTTGTCAGGTTGTACGCTGCTTTGAAGATGAGAATATTACACATGTTTCCGGAAAGGTCGATCCAATTGATGATATTGAAATCATTAATCTGGAGTTGATTTTAGCAGACTTGGAATCGGTCAATAAACGATTTCAGCGTGTAGAAAAACTGGCGCGTCAAAAGGATAAAGAAGCATTGGCAGAGTATGAGATTTTAAACAAAGTAAAAGAAGGCTTAGAGAACGATCAGCCGGTACGTGCTTTAGAGTTTACAGAGGAGCAGGAGAAAATAGTTAAAGGACTGCATCTGTTAACGAGTAAACCTACCTTATATGTGGCCAATGTAAGCGAAGAAGAGGTAGCAGACTCTGATTCAAATGAAAATGTTCAAAGAGTAAAAGAATATGCAGCCAATGAGAATGCAGAAGTAATTGTGGTCTGCGCACGTATTGAGGAAGAAATAGCTGAATTAGAACCGGAAGAGAAAGAAGAATTCCTGGAGGATTTAGGTATTTCTGAATCTGGTTTGGATCAATTAATTAAAGCATCTTATAATTTACTTGGACTGGCTACATATTTTACAGCCGGTGAACAAGAAGTGCGAGCCTGGACTTTCCGTCAGGGTATCAAAGCACCTCAGGCTGCAGGGATTATCCATACTGATTTTGAACGAGGATTTATTCGTGCAGAGACCGTATCTTATGATGCTTTAGTAGATGCAGGCAATATGGCGACAGCAAGAGAAAGAGGTCAAGTGAGACTGGAAGGAAAAGAATATATTGTTCAAGACGGTGACGTTATTCATTTCCGATTTAATGTGTAAGTGTATTTTCTAATTATAAGCTGGATAACAGTAAATATTTAAAAATAAACGTAATCAGGTTCTCTCGAAGGCTTGTCATAACATAATTTATTTGGTATAATGTCCAAATGTGAGTAATTAAAAAATTATTCCTTGCTCTTATATCTGTGATTCATACGGAGTTGCAGAGAACAGAGCCGCTAAGACCAAAAGGAGGTGTAACGGATGAGAAAATACGAAATTATGTACATCATCCGCCCAGATATCGAGGAGGAAGCACAAACTGCTTTAATCGAGCGTTTTAACAAAATCCTTACTGATAACGGTGCGGAAATCGAAAAAGTTGATGAAAAAGGCAAGAAACGTCTTGCATATGAAATCAATGACTATCGTGATGGCTATTATGTTGTTATCAATTTCCAAGGTGATGAAAATGCAGTAAATGAATTTGACCGCCTAGCGAAATTCAACGATGATATTATTCGCCATATGGCAATTCGAGATGAAAAATAATAAGGAGTGGTTCTGATGTTAAATCGTGTCGTATTAGTTGGCAGATTAACGAGGGATCCTGATTTACGCTATACACCAAGCGGTGTGGCAGTAGCTAATTTTAATATTGCTGTGAACAGACCTTTTTCAAATCAACAGGGAGATCGCGAAGCAGATTTTATTAACTGTGTCGTTTGGCGCAGACCTGCGGAGAACCTGGCGAATTATATGAAAAAAGGAAGTTTGATTGGTGTAGATGGCCGTGTACAGACACGTAATTTTGAAGGCCAGGATGGCAAACGGGTTTATGTAACAGAGATTGTTGCAGATAGTGTTCAATTCTTAGAGACGAAAGGTTCCCAAGGGGGCGGACAGTTTCAATCGGATGGATACCAGAACAACCAAAATAATCAGAACCAATATCAGCAAAATCCATTTTCATCAAATCAAAATCAAGGATTTAATCAAAACCAAAATCAAAATACAAGTCAGGAAGATCCATTTAAAAACAATGGAGAACCAATTGACATATCAGATGATGATTTACCGTTTTAAATCATTTTCACTAAATTAATTTAAAAGGAGTGTATTCACATGGCAGCTCGTCGCGGACGCGCAAAACGTCGTAAGGTGTGTTATTTCACAGCAAATGGAATTACACACATTGACTATAAAGATGTAGATTTGCTAAGACGTTTCGTTTCTGAACGTGGAAAAATTCTTCCTCGTCGTGTAACTGGAACTTCTGCAAAATATCAACGTAAATTGACTATTGCAATTAAACGTGCTCGTCAAATGGCTTTATTGCCTTACGTAACAGACTGATTAAAAAATCCCTCAAGTTTTAATGGACTTGAGGGATTTTTTATGTCTTTAAAAGGGCATAGAAGCCCTTTTGGGGATACTCACGTCATGTAGGCAGACAGGGAGGGTCATTTCATCCAGTAGAAGTTTATTAAATAACAAAATAAATACGATTCAGGCAAGCATAGAAATAATAATAATAAAAAAGGGATCTACAGCCTGTCTTTTTTATTTCTCTTCTAGCCTCTCCTCATAAAAAACGCTTCAAGTACAGGCAAATACGTAGCTGTACTTGAAGCGTTTATATGAATTTATGAATCTAATATTATAGAGTAACCACACCAATTAATACAGCAATGACTAATAGAACGATACTGAATCCCCATAACCAGAAGAAAGAGTATTTGATATGTTTCCCCATGTTAGCTGACGCAAGTCCAATTCCTAACCATAATGCAGGAGAGAAAGGACTTACAAATGTTCCAATGATGTTACCAATCATCATAGCGTATGCGGTAGATACAGAATCAATCCCTTGGGAGCTCGCAATCTGATCCACAATCGGCATCAATGCAAAATAATATGCGTCAGTACTGGTCAGTAAATCTAAAGGAACACCGAAGATACCAACAATAATGTGTACAATAGGAACAACAAATGCTGGCATGATAGCAATTCCGGCAAGTGCAATTTGTTCAAGCATGCCTGATTCGTTCAAGACCCCAAGGAATACTCCGGCAGCTAAAATAACTGCTGCCATCATTAAGGCATTAGGAGCATGGGCTTTGACACGGTTCATTTGATTATCGACGCCCTTGTAATTCAATGGAAGGGCAATCGCTACACCAATCATAAATGCATATTGAGGAGCCAGTAAACTAGCCATCATGGCCCCTAATACCAGAACCGTAAGAACAAGGTTTGCCGCGTTTCTCCATGCTAAATTTCGCGGCTGTTCTTTCGCCTGTGCCATTTCTTCATTTTGTCTTTTCGTAAAATTGTCAGCAATCGCAAGAATATTTACGTTTTCACTTAAGGTGATTTCACCAGCCGCCACTTTTTTACTGATTTTCTTTTTCTCACGAATTCCGAGAAAAGCAGCCAGTACTAAAATTAATACAGCTCCAATTGCCTGTATCGGAATAAGCGGCAGGTAGAAGTCAATCAAATCCATATCAATAACGGTTGCTGAACGTGCAGCAGGCCCGCCCCATGGAATCATATTGATAACACTTGCACTTAAAGCAACTAATAATAATAATAAATAACGGCTCATATGTAGTTCTTTATATAAAGGAAGCAACGCTGGAATACAGAGAAGGAAGGTAGATGCTCCTGCCCCGTCAAGTTGTGCAATCATTCCGATAACCGCGGTTGCCATGGCTACGATGATTACGTTCCCCTTTGTCATTAAAATCATAAAGCGTATGAAAGGATTAAATAAACCACTATCCTGCATAATACCAAAATAGATAATGGCAAAAATAAACATGATTACAACGCCCATTACTTGATCAGAACCAGCTGCTAAAAATCCAGATAGTTCCTCAAAATTAAATCCGGCTATAAATGCTCCTATGATTGGAATGATCGTCATTCCGACAATAGGGCTGATTTTATTTGAGATAAGCAAACCTACAATTGAAAAGATAATAAGCAGTCCAACAATTGTAAGCCAAACAGAAATATCTTCCATAATAAACCCCTTTTCTTTGCAAACGCTTTACAAATTACTAAAAAAATGCATAATAAAACTATAAAACGTTTACAGATTAATTTCAACAATTTATTTGTTTAAATATGTAGAAAAATGTCATTTAACGGAACCTTTTCTGTGGGTATAAAAATACCATCCGCACCAGCAAAACTACTGGATAAATAAAAAAGATGAATAAAAACCAATCTGGAATGGACCAAATAAACGAGAATAAGGTAAAAATCAGCATCGGAATCGTCAGTGAACAAGCAGTCAACTTCCAAAGTGTGCCGTAATAGAGCTTCCGGTTGGCCAGCCGGACAATCCCTCTGCCGAGATAAGCGATAAATGAAATGACGCCCAGCAGCAGAATAGATAGAATTAAGTAATAAAACATAAAGAAATAAATAAGCTGAAAGATAATATTCATTTCTCCTCCTAAACCGCTCCAGCTTGTTAAACGGGAAATTAGTTCAGGCAGGGATGTCACCATAAATAAAATGAAAAGGTAAATCATAATTTGATCCATCCCGATTCGGTTAATCTGAAACATAGCTTTTTTTTGTGGAAGAAAAAGACTTTCTTTGAGTATTTTTGTGAATTTCATTATTATCATCCTTTATATTGAAGTAGAAAAAGTCTTCTCCTCTAAAAATTATGAGCAAATAAAGAGCTTCATATTGGATTAAGAGAAAATATATACCGTTCAGAAACCAATGGAAAAGATATGATTTAATCTACTTTTAGTTGGCAACACTATTATTATATAGGAGTTAGCTTTTAGTTGGCTAAGAATACAGCGTTATTCGACAAATTTCCCGGGAAATAATATGAAAATTCATTTTCAGTGTAACTTACCCTCATTTAATTGCATACATAGAGCGGTGATACTCCCTGAGCATAGTGAACACCACCGTTACGCCCTCTTTTGAACAAGGTACTATACAAGCCTTTCTGCTAAATTCATGTTATCATAATAGAATATGTGTTGAATTATCATATTGCCATTTAAACCCATAAAAATGGATGTGATTAAACAGGAAAGGATACAGCTAATTGGATTAATTTTGATGTATTTTTTATAGAGGAGAAGAATTTAAAACATCCTCTACTATTATTTAATTTTGTTAGAACGAGGTGCAGTATATGAACCAATCGAGAAAAGTTACCGAAGGAGCATTAATGATTGCCATTGTTATGGTTTTGTTGGTGGCTTCTTTCTTACCGATACTTAGTTTAATCAGCATGTTTGTACTGCCTGTTCCTTTTATATTCTATGTGAAACGGCATGGGGTGAAGGCAGGTCTTATAATGACAGTGGCTGTTGCGATTATATCTACATTGCTGATGTCTATGATGATACTGCCAGGTGTGCTTATTGCTGCAGCAGGCGGTATTTTTATCGGCTATGCCATGTATAAAAGGAATACAGCATATGAAACACTGGCCCAAGGAACATTCGGCTTTATTGTTGGGATGCTTTTGGCTTTTGTTTTTATTCAAATACTGTTGGATGTTAATATTGTATCTGAATACGAAAACATTGTGGAAGACTCTGTCAGTATGAGTGCATCCATGATAGAAAGTGTCAATCCTTCGCTGAACGAAGAAGATATCACCGCATTGCAAGAGACACAAATTAGCCTACTGAAGCAATTAATTCCTACCTTTATGGTTGTATTTGCTCTAGCTACGGCATTTATTACGCAATGGATCAGTTATAAGTTATTAAATCGGATAGAGAAAGAGAAATTTTCTTTTCCGCCATTCCGTGAATTACAATTTCCGGGTGCAATTATTTGGATTTATCTGTTAGCATTAATTTTATCTGTTATCGGTTTTGAAGAAGGAAGCACCATGGAATTTGGAGCGCAGAATTTATTGATGATTGTCGGGATTGCTTTGATGCTGCAAGGATTTTCATTTATTTTTTACTTTGCACATATCAAACGTATAGCCAAAGCAGTTCCTATTTTGATTGTTATTACAACGATTCTTTTTCCAGGAATTCTTCTTTATTTCATCCGAATCTTAGGTATAATTGATATAGGTTTCCGGTTAAGAGGGCGGTTAAAATAAAAAAGAAGCAGGCTTATAGAGCAACCCGAGATTCCCGCACCGAAAGCCATAAAATAATTGTTCGGTCTAAGAATAAGTACAGGAAAAAAACAGAAAGACTGTTGGACTTTGAAGGAGCTGAATGCCGTGCCAGATTTACAGAATAGACCAACATTAAGCAAGCATGTATGGATGATTTATATCTTTACATTTCTATTGCTTTTATATGTTTGGTACTATCAATGGATAGTTGGCTTAATAATGACAGTTGTCTACGCTGCTTCATTTTACTATAGTATTCGAACGGAAAGAGTGCTTCTGGATGAAGCGGAAGAATATATATCGACGATTTCTCATCGAGTGAAAAAAGTTGGTTCTGAAGCTTTATTAGAGATGCCGTTTGGAATTGTTCTATACAATGATAACTTTCAAATAGAGTGGTCGAACCCATTCATGAATCAGTTTAAAGCAAGCAAGGATACCATTATTGGTGAATCTCTTAATCAGTTATCGGAAGACTTAATCCCGATGATTATAGAGAACAGAGATGAAATATGGGTGGAAATTGGAGATTACACCTTTCTGTGTGTGATAAAAAAGGAAGAGAAACTGCTCTATTTCCTTGATCGTACAGAGCATCAAAAACTGAAGGACCGTTACTATAATGAACAAACCGTACTTGCTATTATCTTCTTAGACAATTATGAAGAAATCACTCAAAATATGGATGATACAGCTAAGAGTCAATTGAACTCACAGGTGACGGCTGTTTTGAATAACTGGTCCAGTCATTATGGACTCTACTTGAAACGAACATCACAGGAACGATTTTTAGCTGTTGGGAATCTGGAAATTCTCGAAGAGCTGGAAAAAGTTAAATTCTCTATTTTAGATGAAGTCCGGGAAATGAAAGGATCTGAAAGCAATCCAGTCACATTGAGCATCGGGGTCGGTGCTGGAAATATGACGCTGCCGGAGATTGGTGAAGTAGCCCAGTCCAGCTTAGATTTAGCCTTAGGCCGGGGCGGCGATCAGGTGGCTATTAAGGATGAGAATGGAAAAGTACGTTTTTACGGCGGAAAGACCAATCCGATGGAAAAACGTACCCGTGTACGGGCACGAGTGATATCCCATGCGTTAAAAGAGTTGGTTCGTGCCAGTGATAATGTTATTATTATGGGGCATAAATCACCTGATATGGATGCCATTGGTGCAGCTATCGGTGTATTAAATATTGCTAAAACAAATGATGTACCCGGTTATATTGTGTTTGATGAGAATGATGTGGAGACTGGTGTTTCCCGCTTGATAGACCGTATTCGTGAGGATGGAGAGCTTTGGGATCAATTCATCTCACCGGAAGAAGCAGAGGATCTCATGATTGATCAGCAGAGTTTATTGATCATTGTGGATACCCACAAACCGAGCATGGTTGCAGTAGAAAGTTTATTGAACTATACCGATTATAAAATTGTTATCGACCATCATCGCCGGGCAGAGGAATTTGTTGATAATCCTACGCTTGTCTACATGGAGCCTTATGCATCCTCCACAGCAGAGCTTGTGACGGAGCTCCTGGAGTATCAGCCCAAAGGAGTGAAGCTGAAAGTACTGGAAGCTACAGCACTTTTAGCTGGGATTATCGTTGATACGAAAAGTTTTACGCTGCGTACCGGATCAAGAACATTTGATGCGGCTTCGTATTTAAGGTCACAAGGCGCTGACACGGTATTAGTCCAGCATTTACTCAAAGATGACTTAGAGGTATTTATCGAACGCAGCAATATTATTGAAAGAACACAAATTTATAATGACTATATTGCGATTGCGACAGCGCCGAGCGGAAGAGCATATAACCCTGTGCTGATTGCGCAAGCAGCGGATACCTTACTGTCTATGGTAGGTATCACGGCTTCCTTTGTTATTTCGGAAAGAGCAGACGGCAGAATCGGAGTCAGTGCACGGTCGCTGGGGGATGTCAATGTACAGGTCATCATGGAACAAATGAATGGCGGCGGACATTTAACCAATGCAGCAACGCAAATAGAAGACAAAACCATTGAGGAAGTCAAAGAAATGCTTGTTGAGATTATTGATGAGCTGGAGTATAAAAAAGGGAGAGATTCAGAATGAAAGTTATTTTCTTAAAAGATGTTAAAGGGAAAGCAAAAAAAGGCGAAGTGAAAAATGTTCCTGACGGCTATGCCCGTAACTTCCTGTTCAAAAATAAACTGGCAGAAGAAGCTACTTCCGGGAATCTGAAAGCACTTGATGCGAAAAAGAAAAAACAAGATCAATTAGAAATAGAAGAAAAAGAAAATGCCATTCAATTAAAAGACAAACTTGCTGATTTAACGGTTGAGCTGGAAGCAAAATCTGGAGAAAATGGACGCTTATTCGGTTCCATAACCAGTAAACAGATTTCAGAAGGATTAAATAAACAGCATGGCTATAAAATCGATAAGCGCAAGCTAGAATTAGATGAGCCAATCCGTGCGTTGGGTTACACAAATGTTCCCGTTAAATTACATCCGGAAGTATCTGGCTCTGTAAAGGTTCATGTAAAAGAAAAATAAATAGGATGACATTCGGAAATAAACAGAGGAAAAAGAAATTGGCAGAAAAATTGTGTGCCGATTTCTTTTTTCACTTAACTAGAATACGGAGGAGAGGTAATGAGTGCGTCTTTGAATGATCGTACACCACCGCATAATTTAGAAGCAGAGCAATCTGTTTTAGGCGCTGTTTTTTTGGAGCCGACCGCCTTTGTACAGGCTTCGGAAATTTTGATTCCGGAAGATTTCTACCGTGCGAGTCATCAGCTTATTTTTACAGCGATGATGACCTTGTCTGAGCGCGGGGAACCGATTGATGTTGTAACAGTTACCACGTTTTTAAATGACCGGAAACAGCTGGAGGAAGCAGGCGGTGTCTCCTACTTAACAGAACTGGCAGAAAGTGTGCCGACTGCAGCTAACGTAGAGTATTACAGCAGAATTGTAGAAGAAAAATCAACCCTGCGCAGCTTGATTCGAAAAGCAACAGACATTGTGACGGCCTCTTTTGAAAAAGAAGATGAGGTTGAAGATGTTTTAAATGATGCAGAAAAAAGTATCCTGGAGGTTTCTGGACGAAAAAATTCAGGAGCTTTCAAAAATATAAAAGATGTCTTGATTGATGTATATGATAATATTGAACAGCTTCACCAGCAAAAAGGTGATGTAACAGGCGTTCCAACGGGTTTCTTGGACTTAGACCGCATTACATCAGGCTTTCAGCGGAACGATTTGATTATTATTGCGGCGCGTCCTTCCGTAGGGAAAACAGCCTTTGCATTAAACGTAGCGCAAAACGTTGCCGTAAAAACAGATGAAAATGTAGCTATTTTCAGTCTCGAGATGGGCGCGGATCAGCTCGTTCAGCGTATGCTTTGTGCGGAAGGAAATATTGACGCGCAGCGTTTAAGAAACGGACAGCTGCAAGCAGATGACTGGAGTAAGCTGACGATGTCGATGGGGTCCCTGTCGAATGCAGGAATTTATATTGATGATACGCCAGGCGTACGTGTCAATGAAATTCGTTCCAAGTGCCGGCGCCTGAAGCAGGAGCATGGGCTTGGGATGATTCTGATTGATTATTTGCAGCTCATCCAGGGAAGCGGCAGCTCGAAGGAAAACCGTCAGCAGGAGGTTTCCGAGATTTCCCGTGCGCTAAAAGCATTGGCCAGGGAGCTGGAAGTGCCATTGATTGCATTATCTCAGCTCTCCCGTGGTGTGGAGTCCAGGCAGGACAAGCGCCCAATGATGTCGGATATCCGTGAATCAGGAAGTATTGAGCAGGATGCGGATATTGTAGGTTTCTTATATCGTGATGATTATTATGATAAAGAGACAGAGAAAGAGAATATTATTGAGATTATTATTGCGAAGCAGCGTAATGGTCCAACAGGAACCGTAGAGCTAGCCTTTGTAAAAGAATATAATAAATTCGTGGACTTAGATCATCGTTATGGAGAGGGAGATATTCCGCCGGCGATGTAGATAATAGAGGTACTTTTGATTTTTCATATGAGAAAGTCTATTTCTGTGTCACTTAGATGAGACTGTTGAACGTATAATGGTCCAATAATGAATACTAGTGTGGGAAGAGGTGTCTTGTAAGATGGGCATCTCTTTTTTGTTTTATGAAAGGAAAATAGTAGTGCTTTCAGATGAATCGACAAAATAAGACAATGGAACTAGATTATTTTACAAGAAGTTAACAAATTAAAAAGAGTATAATGAGTGATTCTATGTTCTATGTAAAGCTATAAAAGACTGATATAGAGGGGAACAGACATGTATTTCTTTTCTGCTGGTAAATAGAGTGTAAGTGCTGGGATACAAATAGATTACAGTTATATTAAGATATTTCAAAATTTTAGTAAATTAATACTATTATTGAATTTATCTGGGAGATAGATTAGAATAGAGTAGTAAGACAAATATATTCTAATTTGAGGGGAGTACGAATATGAAATTGTCAAAAAAGTCTTTATTATTGCTAATTTTCGGTCTTTTACTTAGCGTTGTTTTGGTAGCGTGTGCAAGCGAGCCAGATGAAGGCGGTAACAGCGATTCGGATGGAGATGGAGAAGGCACTTCCGAAGAAGCTGCTGAGGGCGGCGAGCTTGTTATTGCCAACCAGTCAGATGTTGTTTCAATGGACCCGGCAGGTTCAAACGATACACCATCTAGTAACGTACAGGCAAATATCTTTGAAACACTTGTAACTTTAGATGAAAATATGGAATTACAGCCTGGTCTTGCTACAGAGTGGGAAGCAGTAGAAGATAATGTATGGGAGTTCAAATTACGTGATGATGTAACTTTCCATGATGGCTCGGAATTTAATGCGGAAGTAGTAAAAGCAAATATTGAACGTATTTTAGATGAAGATGTAGCTTCTCAGCGTTACTTCCTTTATGAAATGGTAGAGGATATAGAAGTAGTGGATGATTATACTGTACGTTTTACGACAGAATATCCATTTGCGCCATTCCCTGCACATATTGCACATAATGGCGGTGGAATGACATCGCTTGAAGTAATTGAGGCAGACTATGAAGCAATGGAAAATGGAGAAGAACCGGGAAGCTATATTAATGAGAACCCGATTGGTACAGGCTTCTTTAAATTTGATTCATGGAATTCAGGTTCCGAAGTTCGTTTAGTGAAAAACGAAGATTATTGGGGAGAGCCGGCTCACCTTGATTCCGTTGTATTTAAGGTTGTAAGTGAAGCGAATACGCGAGTAGCTGAGCTTGAAACTGGAGATTCACATATTATTGATCCTCTGGGACCAAGTAATATGGCTCAGGTTGAAAATTCAGAAGGAATCCATGTAGCACCGCAAGAAAGTGTCAGCGTATCTTATATTGGATTTAACGTAGAAAAAGAACCATTTGATGATCCGAATGTGCGTCAAGCAATCAATATGGCAATTGATAAAAGCCAGATTATTGATGGTATTTACGAAGGAGTTGGAATCCCGGCTGTTGGGCCATTAGCACCGGCAGTATATGGTTATGACGAGGATGCACCTGGTTTAGAATATGATTTAGAAGAAGCGAAGCAATTGTTAGCAGATGCGGGCTATGAAGATGGCTTCTCGACAACGCTTTGGACAAATGATACACAAGAGCGTATAGATGCTGCTACCAATGTTCAAGCTCAATTACAAGAATTGAATATTGATGTAGAGGTTGAAGTACTTGAATGGGGCACGTATTTAGAAAGAACAGCTCAAGGAGATCATGATATGTTTGTACTTGGCTGGTCTACTGTAACTGGGGACGCAGATTATGGATTATATCCATTATTCCATTCGGAAAATATCGGTGAGCCTGGTAACCGTTCTTTCTTACAAGATGAGGAATTAGATGAAATGCTTGAAGCTGCCCGCCGTGAAGGAGACGAAGAGACACGTCTGCAGCTTTACAGCGATATCCAGACAGAACTTACAGAGCTTGCGCCAATGCTTTATCTGCACCATCAAGAATTCTTGCTTGGTGTGAATGATAATGTACAAGGCTTAACGCAATCGCCAACTGGAATACTTCAATTACATGATGTATCTTTAAATCAATAATGAAATGAATAAACAGCTGTTTTTCTGATAGAGATAAGCAGCTGTTTTTTGTACATAAAAAAAGTCACATGATTCATATCATGTGACTCAGCTTGTAGAGAAAGTATGGTATTTTCTCTGCAAGCTTTTTTATATGGTTAAAATAATCAAGAGAAAAATAAGATATATCATGAAAATAAACTCCCATCTACCTATCCTTGCTTGGATAGGTAGATGGCAATCTTCTTCATATTCTGGCAGGCTGCGGTGAGTAATACTTGCTCTCCCGCATTCTGCAATCCCCTCAACCTGCAGTAGCGAAGTCCATGCAGCTCTTTAGAGTCTGCAAAACTTCGCTCTACTTTTTCAATAATAAAAGAGAAATCAATGTATTTATCTATTTTCCGTAGTAAATGGTCTTGGGGGACTAAATCTTCTAAACAAACAAATTCCATTTCATTTTGCATGTGTTTTCTCGTGTGAAACAAGCTCA
Organism: Oceanobacillus aidingensis; assembly: GCF_042654105.1. Classification (NCBI taxonomy): domain Bacteria; kingdom Bacillati; phylum Bacillota; class Bacilli; order Caryophanales; family Bacillaceae; genus Oceanobacillus; species Oceanobacillus aidingensis. Next base: position 240,655 of record NZ_JBHSFT010000001.1, on the reverse strand, counting down.
TCACCGCCTTTGTTTGGTACTTCTATTATACCAAATAATTACGGTCAATTGGGGCTGTTTCCCACATAAAAATAGACTGCCGAGGGTTTCTCGACAGCCTGAGTCACATGATTCATATCATGTGACTTTTACGATATAATTACGCATTAACCGTCGGCTGATGTTCACCAGAACGGATAGCTTCCATATGGTGACAAGCTGCACGATGTCCGTCTTTCATACCTTCTGTGTTACGCAGTTCAGGCACCTTTGTACGGCAGATGTCCGTGGCAAAAGGACAGCGTGTGTGGAAGCGGCAGCCTTCAGGAGGATCAATCGGAGAAGGCACATCTCCTTTTAGCGTAATACGTTCTTTTTTGGCTTCCAAATCCGTACTAGGGATAGCAGAAAGAAGTGCTTTCGTGTACGGATGCATGTTATTGGTAAATAATGATTTTTTATCAGCTATTTCAACAACTTTTCCTAAATACATTACTATAATACGGTCAGAAATGTGACGTACAACACCTAAATCATGTGAAATGAAAAGATAAGTCAGTTTAAATTCACGCTGCAGCTTTTTCAGCAGATTGATAACCTGTGCCTGAATAGACACATCAAGTGCTGACACAGCCTCATCAGCAATAATTAATTTCGGATCAACAGACAGTGCTCGGGCAATCCCGATACGCTGTCGCTGCCCGCCGCTGAACTCGTGTGGATGCCGGTCAATCTGGTGGGCGCCAAGGCCTACTGTCTCCATCAACTCCTTCACACGATCATTTCTTTCATGTTTAGGAACCGCATTTTGAATTTCCATTGCTTCGGTTAAAATTTGCCGGACAGTGTGGCGGGGATTAATCGATGCATATGGATCCTGAAAAATAATCTGCATATCTTTACGAAATTTATTCATTTCTTTTTTATTTAGCTCAAGAATATTTGTACCATCAAATTCTACTTTTCCATCAGTAGGTTCATCTAATCGGAGAACAGCTCGTCCGGTTGTCGATTTTCCACAGCCAGATTCTCCTACGATACTTAGTGTTTCTCCTTCATACACTTCAAAGGAGATATCGTCTACTGCCTTTACGTGATTGACGGTGCGGCCAAAAAACCCGCCTTTAATCGGAAAATATTGTTTTAAGTCATCTACTTTAAGAAGTACTTTTTGATTGTTCATGAACGTTCACCTCCGGATCTCCGTCCCATTCATCAGAATAAATCCAGCAACGAATTTGATTACCCTCTTCATCCGTTTCTAAGTCAGGTAATTTATTTCGGCATAAATCGGTAGCAAATGGACATCTTGGCGCAAAACGGCAGCCCTGCGGCATATCAGCTGGACTTGGAACAGATCCTCTAATCACTGCTAAATCGCCATCTACGTCTTGGTCGTGTTGTGGAACAGATTGCATCAAACCAACGGTATATGGGTGTTTTGGTTCTGTAAATAAGGTCTTTTTATCGGTGAATTCGACCACTTTCCCGCAATACATAACGGCAACATAATCACAAGTTTCTGCCACAACACCGAGGTCATGGGTAATTAATAAAATACCCATGTCCAATTTTTCTTGCAATTCTTTCATTAAATCTAAAATCTGTGCTTGAATTGTTACATCCAATGCGGTTGTTGGTTCATCAGCAATCAATAGTTCTGGGTTACAGGCAAGCGCGATTGCGATCATCACACGCTGGCGCATTCCTCCAGATAACTCAAATGGATACTGATTGATACGTTTTTCTGGGGAAGGAATTCCTACCAGCTTTAACATCTCAATGGATTTCTTTTTTGCTTCCTTTTTGCCAAGACCTTCGTGAATGCGGAATGATTCACTGATCTGCTGGCCGACTGTAAAGGTAGGGTTCAAGGAAGTCATTGGTTCCTGGAAAATCATTGATATTTCATTGCCTCGAATTTTGCGCATCTGTGCTTCGCTCTTATCTAAGAGGTTTTCTCCTTTGAAGAGAATTTCTCCACCTTTAATCTTACCTGGTTCTTCGATAAGACGGAGAACAGATAAGGAAGTAATACTTTTTCCGGAACCAGACTCTCCAACGACACCAAGTACTTTTCCTTTTGGAATATTAAAGGAAACACCATCTACAGCCTTTACTTCTAAATCTTTTGTGAAGAAAGAAGTCTGTAAATTTTTAATTTCTAGTATATTATCATATGAAGGGTTTGGTGCACCTGTCATAGTAAGCAGCTCCTTTCGAAATCTTGTAATGCAAGAATACTAATCTAAATCAATCCGTTTGTTCAAGAACCTGTAAGCAACATCGACAATTAAGTTTACAAGAATGAAGAGAAGAGATGCGACTAAAACGGTTCCTTGAACAACCGGGAAATCACGGGCTTGGATAGAATCGATAATCAATTTTCCCATTCCATTAACGGCGAATACAGACTCTGTTAATACGGCTCCGCCAAGAAGTCCGCCAAATTGTAATCCAACTACGGTAACAATAGGGATTAATGCATTCTTTAATGCATGTCTATAAATAACGATTTGCTCTTTTACCCCTTTGGCACGGGCGGTTCGAATATAATCTGAGCCGATAACATCGAGCATGCTGGAACGTGTCATACGTGCAATAATGGCAGCACTTCCTGTACCTAATGTGATTACAGGTAAGACAATTTGGCTGAAGCTTCCCCAGCCGGAAGGACTGAACCATGCTGTGTTATTAAAGAAAGGTACCCAGGATGGCAAATCAATTCCAATTGCAAACCACTGAATTAACATTAACCCAAGCCAAAAGTTAGGCATCGATAAACCAAATAAAGCGACAATCATAATAGTAGTATCGATGGCTGTATATTTACGTGTAGCAGAAATAATACCTGCAATTAATCCTAAAAAAACAGCTAAGATGGTACTATAGATGGCAAGCTCAACGGTTACCCAGAATCGGGCCCCAATTTCGGCTGAAACATCTCTACCGCTTCGCATAGAGGTTCCTAAGTCGCCTTGGACTGCACTGGTTACATAATTAAGATACTGCGTGGGTAAAGGGTCATTTAAACCTAATCGTTCTCTGATATTTTCAATTTGTTCCTGTGGTGCGCCTTCTCCAGCGATTACTTGTGCTGGATCACCCGGAACTAAATGCATCATGCTAAATACTAATATAGATACACCAATTAGGACGGGTATCGTTTGTAAAATACGTCGAATGATAAATTGAATCAAAATCGTTCACCTCTTTCTATTCTCTCGTTTTTGGATCAAATGCGTCACGTAATCCATCTCCAAGCATGTTAAATGCCAATACAGCTACGACAATAGCAAGCCCAGGAAATAACGCTACATGAGGTGCATTATATAAGTAATTTCGTCCATCACTTAACATGGCTCCCCATTCTGGTGTAGGAGGCTGTGCGCCCAATCCTAAGAAGGAAAGCCCCGCAGCTGACAGAATCGCTGTAGCAATACTTAACGTAGCCTGAACGATAATTGGAGAGGTGATATTAGGTAAAATATGTTTAAAAATAATTCTGGAATCACTGGCGCCCAGCGCTCTCATCGCATCAATATACTCCAGCTTTTTCACAGATAAAGTAGATCCACGAACAATTCTGGCAAATATCGGTACAGAGGAAACAGCAACCGCGATAACAACATTAACCATGCTTCCGCCTAAAACCGTAACGATCGTTAATGCTAATAGAATACTAGGGAATGCTAATAAAATATCCATGAAACGCATGATAATACTATCTATCCGTTTGCCGTAATAGCCTGCGATAATACCGAGAAATACGCCGGCAGTTGCTCCCAGTAAGATAGAGAAAAAACCTATCATCAGTGTTAATCCGGTGCCTTGGATTACCCTGCTGAATATATCTCTCCCAAAGTTATCTGTCCCAAACCAATGATCAGATGAAGGGGTAGCTAATTTATTGGTTACATCTTGATCGTATAGAGGGTCGTAGGGGGTTAAGTATGGGCCGATAAGAGCGATAATGATAAGTAAAATAATTAAAATTCCGCCGACAACAGCCGACTTATTTTTCTTCAGTTTATTAAAGACGCTTTTCCAGCTTTTAAGACGGGGATTAGGCTGCTTGACAGCTATCTCCGGCTTTTCAATATGTTCGTTTGAACGACTCATCGGTTTATTTCATCCTTTCTCTCGTGTTATAGGTCAGTCTCGATTATATCATGAAAAGACTTAGAGAAATATAAGTCATTTGAAAATCCTTAGAAAATGCATGGTTTTGGAAACTATCAAAAAACGGGAAGCGTTGGTATAAAAGGGTTTACACAATTGGATAAAAAAGGAAACTATTTAAATTCGTAAAAATAGATTTAATATGAAAATTGTCATTAGTTAAAAAATGAAAGCGTTATCTTTTTGTTAATAAAATCATTTTTCTGTCATATTTTATGATTACTAGGAAGAATCGCGGGAAATCTTGTATAATGATACTAATTTAAATTTAGATGTCATTATACAGAGGTGAAAAATCATGAAAAAGAAATTAATTTGGAACCCTGCTAGATTTTTCTTTCATTATATAGGAACAGAAAAATTAGAAGCTCTTGCAAAGGAAGGATGGGTAGTAGAAAGGTTACGATTAGGCGGTCTGCTTTTTCAATTAACAGAAGATAAACCGAAAGAAGTACAATATCATCTGGAGTTTCAGCCTATTCAAAAGGTGGAGGAAGATACGCCGCCATTAGAAGAAGGTTGGGAGCTTGTCGATACAGTAGATTATACTCAAGTTTATCAAGGCTCATCGGAAGCGCTGCCGAAAGAAACGTCGTATAAACTGCTGCTGGGACAGTTGCGCCAAGAAGGGTATTCCCTCGGAAAATATACAATTATCTCAATTTTGTTTTTAGTGTCTTTCTTTATTTTACATATGAGAGCGGACTGGGCTTTGATACAAATGATTCTGCTAGGCGGGATAATGATGCTGTCCATCACAGCTATTTTGATGCTGACTTTATATATTGTAAATAAGTTCCGACAGCATAATTTAAAAAATATGTAATATCGTAGTTTCAATTGTAACAAAATGGTAATTTTTCAGAAATAAATGTTACCAATTGTAAAATAAGTGAAGCATTTAAAAGTATACAGAAGGAAAAGGCAGGAAACGTCGATTTATATGGAATAGAAGGAATTTATTGCTTAAAACTATTAGAATACCGTAAAATAAGCGGTTTGAGGTTTAATAGGAACTTAACTATAATTAGTATTGTTGCCTTGAAACAGGTAAATACATCTATGTGGATGCCATAAAATAAATGAGTCAATCGTCGGTTCATTTATTTTTAATTTCAGCATAAATGGTTCGGGAGTACCAAAGATTATTTTAATTTTAGAAGTACTACAAATCAAAACAAAATAGAGAGGTGATTATATGGCAGTAGTAGAAGCAAAAAACCTGTCTAAAATCTTTGGTAAAAATATCGGCCAATCTATCAAAATGTTAGATCAAGGTATGTCCAAAGAAGAAATACTGAAAAAGACAGGTAATACTGTCGGGGTCAATCGTGCCAGCTTTTCAGTTGAAGAAGGCGAAATATTCGTAATAATGGGGCTTTCCGGAAGTGGTAAGTCAACCCTGGTTCGATTAATAAATCGATTAATAGAGCCGAGCGAAGGATCTATTCTAATTGATGGAAAAGAACTGGCGACATTAGATAAAAAAGCATTAAGACAAGTACGTCGTGAAAAATTAGGAATGGTATTCCAGCAATTCGCACTTTTCCCGCACCGCACGATTTTACAGAACGCAGCGTTTGGTTTAGAGGTACAAGGAGTTGATAAATCGGAACGGGATAAAAAAGCGGAGGAATCCTTAAAGCTTGTTGGACTAGGTGATTATATGCATCAGAAGCCTGGCCAGTTATCAGGCGGTATGCAGCAGCGTGTAGGGCTGGCTCGTGCGCTAGCGAATGACCCAAAAGTATTATTAATGGATGAAGCTTTTTCTGCGCTTGATCCGCTTATCCGTAAAGAAATGCAGGATGAGCTGATTGATTTGCAATCCTCCATGAAGAAAACCATTGTCTTTATTACACATGACCTGGATGAAGCGCTTCGTTTAGGGGATCGTATTGCGTTAATGAAGGATGGAGCTATCGTTCAAATTGGAACTCCAGAAGAAATTCTGATGAATCCTGCGAATGATTACGTTGAGAAATTCGTAGAGGATGTGGACCGCTCGAAGATACTTACAGCAAGCCATATTATGAAGCGGCCGGAAACAATCAATATAGCGAAGCACGGTCCGCGCGCAGCATTAGAAAGAATGCGCAGGGAAGGTATTTCCAGCATTCTCGTAGTGGATGAAAACCGCCGTTTACAGGGCTATGTGACAGCAGATGACGCTTCTGAGGCACGTAAAAAAGAAATAACAGATATTAAAGAAATTTTACAAACAGATATTTTAAGAGTAACCCCAGACACACCAATGCAAGATATTTTCTCCATGATCTATGATACGCCGGTTCCCATTGCAGTTGTAGAAGATAACGGGCGGTTAAATGGAATTATTGTTCGCGGTGCTGTATTAGCCGCGCTTGCAAATGATGGTGAGGTGAACTTAAATGCTTGATTTTATTGATCAAATACCTTTATCCGAATGGACAGAGACTGCGACAGATTGGATTCAAGATACCTTTGCCTTTCTTTTTGAACCAATCAAAGATCATCTTGGTAATTTTATGGATTTTGTATCTTCAGATGTTCTAGCAGGTATTCCGCCAATTATATTTATCTTGATTGTTGCTGTAATTGCGTTCTTTGTTTCTGGTAAAAAACTTGGATTAGCTGTATTTTCTATCGTGGGTCTATGGTTTGTTTATAACCAGGGGTTATGGGATGCGCTGATGTCTACAGTAACATTGGTTATTTTAGCAAGTTTACTATCTGTCATTGTTGGTGTTCCTGTAGGAATATTAATGGCAAAAAGCAAAATTGCTAATACGATTTTTACACCAATTCTGGACTTTATGCAAACCATGCCGGCATTCGTATATTTGATCCCGGCAGTAGCTTTCTTCGGAATCGGGATGGTTCCTGGTGTATTCGCATCCCTAATTTTCGCGACACCGCCGACGGTCCGTTTTACAAACTTAGGGATTCGTCAGGTTTCTAAGGATTTAATTGAAGCATCTGATGCATTCGGTACGACCGGATCACAGAAACTATTTAAGGTAGAACTGCCTATGGCAAAAGGAACCATCATGGCTGGTATTAACCAAACAGTTATGCTTGCGCTGTCTATGGTTGTTATCGCGTCAATGATTGGTGCGCCGGGGCTTGGAAGTCAAGTGCTTTCTTCTCTTCAACGTGCGTCTGTCGGTACCGGATTTGTGGCTGGTATCGGAATCGTTATTTTAGCGATTATTATTGACCGTATTACACAAAATATGAATAAAGGAAAAGAATAAATTTGTGTGGCAATCTTTTTATGAGGGAGGCTATCCCCTCTCATGAAAAGTGTCTATATAGAAAACAAAATTTAAGAAAAGGGGAGTTTTAATTATGTCTAAATGGAGTCTTAAGCGTGCTGGACTTATCGGTTCATTAGCACTTGGACTAGTTGTTGCCGGCTGCGGAAGTGATGACAGCAATGGCGGAGATGATGATTCTGCAGAAGGCGGAGTAGAGGGAGACATTGATTTAGCCTATGTAGAATGGGATACGGAAGTAGCTTCCACACATGTTGTAGCTAAAGTATTAGAAGATGTAGGCTATGATGTTACAACGACACCGCTTGATAATGCGGTTATGTGGGAAGCTGTTGCAACTGGTGAAGCAGATGGGATGGTAGCTGCATGGTTACCTGGAACACATGCGGAACAATTCGAAGCTTATGGCGATCAAGTAGAACAGCTTGGACCTAACTTAGAAGGAGCAGCAATTGGTCTTGTTGTACCTGAATACATGGATGTAGATTCGATTGAAGATCTTACAGATGAAGCTGGTCAAACGATTACAGGTATTGAACCAGGTGCAGGTGTTGTAAACGCTGCAGAAAATGCTGTAGAAGAATATGATAATCTGGAAGATTGGACTGTACAGACTTCCTCCAGCGGTGCAATGGCAACAGAATTAGGTAATGCAATTGATAATGAAGATGATATTGTTGTAACTGGCTGGTCTCCGCATTGGAAATTCCAAGCTTATGATTTAAAATATCTTGACGATCCAGATGGCGTATTCGGTGAAGCAGAAACGATTGAAACCATGGTTCGTGAAGGACTAGAAGAAGATGCTCCAGAAGCATACCAAGTACTAGATAATTTCCATTGGGATACAGCTGATATGGAAGAGGTTATGTTAGATATTAATGAAGGAGCTTCTCCAGAAGATGCAGCAGCTGACTGGGTAGAAGCTAATCAGGATAAAGTAGATGAGTGGACAGAAGGTATTGAATAATTCATGTTGTCTATTCAGAAAGGCGGCTCCAAATTATGTTGGGGCTGCTTTTTTCTATGTTTATAGGTGAAATCCGAACTTTTCTTTGCCTTTTACATTATTAAGTTCGTTTTTCTTTAACAAAAACGATAAAAAAGACGAATGAAGCGAATGATAAAGTCAAAATGAAAAAGTAATGTTCGTGTTTTACATTGACGTGTCTTTTTATTACTGATAAAATACTACGTGGTAAGTGAAAAGCAAATGTTGATAAGTAATTGTGCTGTTATGATGAATAAAAAATTCATGCAGGGCAAGAATCTTCATATATAAAACCAATTTTGGAGGTGCACGATGTCCTCAGTAGTAGTTGTAGGTACGCAATGGGGAGATGAAGGGAAAGGTAAAATTACTGATTTCTTATCTCAAAATGCAGAAGTAGTTGCTCGTTATCAAGGCGGAAATAACGCTGGTCATACGATAAAATTTGATGATGTAACATACAAGTTACATTTGATTCCATCTGGGATTTTCTTTAGCGAGAAGACATGTGTTCTAGGAAACGGAATGGTTATCGATCCTAAAGCATTCGTAGAAGAAGTTGCTTATTTACATGAGCGCAATGTTTCTACAGAAAATCTTCGTATCAGTAATCGTGCGCATGTGATTCTTCCCTATCACTTGAAGCTGGATATTCTTCAAGAGGAGGAAAAAGGCGAAAATAAAATCGGTACGACGAAAAAAGGAATCGGCCCTGCTTATATGGATAAAGCGGCACGTGTCGGTATCCGCATTGCTGATTTAATGGACAAAGAAGTATTCCACGGGAAATTAGTGCAGAACTTAAAAGAAAAGAATCGTTTATTCGAAAAAGTATATGAGTCTGACCCCATGCTGGTAGAAGATATTCTCGATGAATATTTTGAATATGGACAGCAAATGGCTCCTTATGTTGTAGATACATCGGTTGTGTTAAACGATGCAATTGATGAAGGAAAACGTGTCCTGTTCGAAGGCGCACAAGGGGTTATGCTTGATATTGACCAAGGTACGTATCCATTTGTAACATCTTCTAACCCGATTGCCGGCGGTGTAACTATCGGTTCTGGTGTAGGGCCTTCCAAAATCAATCATGTCGTAGGTGTGTCAAAAGCATATACAACACGCGTTGGTGATGGTCCTTTCCCAACAGAATTACATGATGAAATAGGAAACCAAATTCGTGAAATTGGCCGTGAGTATGGTACAACAACAGGCCGTCCGCGCCGTGTAGGCTGGTTTGATAGCGTCGTTGTCCGTCATGCCCGCCGTGTGAGCGGAATTACAGATTTATCTCTCAACTCAATTGATGTATTAACAGGTATTGAAACATTGAAAATCTGTGTTGCCTATCGCTACAAAGGGGAAGTCATCAAAGAATTCCCGGCAAGCTTAAAAGCATTAGCAGAATGTGAACCGGTATATGAAGAAATGCCAGGCTGGACAGAGGATATTACCGGAGTGAAGACATTGGATGAACTTCCAGCCAATGCGCGCCACTACCTAGAGCGGATTTCTCAGCTGACAGAAATTCCATTATCCATCTTCTCTGTAGGCCCAGATCGTTCGCAGACAAATGTCGTAAGAAGCGTGTACCGTCCATAATAAACTAAGAAATGTATCAAAAAAGAGCTGATGATGAAAATCAGCTCTTTTTTGCATGTGAAGAAACTGTAAAGAATTTAAGGAAAAATCATATCCAAATTCCCCCAATCTCTATCTTTCTGTTCTGCCTACAAGACATAAACGCGAATTTACGTTAAAATAGAAGGAAGCAATTTGTCTAGAAAATCAGGTTGTATAAAGAATTGCAATTATAGGTTAACTGATTTCATGTTATACTTTCGTTATTTACAATAAAGAGAAAATGAGATTTTAAAATATAAACTGGCGGGAGAAAAAGCCGGGGACATCTAAGAAAAAATATTTTTAGGGGCAGTAAGCCTACCCTATGAAATTATGGAAGCGCCTCTCACTTATCTGTCTCCCTATATGGATAATAAAGAATTATAACTAAAAAAAGGATGTGCAAGCAATGAGTCAAAAAATATTAGTTGTCGATGATGAACAGCCAATTGCTGATATATTACAATTTAATTTAGAAAAAGAAGGATACCAGGTAGTGGTAGCGAATGATGGCGATACTGCAATTGAACTTGCAGAAACAGAGCGTCCTAATCTTATTCTATTGGATATTATGCTTCCTGGAAAAGACGGAAATGAAGTATTGCGTGAGGTACGTAAAACACAAAGTGTCCCTGTGATTATGCTGACTGCAAAAGATGCTGAAATCGATAAGGTGCTCGGATTAGAGCTTGGTGCAGACGATTATGTGACCAAACCATTCAGTAATCGTGAATTAATTGCGCGCGTGAAAGCAAATCTGCGTCGTGAAAATGTACCTGCAGAGGAGCCGTCAAAAACAACCAAGGATATTGTGATTGGCGATTTAGTCGTCCATCCCGATGCATATGTTGTTTCCCGCAAAGGCGTAGAGATTGAATTAACTCACCGTGAATTTGAATTATTACATTATTTAGCACGCCATATTGGACAAGTTATGACACGTGAACACTTATTGGAAACCGTATGGGGCTATGATTATTTTGGTGATGTGCGTACGGTTGATGTAACGGTTCGCCGTCTGCGTGAAAAAATTGAAGAAAATCCTAGTAACCCATTATGGATTGTCACAAGAAGAGGTGTCGGCTATTATTTGCGCAGTCCTGAACAGGAGTAAGGCAATATGAATAAAGTTGGTTTTTTTAGATCAATCCAGTTAAAGTTTATTATTATTTATATCCTTCTGTTGATTTTAGCTGTACAGGTTATCGGCTCTTTTTTTACACAACGGCTGGAACAAGATTTAACGGATACGTTTAAGGCATCGATCACGGAGCGTGTGGAGATGTTGAGCTATAATCTGGAACAAGCTTTTGCGAGAGAGCGTTCGGAAGACGAGCCGAGTTTAGAACAGGAAATTCAATCCATCATTGATGATGTGAATACCGAGAATGTAGCGACAACCATTTATGTTTATGATCGTCAGGGCAGGATTCTCGGGACAAACCAGATTGATGAGCAGGGAGAGGTCGGCAAGAAATCTACAGATATCGATGTACAGAATACGATCTTTTTTGAACAATCCCAGCGGAGTACGTATTTTGACCGGCAAACCGACAGCAGAGTGCATGTCCATGTGGAGCCGCTGATTGGAAATGGAGAGGCAGTTGGAGCGGTGCAGTTCACTGCTTCTTTGGAAGAGGTCTATGACCAAATCGAAGGAATCAATAATATCTTCCTGCAGGGTTCTGTTTTGGCGATAAGTATCTCTGCCATCCTCGGGGTACTCGTGGCGCGTACAATTACCAAGCCAATCAAGGAAATGCGTGAGCAAGCACTGATTATGTCGAATGGAGACTTCACACAAAAACTGGACGTTTATGGACGGGATGAAATTGGACAACTTGCCGAAACCTTTAATGATTTAAACAGCAGGCTGAAGCATTCTTACGCTACGATTGAAGAAGAGCGAAGGAAGCTGAGCTCTGTTCTTTCGTATATGAGTGACGGGGTAATCGCAACCGATCAGACGGGAGCAGTCACATTGATGAATGATGCTGCGGCCAGAATGATTGGCTCCAATCCGGATGATATGATTGGAGATGATCTCATCGATGTGCTTAACCTGGAAGAGAAAATCGTCGATATTAGCAAGCTGTCCGACAGCGGTTCGATGATTATCGATTTCAGTGATGAAGAAACACCGTTTATCATACGTGCAAACTTTTCGACAGTTGTGGATGAGGAAGAAGAAGTGACAGGGTTTATTACTGTTATCAGCGATGTTACGGAGCAGGAGAAAATGGAACAAGAGCGAAGAGACTTTGTATCGAATGTATCTCATGAACTCCGCACGCCGCTGACGACCATGAAAAGCTACTTAGAAGCATTGTCTGACGGTGCTTGGGAAAATAAAGAAATTGCGCCGCGCTTTTTAGAGGTTACACAGAAGGAAACGGACCGGATGATCCGGATGGTAAATGATCTGCTGCAGCTGTCTAAAATGGATTCAGATGAATTGCCGATGCATAAGGAAAGAACAGAATTCATGGGTTATGTACATCAGGTCCTCGATCGTTATGAAATGAATTTGCCGGAAACGATTACGCTGGAGCGCCAGATACCAAAAGGAAAATCGTTTGTATGGATGGACCGGGATAAGGTAACACAGGTATTTGATAATATTATTACCAATGCTTTTAAATACTCGCCAGAAGGTGGAAAAGTGCGTGTGAATCTGGATGTAAGACGTCATATGGTCATTATCAGTATTCAGGATGAAGGAATGGGGATTCCATATGACAAGCTCGATAAAATATTTGATCGTTTCTACCGAGCCGACCGCGCTAGAACAAGAAAATTTGGCGGAACCGGTCTTGGTTTAGCAATTACAAAAGAACTTGTAGAGGCTCATCATGGAAAGATTTGGGCCCAAAGTAAAGAGGGACGCGGTACGACAATCCTATTTACCTTGCCACTCATGGGCTCGAAGCGGGGGAGAGGCAGATGAAATTAGAGACTGCAAAATCATTATTGCTGATTATTTTAATAGGAACGAGTCTGGTTCTCACGTTCGGGATGTGGAATTATCAGGCGGAATACAGGCCATTAAACGATGTCGAATCGATTGATGAAGTGGATCTGGGCGGTGAAGAACAGGAGATAAGTGATCTTGTAAAGCCGAATGATGTGGTTTTTAAAATGAACGGCGAATTCTCCAGCTATAAGGAACCAGAGGATAGTATGCAGTTTTTTGAAGATATCCGGCAATGGGAATTGACGGATATACAAAGGAATGATTTAGAAGAAGACACTGAATCTGGTGCAGAAGTAGAAATTATTTTCCCGACGGAGGTCCCGTTATCTTTGTTCGATACGATCTTAAATGTCGACAGTACATTGACGAATAACACGAATTTCTATGTGGATCGATTTTCTATCGAGCTGCAGGAAGAGGAAGAGGTTTTACACGTTCAATTTGTTTCAGCAGACAGGGAAGAAGTTGTGGAAGGTACGATCTACTCCAGAACAAGCTATGACGAGCTGCTGTCGATATTTGGGGAGCTGACGGAAGATGAGTATGAGGAAAAACAGTTATTGACCGATGCAGCCAGAGATATTTATATTCCAAAGGAAAAGAAAGCATTAACGTCTTATACGTATACCTTCGACTCCATTGAAGCGGTCGATATCAGAAATATTATGTTCAGCAACCCGAATGTAGTCAGTGTATCAGAGACAGCTCCTGGATCGATTATGTATCGGACAGATAATAGACAATTAAATATTGCCGGCTACGGGATGCGGTTTATTGATGTTGCGGAAAGAAATACGGAGCAGGTGGATAACAGCGTTTTACAGCAAAGCTTAAATAATATTAACGCACATCGAGGCTTTACAGGAGATTATCGCTTAGAAGGCTTTACAGAAGATAGTATTGCTTACCGGATGTACCAATTTGAATATCCTGTTGTGAATAATTCATATATGGATTTATCTACCATCTATCAGGAATGGCAAAATGATCAATTAAGCAAATATAATCGTTCTCTGGTATCGCTCAATACCGTGGTCAATACCTCGGAAAAAGAGTTGAGGAGCGGCGAAGAGATTATGAACAGCATTCAGCAAAATGAAAATACAGCAGATATCCAAGATGTTCAGATTGCCTACCGTTTAACGATTGAAACCGATGATAATGGAGATTATGTGCTTTTAGAGCCTAATTGGTATCAGAAAGTAAATAACAGCTGGTCAGTGGTACCAGAGCCAAATACAAACACACAGCAAAACTTAGAAGGAGGAAGTTGAGGATGCAATGGTCACATATTAAAACGCTGTTTATTCTCAGTTTCCTTGTCTTAAATATTTATTTGCTATTTCAATTTATTGATAAGCAGCAGGATATGGATATTCCAGAGCTGGAGGTTAATGATTTGAATCTGGACGAGCAGCTGGATCAAGAAAATATTACTGTTTCTGCAGACACTGATTTTGAAGTTCCTGAGCTGAGCTATATTTCATCCACTCAAAAGGAATTTACCCAAACGGAAATCAGGGAATTAAATGATATAGATGATATCGATGCGGCGAAGAGTGTGGATAATAAGTTGTTAACCGTGGAATTTTCTTCTCCATTGGAGATTCCGGAAAATTTGGAGCGGGGAGATTTGTCTGATTTGGTCAGCCCGTATGTGTTAAATGCTTCTGAATTCAGTTTTGGCACATGGAATCATGATTTAAATATTATCGTCTTTTATCAAAATAAAGAAGGATACCCGCTTTATTTAAATCAGCATGCAATGCTCACCTTCTATGTGAATGATGACAGAGAGATTACGCATTATACGCAAACGATGGTCGGTGACGCAAGTACACAGGGGAGCACCAGCTTAAATACACCTAAGATTGCCATTGGTACGCTTCTTCATAATCGCTTTTTAAATGCCGAAGAAGAAGTGACAGATGTCACGTACGGGTATTATTCCAGAATTGAAGAAGAAGGAGAAGGGACGCAGGTGTTTGCACCCACCTACAAAATCACGGTAGCTGAAGAAGACGAAGAAAATGATTATTTTGTCAATGCTGCAGAGTCGTTTACGTATCCGGGAAATTATACGGAATATTTTACAACAAAGATGTTTGAGGAAAAATATTTACAAAAGCTTTATTCCATGTCAGAGGATGATGAGGAAATAGCGGATGACCTAATTTCCATTATAGAGGATAAGATTGAGCTTTATAGGAGTGAGCCAGAATGAGTTTACGTTTTAGTGTGCTTGCCTCAGGCAGCACAGGAAACGCCTTTTATATTGAAACAGAACAACAGCGCCTATTAGTAGACGCAGGGTTAAGCGGAAAAAAGATGGACGGGCTTTTTCAGGGAATCGATGTGGATCCGTCACGCCTCGACGGAATCCTTGTAACACATGAGCATAGCGACCACATTAAAGGTCTGGGCATTTTTGCGCGAAAGTATCAGCTGCCCATCTATGCAAATGAAAAAACATGGCAGGCAATGGAGCCTTCTCTCGGAAAGCTGACCATCGACCAAAAATTTCAGTTTGATATGGGATCCGTTCGAAGCTTTGGAGATATCGAGGTCGAATCATTCGGAGTGTCTCATGATGCGGCAGAGCCAATGTTTTACACCTTCCGCAATAACGGACAGAAAGTAGCGCTTGTAACGGATTTAGGATACGTATCCGAACGTATTAAAAAAACGGTCGAGGACGCAGACGCTTATATATTTGAAGCAAATCATGATGTAGAGATGCTGCGGATGGGACGTTATCCATGGAACGTAAAACGCCGCATTTTAGGTGATTCCGGACATATTTCCAATGAAGATTCCGGACTTGCTTTAACCGATGTTATTTCTAACCGTACGAAGCGGATTTACCTGGCTCACCTGAGTCTGGATAATAATATGAAAGACCTGGCGCGTATGTCTGTCAATCAGGTTCTGACCGAGCGCGGAATCGATGTAGAGCTGCATGACACTGATTCGGAAGCGCCAACGCCATTATATGATGTCGGCGCTGTAACCGAGCGTGTATAAAGAAAATAAAGTAATGATCAAAGATACAGAGGTCTGTAATGGGATAAAAATTTCATTTGTGCATAAACTGAAATTAATTCCCTCTTGCAGACCTCTGTTTTGAATTCTGGAGGCTGATCTCGGAGCCCATGGAAAGCGTAGTGTATTTTTGTAGCGGTCGCTTACAGCAAATTAATATCTAGTATGTTACCCATAGATTTTGGTGAAGAGCAGAATTAATAAATAGCAATTTTGTGTTAGTAATAAATGTATTTAGGGAATATGTAGGTAGATGAATCGATAAGGAGAAGGATATATGGAATATAATGACCAACCGAATCAGCCGCAGCCAGGACCGGATAAAAAGAATAAAGGAAAATGGCTTATCCCCTTACTGCTAGGTATTATTATTGGAGGAATTCTCGTGTTGCTTATAAATCCTGATTTTCTTCGTAATGAGAATACAGCGCAAATCAGCCCTGCTGGTGAAGAAGAAAACAATGAGAACGCTGACAGTAATGGGGTTTTGGAAGACCAGCCTATGCAGGTAGATGTTTCTACTCAGCTGACAGAGATTATTGAACAAGTAACCCCCGCAGTAGTCGGTATAACTAATATTCAGCAGAATGTTTCTTGGGGAGCCGAAGCGGATGGGATTGAGGCCGGAACAGGATCAGGCGTCATTTATAAGGTAGAAGACGGAGAAACCTATATTGTGACGAACCACCATGTTATTGAAGATGCGGACAGCGTAGAAGTGATTTTGCATGATGAGACACATATGGAAGCAGAAATCATCGGCAGTGATTTATTTACAGATTTAGCAGTACTTAAAATGGATAATGAGAATGAAGATACGCCAATGGAAATCGGAACCTCCGAGAGTTTGAAGGTAGGCGAACCGGCCATTGCTATCGGAAACCCGCTGGGAGCATACTTATCAAGCACTGTTACGCAGGGCGTCATCAGCGGGATGGAGCGCACCATTCCAATGGATTTTAACTTTGACGGGCAGCCCGATTGGCAGGCTGAAGTTATCCAGACAGACGCAGCGATTAATCCGGGAAATAGCGGCGGAGCATTGATAAATTTATACGGGCAATTGATCGGTATTAATTCTATGAAAATTAATGAGGAAGCGGTAGAAGGAATTGGTTTTGCCATTCCAATCGACAGTGCCATTCCTGTGATTCAGGAATTAGAGGAAAATGGAGAAGTCGTCCGTCCATTCTTAGGTGTAGAAATTTATTCGATTGAGGAGCTGCCTCAATATGAATGGAGAAACACATTGCAGCTGCCGGTGGAAGTTGAGGGCGGTGTGTATGTATGGAGCGTAGAAAACTTATCGCCAGCTGATGAAGCAGGTATTCAACAATATGATGTCATCGTCGCATTGGATGGTGTGCCTGTGCATAACACGATTGACCTGCGGAAAATCCTTTACGAAGAGAAAGAGGTTGGAGAAGTCGTAACCATTGATTATTACAGGGACGGCGAGTTAATGCAGACAGAGTTGGAATTAGAAATTCAATAAAAGCTAGAAAAGAATGGATGAAAGGGTATCCATTCTTTTTTTAGTTTTTATCCACAGAAATATAGAATTATGCACAAACGGTGGATAAGAAAGGAATGAGATTCTATATTTGGTGTGGAAAATATGTTCCTATACTATATAAATGCGAACATTTGTGCATATGTGGATATAATTGTGGATAAATGCAGTTTGTCCATAAGCTATAAACAGGATTTTTGAATTACACAGATGTTGTCCACAATTTGGGTGTGGGAAAGTTACGTGAAGGCTTCTTTTTCATTTCGCTGAGACCAGAGAAAGATGAGCAGTATAAGTAACGTCAGATCTAATCGCGAAGCAAAAAGAAATGCGAATATCCCGTCCCCTGTCAGAATAGGAAGCTTGGTGAAAAAGAGTGCGCCAAGCATAATAAAAATCAGTGGAATAAGACTTATGTGGATAAATATTCTGCCGATTAATAACATCCCCGCCATCACTTCAAACAGAGCTACAAAGAAATAAACAAAATTGGATAAAGGCACGCCCATTTGTTCAAAACTGCTGACCATCGAAAGGTCCACAAATTTCATCAGCCCGGAAACTAGAAATACAAATCCCACTACATAGCAAATAAGCTTCATTGGTTTCATGTGAAACATCCTCCTTTTTTAAATGGTATGCAGGGGAAAGGACAAACTTTCCCAACAATCTGGAGAAAAGCATATTGTTTTCATAAGCGATTAAATATATAATTCATTCATATGCGCTTTAGCTTTTTATAAAAAGAAGAAGAGGAGGATATGTATGCTGCGTCAATTTTTTTCATACTATAAACCGCATAAGCGGTTATTTATTATAGATTTTTCAGCTGCAGTGATTGTGGCGCTGATGGAATTAGCCTTTCCGGTAGCGGTTCAGTGGTTTATCGATCAATTATTGCCTGGCCAAGACTGGAATGCCATTGTTGTTGTATCGATTTTACTGTTGATTGTGTATATTATCAGTACGTATTTGCAATATGTTGTTTCCTATTTAGGACATAAATTGGGAATCAATATCGAAACAGATATGCGCCGTGATTTATTTTATCAGGTCCAGAGACAATCCTTTCATTTCTTTGATAATACGAAAACAGGCCATATCATGAGCCGTATTACGAATGATTTATTTGATCTGGGAGAGCTTGCCCATCACGGCCCGGAGGATTTCTTTATTTCCATCATGACATTTTTAGGTGCTTTCTTTATTATGTTCACCATTAATCCAGTTTTAGCACTGATTGTTCTTATTACCGTACCTATCCTGATATTCCTTATTACATTTGGAAATATTCGTATGAATAAGGCGTGGAGAAAAATGTATGCAAATATTGCAGGAGTCAATGCGAGAATAGAGGATGCTGTTTCGGGTGTACGTGTCGTACAATCCTTTACAAATGAAGAATTCGAAAAGCAGCGTTTTCAGGAGAATAATGAAAAGTTTCGCCTTGTAAAGGTTGGAGCATATAAAGTAATGGGTATCGTCCATTCGAATATCTTTCTGCTGATGCGTTTAATGACACTGCTTGTACTTGTTGTAGGGGCCTGGTTCACTTATACAGATCGCCTCAGCTATGGAGAATTAGTCAGCTTTATCTTGTTCGTGAATGTATTAACGACACCAATCAATAAAATTACAGCACTCTTAGAGCTATATCCCAAAGGAATGGCCGGCTTTAAACGTTTCTCAGATATGATGGCAATCAACCCGGATGTCGAGGACAAGCCGGATGCCGAAGCAGTCAGTGAATTAAAAGGGGATATCCGTTTTGATCAAGTCAGCTTCAGCTACGATAAAACGAAAAAACCGGTATTGAACGATATCAGCTTTGATATTCATCATGGAGAGACGGTTGCTTTTGTCGGACCGTCTGGAGCTGGAAAAACAACGATTTCCGCATTGATTCCAAGATTTTATGATGTGACAGATGGAGCGATTACGATTGATGGAATGGATATTCGTGATATGACGAAGGAATCTCTCCGCAGTAAAATCGGTGTCGTACAGCAGGATGTATTCCTGTTTACAGGAACCCTGCGGGAAAATATTGCGTATGGAAACCTGGAAGCAACTGATGAAGAAATCGAGCTTGCTGCAAAACGTGCACATATGGAGGATTTTATTAAGGAGCTTCCAGATGGCTACGAGACACAGGTTGGAGAAAGAGGCTTAAAGCTGTCAGGAGGACAAAAGCAGCGGATTGCAATAGCGCGGATGTTCTTAAAAAATCCGCCAATCCTTATTTTGGACGAAGCAACCTCGGCGCTGGATACAGAGACAGAAATGATTATTCAAAAAGCATTGAACGAGCTGGCCGCCAACCGGACGACAATTGTGATTGCCCATCGCCTTGCTACGATTAAAGAAGCAGACCGTATTATGGTGGTAACGAAAAATGGAATTGAAGAGGAAGGAACGCACGAAGAACTCCTGCAGAAAAAAGGTATCTTTGCTCATCTGCACGGTGTTCAAATGAAATAGCAGAACAGGCTGTGCCAAGCGCAGCCTGTTTTTTAGCGTATTATCTTCATTTCCCGGGAAATAAAGACATCTGTCTTCTGATTAGCATAAAAACAAAAAAATAACACAAGCTAAGGCTAATTAGGAGGTGGCATGATGAATCGAATATATCGCGCCCTTATCTTCGCCGGCATTATTATCATTCCATTATTAATTGGAACATGGGTGAATGCAGAGGAACCGGAATATGCCGAATGGGGTCAGATTGCCATGAAAGAAGTGAAAGCCAAGTACCCTCAAGAAAAAATTGTAGATTATTTACATGTAGGCAGACAAACAGAATCTGAAAATACAGTCGAAACCTTTAAGCTATGGTTAGTGGGAAAAGAAAAGGAATTTGGCGTTATTATTGATATTTATTTTAAAACCGATACAAAAGAAATTGTCGAAATAAAAATGAGGGAAACAAAGAACTAGCACAATGAGCTGTGATTCTTCGTTAATGCGTCCATTCTCGTGATAACAGTCCGTATACAACTAAATCTTCATAATGATCATATAGCCATTCTCCCTGCCTGATCATACCTTCTTTTTGAAAACGGAGCCGTTCTGGAATGGCTCTGCTTTTTTTATTATGGGTTGCAGCACGAATTTCAACCCGGTTTAACCGCAGTGTATAAAAGGCATAATCAATCATCACCTGAACTGCTGTGGTCATGACGCCCTTCCCTTGATAAGCCGGATCTAACCAGTAGCCAATCGATGTGCTGCCGTTTTGCCAGTCAATAAAATTATAATTGACACAGCCAATCAGCCTATCCCGATCAAAGATACCGATATTCAGCGACTGTCTGTGCCGGGCTCCTTGCAGGCATAAATCAATAAAGGCTAAACAATCGGCCGGTTTTTGTGTCGTTTCAATCCAGGGAAGCCACTCACGCAGCTCTTCTCTGGAGCTTTCTACCGTCCTGAACAGCGCATTTGCATCATTCATCTGCAGCTGGCGCAAGGTTAGACGGTCATCTATTTGATAGTGAAACATAGGTTAACCCCCATATTCATACTTCCTTTATTATCATCTTCCTATATCATACGTTATTTGTGCGTAGATGTTTAATTAATTGGTGAAAATGTATTACAATAGGATATACAAGTTTAAAAAAAGGAATTCCGTGTTGAATAACATAATGGAAGGAAGAAGGATGGTACATGAGTGAGGAGAACATCACAAGGCTCCATTTGAATGGAAAAGAATATATACTAATCGGAACAGCCCATGTTTCTAAAAATAGTGCCGAACAGGTCAAGGAAGTCATTGAAAGGGAACAGCCTGATGCGGTATGTATTGAGCTGGATGCCCAGCGTTTTCAATCGGTGAAGGATAATAATAAATGGAAAAACACCGATATCTTTCAAGTCATCCGCGATAAAAAAGCAGTCATGCTATTAATGAACCTGGCAGTTTCTTCCTTTCAGAAGCGGATGGCTAAGCAGTTTGGTATTCGTCCGGGAGAAGAGATGATACAAGGAATTGAATCCGCGGAAGAAACAGGAGCCGAGCTTGTTTTAGCCGACCGGGATATTCAAATTACTTTTGCCCGAATTTGGGGGAATATGGGCTTTAAAGGAAAATCAATGCTGCTCATGCAAGTGTTTGGAAGTATCTTCAGCAGAGAGGAAATTTCCGAAGAAGAATTAGAAAAGATGAAGCAGCAGGATACGATTAATGCGATGCTTCAAGAGTTTACCGCTTATTTTCCAGACCTGAAGAAACCATTGATTGATGAACGGGATCAATATTTATCTCAAAAGATTAAAGATGCTCCCGGCGATAAGGTTGTCGCGATACTTGGGGCAGCACATGTGCCAGGCATAACCAAAGAAATTGAAAAAGAACAGGATTTGGAACAACTAAACACACGTCCGCCGAAATCAAAGTGGCCGAAAGTGGTTGGATGGGCGATACCTATTTTCATTATTGGCATCATTGCCTACACATTCATGACAAATCCAGCGGCAGGCTGGCAGCAAACGATAAGCTGGGCGCTCTGGAACGGCTCTCTCTCAGCTATTGGCGCCCTTGTTGCCTTCGCCCATCCATTAGCTGCCCTGACTGCATTCGTCGCAGCGCCATTTACTTCGCTGAATCCATTACTTGCAGCAGGCTGGTTTGCAGGGTTTGCTCAGGCTTATATTAAGCGGCCGAATGTAGGCGATTTTGATTCACTTGCAGATGATGTGCATTCTGTAAAAGGTTTTTGGAATAATAAAGTAACACGTATCTTGTTAGTAATCGTATTTGCCAATATAGGAAGTTCTTTAGGAACATTGATTGGCGGCGCGGATGTGATTCGTGTGTTTATCCAGAATTTATTAAATTAAAGGTTTTAAAATTATTTCAGCGTGTATATGTTCAACAAAGATAGTTTTCAAATGAAAGAGAGCTATCTTTTCTGCTCTACATAGTGATGCAGCATATCTAACGAAAATGTCATTTAGGAGGAATTTACTCGTGATCATTGCGATCATTTTTTTACTATTTGTTTCTCTATTCTTCTCAGGAAGTGAAACAGCTTTAACAGCAACAAATAAGGTGAGACTGCAGGCAAAAGCAAATGATGGTGATATAAAATCAGAAAAACTGCTTCAGCTTGTCTCTACCCCAAGTGAATTTATTACAGCAATTTTAATCGGAAATAACGTGGCGAATATTCTGTTGCCTACACTGGTTACCATGATGGCGATAGATTATGGTTTAAATGTAGGAATTGCGTCAGCTGTACTGACCATTACGATTATTGTATTTTCGGAAGTGATACCAAAATCCGTAGCAGCCAGCTTCCCGGACCGGATTGCGGCTTTGGTCTTCCCGGTTATTCGGGCTGTGGTATGGATTTTAAAACCAATTACCTTCTTATTAAACGGGTTAACAGGCACGGTTACCCGGGCACTTTCTAAAGGAGAAGTGCAGATGGAGTCTGTTTCCAAAGAAGAGCTGCGGGCAATAGTAGATATTGCTGATTCAGAAGGAGCTTTTCAAAAGGAAGAGTCTTCACGAATACGTGGTGTATTTGATTTTTATCATTTGAATGTAAAGGATGTTCTAAAAACACCGCGCGTTGAAATTGTCGGGTTAGATCATGAAGCAAGTTACCAAGAGGTCAAAGCATTGGCGCTGTCCAGTCCATTTACAAGGTATCCTATTTATGGAGAAGACGTGGATGATATTATCGGCATTTTTCACTCTAAGTATTTAATTGCGTGGAGCGATGAAAAAGAAAAAACACTTGCAGATTATAGTGATATGGATCCGCTGCGTGTGTATGAATTTAATAATATCGAATGGGTATTCCATAAAATGCTGGAGGAAAAGAAGCATATGGCTATCGTATTGGATGAATATGGCGGCACAGAAGGAATCGTCACGCAGGAAGATATTATCGAAGTGATGATTGGACAAGAGATAGAAGATGAGATGGATGTGGAAGAGGATGCGCTGATAGAAAAGCAGACAGAAACCGAAATTATCTGTGATGGAAAAATCACGCTTCACCAGCTGAATAACACCTTTGATACAGATATTCCAGAGGAAGATGATGTGCTTGCAGCTTATATTCTGAGAAACTTTACTACCTTCCCTTTAGAAGGAGATACGCTCGAAAAGGAAAATTTAACATTCCACATATTAGAAATAGACGGCCGATATATTAAAAGGGTTCAAATTATTAAATAGAAATAATGAAAAGGCGCTATATTTTGCACATTTCTCCAGTTCCTTTTTCAAATAGTTACAGGTTAATGTGACAAATTAGTGAAATAGCGATTTCTCATACATGATTCTGTCTCTTTGCGACATAATTCGTTATAATGTAGGGAAAAGAACAGGACGGAGAGGAGCGTGGTGCTTTGAAATCTATCAGTGTAAAGCAATTAGTGCAAGAATTTAAATTGGAAGTACTGGCTGGAGGCGATGAGTTAGATCGCACCATCAAGAAAGCCAGGACCCATCGCCCCGGCCTAGAATTCATTGGTTACTTTGACTTTTTCCCAATGGAACGTGTGCAGATTTTAGGAAAAAAAGAAATTAACTTTTTGAAGCAGCAGAATATTGAAGAACGTAAGGAACGGATAGACCATGTGGTAAGTTATCATCCGCCATGCTTTATTGTTACGTCGAATCAAGAGGGACTTACGTACTTAACGAAATTCTGTCAGGAAGAAAATATTCCGCTTCTGCGTACTGCGGATACGGCTGTTGATTTTATCGCCAAGGTGGATAATTATTTAACCCGCAAGCTTGCAACAGAAATTGCAGTTCATGGGGTCTGCTTGAATGTGTTCGGAATTGGTGTGTTAATTCGCGGAGAATCTGGCGTAGGGAAAAGTGAGCTGGCACATACCTTGATTGGACGTGGGCATCGGCTTGTTTCGGATGACATTGTTATCTTGAAAAAAGTGAGCCATAAAACGATTCTCGGTACACATAATGACATCAATCGCGAATTCCTCGCTCTCCGCAGTGTCGGACTTTTAAATGTTGTTCGGATGTATGGCAGAAAGGCATTCCAGGATGAATCACGTATTTCCTTGGATATTGAACTGACAAAGTGGGAGAAGGATGCACTCAATAATGATTTGGAGCCGAAAACCGATTATGAAGAGTATATGGGCGTCCAGGTTCCAAGAATTGAGATTCAGCTCCAGCCAGGACGGGATGTAGCTGGATTAGTAGAAGCGGCTGCGAATAATTGGTACCTGCAGCAGCAGGGGTATAAGGCTTCTACGGAATTTATGGAGCGTGTCCAGTGGGAAGAAGGAGACGATTGATAGTTTCCTTTTACATATAAAGAGGGGAGAATCTTGGGTTCTTCCTTCTTTTTTTGTTAAAATCAACAGTGTTTAGAATTTCTTTTTTATAAAGAATGGAAGTCATGTTATGGCTAGAAATAGTGCGTGAATGCTAAATAGAAACTAAGCCATATGAAATAAATTTTTTTAATGAAGGGGTGTTATCATTGTCGAAAATATATATTTTACATGAAAACGATGATTGGACAGTACACTTAACCAATCGTCTGGAAGAATTAAAATTGCCTTATGAAACCTGGCATTTAGATAAGGGGATGGTTGATTTAACCGCAGAACCGCCTGAAGGGGTATTTTATAATCGGATGAGTGCCTCCTCACACACACGAGATCACCGCTTTGCACCCGAATTAGCGGGAGGCGTTCTATCCTGGTTAGAAATGCATAATCGAACAGTCTTTAATGGTTCACAGGCGCTTCAGCTGGAAATCAGCAAGATTAACCAATATACCGCACTTGAAAAAAACGGCATAAAAACACCAAAGACAATTGGAGCAGTTGGACGTGACCAAATAATAGAAGCTGCAAAAAAAATAGGTGAATCTTCTTTCATTACAAAGCATAACAGAGCAGGGAAAGGGCTGGGAGTACAGCTTTTCCATTCCATCGATGCTCTAGAAACATATGTAAATAGTCCGGAATTTGAAGAACCCGTTGATGGTATTACATTGATTCAGCAATACATCCAGTCGCCTGAGCCTTTTATAACACGAGCAGAATTTGTCGGCGGGAAATTGATTTACGTAGTGAAGGTAGATACTTCAGAAGGCTTTGAGTTGTGCCCTGCAGATGCGTGCCGGATTGGCGATGCATTTTGTCCGGTTGGGGAGGAAGAAGAAAGTCCGCCGATGTTTGAGATTATGGAAGAAAGAATGGACACGGAGCAAATTGCACGTTATGAGAATTTCTTGAAAAATAGCGGGATTGATGTTGCTGGTATTGAATTTATCCGTGATATTGATGGGGAGATTTACACGTATGATGTAAATACGAATACAAACTACAATTCGGAAGCGGAAGAAAAAGCTGATACATATGGGATGTTGGAATTAGCTCGATTTTTAGGAAATGCTTTAGAAAAAGAACGTTTAACATAGGATAGTAGATTGATAAAATGAAGAACTCATCGAAAGTTTAAGGGAAATCCATAAAAAAGAAGGAGTGCTTCGAAAAGAAACACTCCTTCTAAACGTCTGCTTACATCCGCTTTAACCCCTTGCGAATCGGCGGAAGCTCCAGCTTTCCTTTTTCAAATAATTTTTTAATGGTCTGCTTGGTGTAGCTGGTCACTTGATCATAAGAAAGCTTGCCTGGAATTGGCGGCTCATCCTCAATACAGACATCGATAATCGCGGGCTGATTAAACGACGCTGCAGCCTGCAGAGAAGGTCCAAGATCTTCAAACTTTTCTACACGATATCCTTTACCGCCGCAGTTATCCGCAAATTGAGCAAAGTTAAAGCTTTCTAAGCCAGTTTTATAATCCAGGTGCCCGCCAGCCTCCTGCTCGTACTTAATCATGCCGATGCGTTCATTATTAAAGATAACAACAATCATTGGCAGGTTATATTTCACAGCAGTTAAAAAATCCTGCATGTTCATGGAAAAACCGCCATCGCCGGCAAGGCTGATTACCTGCCGCTCAGGGAAAGCTATTTTACTTGCAATCGCTCCAGGAAGACTGCATCCCATCGTGCCAAGCCAGCTGGAAATCAGGAAATCCTGCGTTGTTTTCATCCGGAAATGCCGCGTTGCCCATACGGTCACATTACCAACATCGACAGACAGGATAGCATCATCCTCTGCGATTTTCTGCACTTCATGAATGACCTGCTGCGGCTTAATCGGTGTAGAGGTTTGCTCTTCATCGGTCTTCATTTCCTCCCACCAGTTGGTCATTTTCTCCTGATATTTTTCTAAGAAATCACGTTTCTCCGAGCGAGCCAGCTGTTCATTGAACCACGTGAGCACCTTTTTCGCATCCCCGGCAACGCCAATATCCACGGGATACCTTTTGCCGATTTGCAAAGGATTCCTATCGATCTGGATGCAGGTAACATCCTCTGGCAGAAACTCGGTATAAGGGTAAGAGGTTCCAAGCAGGATTAAGAGGTCTGTCTCCTCCATTGCTTCATAAGCCGGCTTGGTGCCAATCATTCCAAGGTTGCCAAGGAAATTTGGATGCTCATCCTCCATCACTCCTTTAGCAGGTAAGGAAATAACAACGGGAGCAGCAATCGTATCTGAAAATGCCGCCAGCTCTTCCTTCGCTTTCTTCACACCAGTTCCTGCTAAAATAATAGGTTTTTTCGCTTTTTCTATTGCAGCTGCAGCCTCCTGCATCGCAGTTACATCTGGAGTAAGTGCTGGTGACTCATACATCACTGCATTTTTTTGCACCTTATTTTTAATTTTTTCAGTTGGAATATCATCCGGCAAGGTTAACACAGCAACCCCTTTTTCCGCATAAGCTGTGCGAATAGCCTGATTGACCATGGATGGGAGCTGTTCCTCTGAGCTAACTTCTTTGTTATAAACAGTAACATCGTCAAAAATGCGTTCCATGTTGACCTCTTGAAAGCTGTCTGTCCCAATCTGATCTGTCGGAACCTGCCCGGCAAGAACAAGGACAGGAGCGCTATCCTCCTTCGCATCATACAATCCATTTAATAAATGTATCGCGCCCGGCCCTGCAATGGATAAACAAACGCCAAGCTTTCCAGTTAATTTTGCGTAAGAAGCGGCAGCTAATGCGCCGGCCTCTTCATGACGAACTTGCACAAATTTTATTTTATCCTCTGCTTTTCGCAGTTCTTCCATTAAATTGTTGATGGAGTCCCCAGGCATTCCATAGATATGGTTTACACCCCAGTCCTCCAGTAAATCCACAAGTACTTTTCCTGCACGATCATCAAACATGTGGCATGTCTCCTTTTCGTGAGTAGTTTTAGCATTCCTATTTTATCTATCCATCAGACAGCTGATAAAACAGCTTCATGTTCCTCTTTTTATGCCTACTTTGTCTATTCCACAATACGGGAAACATGAAACCAGGAGGAATAGGAAAAAATGGAAATGAAAATAATTCGGAAAAAGGCAGAAAGCCTAGCTTTTCATCTCAATATCTTTTAGAATAGGGATACATTAACTCCAGCAGGATATGTGAGGGGGATAAAACATGACGAAAAGACCCGTTGTATTTTTTGATTTAGACGGAACATTATTGACAAGTGATAATAAAGTAGCAAAAAGCAGTATTGAGGCAATTGAAAAACTAATTGAAAATGATGGAATACCTGTGCTTGCAACAGGCAGGCCCCCATTTGAAACAAAGAAATTACGAGCAGAAACAGGAATCGGATCTGCTGTGTTGATGAATGGACAATTCATTGTGCATGAAGGAGAAGTCGTTTCCCGGAATCGAATCAACCCGGTCCAATTAAAAAAATTGGGAGACTATGCAACACAAAGAGGGGTCACCCTTTCATTCCACACTGCCGAGCAAATCTTCACAACGAACAATCAATGTGAGCTGTTAAAAAAGGACTGCCTGGAATGTGACAGAGAGATTCCGGAAGTGGATGATGATATTTATATGAACAAGCCGGTCTATCAGGTAGAAATATACCTGGAAGATGGGGAAGAAGAATATCAGGAAAAATTCCCAGAGCTTCACTTTGTCCGCAACTCTCCCTATAACTGTGATGTCTTCCCAAAAGACGTCTCCAAAGCAACAGGCATCAAGAAATTCTTAGAAGTCACCGGACTTTCTAAAGAGAATACATATGCTTTCGGCGATGGATTAAACGACCTGGAGATGTTTGGGTTTGTGAAAACATCGGTGGCGATGGAGAACTCTGTGGAGGAGATTAAGGAAGTGGCGACGTATATTACGAAGTCAGCGGATGATGATGGAATTGCTGATGGGTTGAAGATGTGCGGGTTGATTGATTAGGAAGAGAGCGAAGAAGCCTAATAAGGATGTATGGAAAAAACCGAGGTTTCTGTATGACATATACAGAGAATCTCGGTTTTTGTATATAGATATTAGAATATTTTTAAAGTGAGAAGTAACTTCAGGTAGAGAAACATGGTAAAATAAAGGAAGAATATGTACAGAATCGAAAAAATGAAATAATAAAATAATAAAGGAAGATTTTAATGAACATAACCCTTGTTACAGTCGGAAAATTAAAGGAAAAATACTTAAAGCAAGGCATTGATGAATATAAAAAACGCTTAGGTGCGTATGCCAAAGTGAATATTGTCGAAGTAGCGGATGAAAAAGCGCCGGAAACGATGAGTGAAGCGGAAATGGAAGAAGTGAAGCGTAAAGAAGGAGAGCGTATTCTTGCACAGGTTCATCCAGATGCGTTTGTGATTACGTTGGAGATTGATGGGAAGATGCTGAGTTCGGAGCAGCTGGCGAAAAAGCTGGATGAGCTGGCGACTTATGGGAAGAGCAAGGTTGTGTTTGTGATTGGCGGTTCGCTTGGGATTAGTGAGGATGTGCGGAAGCGGAGTGATTTAGGACTGTCGTTTTCTAAGATGACGTTTCCTCATCAGTTGATGCGGCTGGTGTTGTTGGAGCAGGTTTATCGGAGTTTTCGGATTATTAGGGGGGAGCCTTATCATAAGTGAGTAAAGTTTTTACTATATTTAAAAGCTCATTGTTATTAGGAATAAATTTAATTCCAAGATGCGAATACCAGGCAGCAAGAATGGATATACTTTAGAATACTTCATAATTTGATGATAGCTTAAAAGAATACTTTCCAAATTAACAAGCTTTCACATCTAATAATTAACTTAATTAATTCTAACTTTACATTTTGGGCAACTTTAAAAGGTAGAAAAATATCAATTTAATTAGGAGGATTTTATGTACCTTATTAAGAAATCGGATTACCCTTACATAAGGGACTGGGATACAAAAGTTTTTTCGATACCAAAGATTCCACGTAGTTCAAATGGATACCCGCAATCATTAAAACTTATATTAACTGCATTGAAAGAAAACAAACCTTATAGTAAGCCAATAGAATTGGAAGGAAGCAAAAGAAAAGATACATTAGAACGTCTATATGTTTTTTTGCGTCCAACTGGTATTGTGGAAAAAAGACAAAATAGCAAATGGGAAATGTCAGAAGAAATCTCTAAATGGTTAGATTCAGGAGATGATTTGTATTTAGCTGCTATTCTTAATGCTAATATTAGATTTTTTTCTGAGATTTTGCATATATTGTCTAAAAAACCTGCTCAAATTCAAGAAATAAGAGGAATAGCAAAAAATGATTACAAGCTGCCTTGGAAAGAAAAGTCTGAAATACTTAACAGGTTAGGCTGGCTAAGAGATTTGAAGCTTGTTGCGTATGAGGATTTCTCATATACCTACTCTGTCACTAAATTGGGTGAAGAATTTTTGAGCTTAGTAGGTTATTTTGATCATGAAAAAATAGAGGTTGAACTCGATAGTACAAATAACGAAACTGAAGTGCCTATATCACAATGGGCATTAGATTTATGTGTATTAACTGGCGAAGATAAATTACTTAGGAAAAATGGATTTGGATATCTTCCGGGAAGTGTACAAGTTATGCACGAAACTGTTTATGATTATTTATTGCTCATGGCTAATCCCACTGACATTACAACGATTAATAACTATTCATATGAAACTTACGGAATTAAAAACAGTTCGGTAAATTCACTAATAACGACCTTATCTAATCTAAAATTTATCGAAAGGAAAACTAAAACACAGTACCAAACAACAAGTCTGGGAAAAATGTTTCCTACTTCAAGTTTTGAGTTAGATTTCGCTTGTTGTGTTAATTATAATTGCAATTTTATGTTTGAAATTCTTGCTGAACTATTCCAAAGAAATTTAAGCCTTAAAGAACTTTCTGCTCGAGGAAAGATTTCTTATGATTTTTCATATAAAGATCAAGCAGAACTTCGTAAGAGGATACATATCCTTAAAAATGCTAATTTAGTACAGGAAATTGGTGCTGATATGTATGGGTTAACAAATCGAGGGTTTAATTTTTATAATTTAGTAAAAGAGCATATATCAGTAAATAGTATAGAAAAATCACAAGATACTAATTTTCAATTTGAACATGAAAACTTAAGTTATTTAGAAAATTGTTTAAAAGAATTAAGGGTAGCGTCTAAAGATTCTTCAAATCCAGAGAGGTTTGAAAAGTCTCTTGTGGCGGCATTTAAATTACTTGGCTTTAAAGTTGAGCACCTAGGTGGAGCAGGGAAGACAGATATTCTCTTGAATGCACCTACAGCCCCCAAATTTGCATACTCTGTCACTGTAGATGCAAAATCAACTTATCACAATGTAATTTCAGAAAACTCCATTGTTTTTGATAATATTATTGAACATAAAAAAAAGCATGAAGCAAATTATGCTGTAATTGTAGGTGTGAGTTTTCAAGGTAAAAGACTGATAGACCGAGCCATTGATAGAGATGTAGTTCTAATTGATGTTGATTCATTGAGTAACCTAATTAAACTTCATGTTGAAGTGCCGTTAAAATCCGATTCCTATAAGAAAATATTTGAACAAAGTGGGTTGGTAGATTTAAGTGTTCTTGAAGAAGACAGAAAAAAGATTACTAGGGAGGGGCTTTTACTTCAAGCGATAATTGAATGTTTATCGGAGCAAAGTAGTGACCCGTTTACTAAAGGAATTGTACAAGCGAGAGAGATCTATTTATTATTAAAAAATAATCAGCAATTTGATTATGCTCCTGATCTCAATGAGATAGAATTTATGCTACAATTTCTTTCTTCCCCTTTAATCTCAGTCGTTGGTACAGCAAAAGAAGGCTATTATGCATTAGGTTCTATAGATGACGCAGCGCAAAAGTTTGATTTTTATTTAAAAGCTTGTAATCGTTTTTAAAACAAGATAAAAGGTTAACTAAGAAATATGCTGATGAAGAACACGTTTTTATATCTTCGGCATAATTCAGATATAATTAAAAATAAGAAACATCCCTTACATCTATCACGGAGAACCGTACCATAAGTAAGTGAAGTTTTATAACCAGCCAAAAGAGAGCATACCATTTTATAAACACGTTCTCTCCCAAGCACCCACAGCAACCTATAAAAATAGGACAAAGGAGCCCCGCTCCCTTGTCCTATAAGTTTTTCCTAGTAATCCTTATTTCGTATAATTATCAAAATACCCCTGAATAAAAACAATCGGCGTCCCTTTATCCCCACTTCCTGAAGTTAAATCAGACAGCGACCCGATAAGGTCCGTCAGTCTCCGAGGAGTAGTTCCCTGAGCTTCCATTGCTCCAACCAAGTCATCCTGTTTCTCATTAATGTGTTTAGAGATAGCCTCTTTTAGCTCTTCCCCTTTTAAGTCAGCAAACTGGTTGTCAGCCAGGTATTTTAATTTAATTTCATTTGGTGTTCCTTCTAATCCAGTTGTGTAAGCAGGGGAAACAACGGGATCTGCCAGTTCCCATATCTTTCCGACAGGATCTTTGAATGCGCCATCCCCATAAATCATGACCTCAACCGTTTTACCTGTCTTTTCTTTCAGGATTTCTTGAATGGTATCAACGACAGGCTGGCAATTATTCGGGAATAACTTTACGCTATCCTCTGTTGCTTTATTAGAGCCCAGTAAGCCGTAAGCTTCGTTAAAGCCGCTTCCGTCAATGGATTCAGAAAGAATATTATCAAGACTATAAATTTTTTCGCCGCCATTTGCCTTTAAAATTCGCTTCGTTCTTTCCCGTGAATGAATATCGCAGCAAAGTACGCTTTTTGTGTGTTCCAAAATCGTCTTTGGATCATTTGAAAAGATGACTTCACATTCGATCCCATATTCTTCAACCAGGGATTTGTAATAATCGATATAATCTACGCCTGTGAAGGTATGTTTATTGTAGCCAAAATGCTCCCGAAACTGCTTTTCAGTTAGAACATCTGTCCAAGGGTTTATCCCTTTTTCATCCAGTGTATCTAAATCCACTAAATGGTTGCCTACTTCATCGGAAGGATAGCTCAGCATTAAGACGATTTTCTTCGCGCCTTTTGCGATTCCGCTGAGGCAAGTAGAAAAACGGTTACGGCTAAGGATTGGGAAAATCACACCGATGGTATCCTCTCCAAATTTAGTTTGAACATCGTTGGCAATATGGTCAATCGTAGCGTAATTGCCTTGTGCACGTGCCACAACGGACTCCGTAACGGTGACAACATCTTTATCCTGAATGGTAAAGCCTTCCACTTCTGCTGCTTTTAATACGCTATCCGCAACGATCTCCTCAATGTTATCTCCCGTATTGATGATGGGGCAACGCAGCCCTCTGGCGATAGTTCCTACAACTCTTTCCACAATCATTCGCTCCTTCTTGGTAATGTTGCTATATTCTATAAAATATTCACTTGTTAAAAAGTATTTTACTAATACACTAACAATCTAAACAGTCTCCTCTTGTAATATACGGCTTTTCATGATATAAGTAAAGTCAATATATCTAATATGGGGTATAAGGGTGGGTTATATGACGGGCAAATTGGATTTATATTATCTTTTTTATACGGTTGGTAAAAATAAAAGCTTTTCTAAAGCGGCTAAAGAGCTGTATATGTCCCAGCCGGCAATAAGCCAATCCATGGCACAATTAGAGAAGGAATTAGATACAAGGCTGTTTAATCGGCTGTCTAAAGGTGTAACGCTAACGGATGAAGGAAATTTATTGTTTGAATATGTCAGTTCAGCACTTCAATTTATACAAGCTGGGGAAGAAAAGCTTTTAGAATTTAAAAAATTAATCATTGGTGAACTTAAAATAGGGGTCAGCGATACCATTTCACGATTTTTTCTGCTTCCCTATTTAGAAACATTTCATAATCGGTATCCAAATCTCAAATTCAAAATAGTCAATGGGACCACATGGGAAATCATAGCTGCCTTAAAAGCAGGAGAAGTGAACATCGCTATCTGTAATCTCCCCGTTGACGACAAGTTCTTAGAAGTAAAGCCTTTATTAGAAATTCAGGATACCTTTGTATATGGAGAAAAATATCGTGAAGTCTTATCTAAGCCAATAAAACCAGAAGAATTGGTTCATTTTCCGCTTATTTTATTGGACAATTCCAATTCCCGGAGATATGTTGAAGAATTTTTTCTTACAAAAGGAATAAAAATCCAGCCGGAATTTGAGTTAGGTTCCCATGAACTGCTGTTAGAATTTACAAAGATTAATCTTGGTATTGCTTGCGTTACCAAAGAATTCTCTGAAGAGTTTTTGAGAAAAGGCCTGCTTCATGAAGTGACCTTAACAGAGCCTATACCTAAAAGAAGTATAGGCATATGTTATTTAAAAAATGTTCCTTTAAATCGAGCTGCGGAAAGGTTTGTGGACATTATGGAAGAAAATAAGAGGAATTTCTAACAGCAATAAGTGTACCATTCGTTTAGTTCATATGAGAAAATGTATGTAGCACAAAAATAAGGTGATTTTTAATATTTGATAGCCTATGAAACAACCGTAACCGTAGGAGGTAAGTAAATGAGTGATCATTTTATTGTAATGGCAAAAAGGGGCAGGATGGTCATGCTGACTATTTTTTCGCTCGTGTTTGTTGCGCTGGGCATAATCATTTTATTAGTCCCGTTTAATGAACCAGTGTTACCCACAGTGATAGGGATTCTTGCCATTTTAGTATTTGGGCTTTGTTTCCTGTATTATGTTAAAGCACTTGCCAAAAGGGAACCAGCCGTCATGATTACAAAAGAGGGAATCATCGATAATTCCAGTTACATTCGAGCAGGTCTCGTCAAATGGGAGGAAATTGAAGCAATTGATTTTTTGAACTTTTCAGGTCAGGTATTTCTTGGTATTTTTACATATGATTCTGAATTGATTATTAACCGGTCAAGCGGAATAAAGAGAGTATTTAACCGATTAAACAAAGGGCTGTTGCCATCTCAAGTGAACATTCCTTTTAAGAATTTGGATTGTTCTGCGGAGGAGCTGATGAATGCTATTGGCGAACGTTGGGATACAGCGCTGAAGGAAGAAAGTAAAAAAGAATGAAGTCAAAAAGCTGTCAGCAGAAATGAATGGAAAATACACGAAAAGAAGAGGAATGTCACATCAAAACTCGATGTGACATTCCTCTTCTTTCTTTTAGGCTGATTCAGCCCCAGCTTTCTACATATGTTACGATTTCCGAGCTTTTAATTTTACATTCCGTTTTTCCTCCGATTTATCAATCAGGACTGCTGCAGTGGCATCGCCGGTGATAT
Source organism: Oceanobacillus aidingensis (assembly GCF_042654105.1). NCBI lineage: Bacteria > Bacillati > Bacillota > Bacilli > Caryophanales > Bacillaceae > Oceanobacillus > Oceanobacillus aidingensis. The sequence goes on along the minus strand of NZ_JBHSFT010000001.1, from coordinate 205,474 downwards.
TCATGGTCGTATAAGCCATATCGAGCAACCGATAGATGGCTGCGATAGGGCCCATCAATTCAATCGGCAGATTAAGAAGCGTCAAGAAGGATGCCCCGAGCACAATTCCACCGCCTGGGATACCGGGCGCCGCCATATTTAAAATTGTTGCAATCATAACGAGATAAATAATTTGGCCGACACCGAGCGGGATATCATAAAAGTCAGATACAAAGACAGCGAGCAGGCTAAATGATACTGCTCCGCCGGCCATATTAATGGTCGTCCCCAATGGTACAACAAAGTTCGTAATGGATTCGGAAACTTTAAAATCATTTCTGGTTACCCGCATGGTTGTCGGCATCGTTACAGCAGAGCTTGTGGTGGATAGCGATACCAGCCACACTTTATAAATGCCCTTAATAAAATCAATCGGATTGAATTTACTATATAACCAGACCGGAATTAACATCACCAGGATAAATACGACAATACATGCGAAATATGCTGTGAAAATATATAATCCAAGTGCAGAGAAAATGCCGGCACCATATTCAGCAATTGCGTAGGCCATCAGAAAAATAATTCCAATCGGTGTGAGCTCCATGATGAAATCAAGAATTTTAAAGATGACTTTGGACAAGCTGTTGATAAACTCTTTGACTGGATCCGCCTCTTTCCCAACGATAACAATGGCTACCGAGAAAATAACGGTAAATAAAATTGTTGCGAAAATATCGCCCTCAGAAATCGCCTGGAATAGATTGCTTGGTACGATATTCATAAAGAAATCTGCCACACTTGGTTCGGTAATTTCCCCATCATATCCGCCGCCAGCATCTATATTAATTCGCTGACCAGGACGAATCAGGTAGGAAATGACTAGGCTGATGGCTGCGGTGGTGATAAACATGCCAACAAAGACAACAATACTTTTAAAGCCAATTCGGCCGAGATCACTGGAGCTGCCAATATTAATAATTCCAGTGGAGACTGCCACAAAAATAATGGGAATAATCATCATCTGGATTAAATTTAAGTAAATATCGCCGACAAATTTTGCTTGAATAGAGAATTCGGGTAAAAGGATACCGAATAGGATTCCGAGCCCGAACCCAATCGCAATTCGGGTGAATAAGTGTTTTTTAGCTGTTAACAAGTTTTTCATGCTGTAAGGCTCCTTTGTGTGCTGGGATTTTACCTTTACGGTAATTGCCTAAAATATTTATATAGGTGCAGCTATCTTCTAACTCCTTTAATGCCATATGGAGTTCCTTATGACTGGCACCGTTATCGATATCGATAAAGAATCCATATGCGAACGGTTCCGATTGAACGGGACGGGGCATCAAGTAGAGTACATCAATCGCATGCTTTTTAAAAATGTTTAACATATCGCTTAGTGAGCCGGTGCTGTGATTGGCTTCGACATACATTGATGTTTTATCCTGTATTTGATTTACTACGGCTGTTTTCTTTTTAAAAAATAAGAAACGCGTCGTATTGAATGGATTGTCATTAATATTTTCTTGCATCACAGTCATGCCGTACAATGCTGCAGCATGGCTGCCTGCGATGCTGGCGAGGGTATTATCCGCTGCATGTTTAACCATTTCCACCGCACCAGCTGTATCCATATAGTCGAGGACCTCGATGTGCGGGTACTGGCTTTTCCTTCACTAAACTTTTGGCATGCAATCGTACTGTAACTGCCTTCCACGCCTTGATAACCAATTAACAATCTATTCACTCCTCTACTGATAAAAAAAAAAGACCATTTATGCTTCTGCCGCTGGAATAGGAGAAACGTAAATGGTCTACAAAAATATAAAAAACCAGTCACTTCGATTTCTCCTGTGACTGGTTAAACATGTTTACATGCTAATCAGCCATCTTAGATATAGGTCGTCTATATCCGTGATGGCATATAGACGCTATCTAAAATAGCTAAAAAAGAAACGATTTAATTGTCGGGATGGATGCTTTAACATAGGAATCACTCGAATCTTTTAATTGTTAAATAGATTCTAACGATTTGTTGGTGTGTTGTCAATACGAACAGTCAGGAATTTTGGCTGAAGGATAGGGAGTCATTGCACAGACGTTCTGCAAAGAGCAAAAAAACCAATGATATTTCTCTGTAGCTAGGGTTATAATCTAATTATAGTAACTTAATCTAAAGCATGCATGAGAATGTAAGTAAATTGTATATCGAAAACAACTAAGCCAAAACGAAGGTGACACAAACTATGAGCGAACCAATCCACATCTTAGTAGTAGAAGATGATAATGATATCAATCAATTACTATGTAATATTATTAGAATAAGCGGCTATTTTCCTCAGGCTGCTTTTTCCTTACCCATATTCAATTTTTGGAAGAGGATGACATTCCTTCTGAAGCAAGAAAAGAGTATATTCTCATTGAAAAATGCTGCATCCAGATTAAAAGTGTTAATGGAAGATTTTTTTGAGTTAACTATTATTGAGTCAGCCCTGATTGGCTATCAGTCTTTTTTTAGTCTGAACATTTCTAATCTCTGTACAAGAATGGAAAACCTGAGCCGGGTAACAGATCCGATATACATCGCAAAAATAGGTTATTTTAAATGACGAAACGTCATTTGAATAAAAAAATGTTATATTAGATATATAAACTTTCCAGAAAAAATAATAAATCGAACCTTACATATGTGTTTAAACTTGTTTATGAAAGAGGACCTTTTGAAAGTAAAGGTCGCGTTGATTGGTTGATTAGATGGAAGAGGTGATGAACGTTGAAAAAACCTAAAAAGAATGTGCGTGTTACGTTACAAGAGGTTGCAGATCATGCTGGCGTATCGACGACGACCGCTTCTTTAGTCGTTAGAAATAACCCGAGAATATCAGAAGCTACCCGAAATAAAGTATTAGCATCTATGGAAGAATTGGGATACGTTTATGACAGAGTAGCTGCCAATATGCGATCTCAGAATTCCAATATCATTGGGGTCATCGTTACGGATATTGCAAATAAATTTATTTCAGAATTTTTGATAGGTGTCCAAAATACGCTGGAGGGCTTCGGTTATACAGTATTGCTTGGTACAAGCTTTGATTCTGTGGAAAAACAACAAAAATTAATATCGACGATGGTAGAGCACAGAGTAGATGGGCTGATTCTCAACCCTGCCTCGAGAAGTGTTGGTAAAACAGCAAAACAGTTAAATAATTTGAAAATCCCTTTGGTGCTTGCTAATCGGGAATTAACCGATGTGCATGCAGATTATGTAGGGATTGATTATCCAGAAGGAACGTATAAAGCAATAAGTCATTTAATCAGCAAAGGACATGAGAAAATAGCCTTTTTAGGCGGGGTGAAAAATTCTTCCACATGGACGGAAAGAATGGAAGGTTACCGGACGGCGCATGAAAATGCTAATCTGACGCTTGATGAATCACTTGTCATTGACAGTGAACCAACCGATAAAGGTGGCGAAGAAGCAGCTTTAAAGATGCTGGATTTACCGGAGATTCCTACTGCTATTTTTTGTTTTAGTGATTTAATCGCTTTTGGCGTGATGAAGGTGTTAACTCAAAAAGGGATCGTGATTGGACGTGACATAGATATTGTAGGATTTGATAATATTCCTGAAGCAGAAATATATCATCCGCCATTAACGACAGTTTCTTCCTATCCTAAATCTATTGGCAATCAAGCGGCAAAGCTTCTACATAGTAAAGTAAAACGTGAGAGTGAGGAAATGCATCGCGTGATACTTAAGCCGCAGCTCGTTATCAGAGAAACATCTAAATAATTGATAAATAAAGAGAGGACTTTCCTGTTCGTATAGGAAGGTTCTCTCTCTTTTTGAGAAGGAAAATAGAGAGTATTTGAAGTGAAGCAAGTGAAAGACGTCACAATGTTGACACAAAAAAATTGCAGGAGTATAGTGGATTTCGTTGTTTAAGTATATCGTTATACCAAAAACACCTAAAGTTATTCTTGTATTAGGTTTATTTTATTTTACTTATTAGTATATCGATATACTAATAAATTTGGAAATTATCGTACCAACTATATAGGAGGGTGAGAGGAACTTTCTATAAGAGAGCACATTGCAAAGGAGAAACGTCATGAAGCATCCATACTTAAATATGGGAGTAGGGATTTATCTAAGTTATTTGCTTTTGGGAATGGTCAATATCGTATTGGCATCAAATATGAGCTTTTTATCGGAACGTTTGGATGTTTTCCGGACAGACATCAGCTTGCTGATCTCTGTTGTCGGGATTGGCCACTTGCTTAGTATCAATATTGCAGGTAAGCTGTCGGATCGCTACGGAAGAAAGCCATTACTCATATCGGCTGCCATACTTTATGCTGTATTCCTTATAGGGGTGCCGACAACCACTCATTTCGCATTGGCTATGTTTTTCGCTTTGTTTGCAGGCATAAGTAATTCATTACTAGATGCTGCTTCCTATCCAGCGCTTAATGAAGGGTTTAAAGAGGCAGCGGGCACAGCAACCGTTTTGATTAAAGCATTTATGTCCATAGGAGCTGCACTTCTTCCTGTATTCATCGCATTTTTGATATCCCAAGACATGTTTTTCGGATATGCATTCTTCCTGCCGGCGATCGTATTTATTGGCCTGGGATTTTACTTCATCCCCGTCCGGTTTCCGGCTGTTAATGGGGAGAAGCGTAAGGAAGAGATGGACAAGGAGAACGTCGAAAAGCAAGCTTCCAATCCGCATAGCTGGAAAGAAGGCACAGCTATCGTATTGATTGGATTTTTTTCCGTTTCGATGACCATTGTCATTCAGACCTGGCTGCCTACGTTTGGCCAAGAAATGATTCAGCTGAATGAAAATAATGCAGTAAGGTTGCTCAGCTTTTACAGTGTTGGCGGGCTTATTTCTGTTTTACTGCTTGCCTGGTTACTGAAAAGAATCATTAAACCGATCACCGCAATGATGTTCGCACCGAGTGTTGCTGCCATCTTTGTTTTTGCGCTGCTGTTTGCTCATGACTCCTCACTCGTACCGTTCATTGCGTTCTTTCTGGGGTTATCTACCTCTGGGATTTACCAGCTGGCCATGACGGTGATGATTCAAATGTTTCCAAATAACAAAGGAGTCAGTGTTTCCTATGTTAGTGCTGCTGCGAGTGTGGCCTTCATGGTTATCCCTTATATCACGGGATTGCTGACAAAGCATATCGGGATATCCTCGGTATTCTATCTAGAATTAGTCATAACCATTGTGAGTACAGCTTTAGCAGTCTATCTATCCAGAAAGATCAAGCTGTTCTCGAAAAGTTACCAAAGAGATATAAATAATAAATTTAAATATCTGCAAAAATTTTAGAGGTGAGAAAAAATGAAAAATCCATACATTAAAACGTCGTTTGGAATGTACTTGAATTACTTCATGTTAGGAATGATCAATATTATCATTGCTTCCAACATGGGTAACTTATCAGCAAACTACGATCAGCCAGTCGAACGTATCAGTTTGCTGGTATCTGCCATTGGTATTGGGAAGCTGGTTGCCTTATTCTTTGCCGGCCGGCTCTCCGATAAGTTAGGGCGAAAGCCGATTATTATTACCGGAAGCTTTTTATACCTGCTGTTCTTAATCGGCATACCATTGCTGTCAAGCTACCCAGTGGCTTTCGCCTTAGCAATAACCGCAGGGATTGCGAATTCCTTATTAGACTCAGGAACCTATCCGGCTCTAATCGAATCATTTCCAAAGCAATCAAGTTCAGCTACGGTCTTGGTTAAAGCAATGGTATCCATTGGCGCGACCTTATTACCAGTTATCCTGGCGTTTCTAGCATCTCATGATCTTTCATGGGGCTGGTCATTCTACTTATTAGCAGTCTTGTTCTTAATAAGTGGTATGTATTTAATCTTTATGCCATTCCCGGCAGTCAATACGAATGACAAAAATGAGAAAACAAGCGAAGCCCAAGATAATCGTTTTAAAGAGAAACCGAAGTTTTGGGGAGAAGGACTGGCAATCATCCTTATCGGGTTTACATCTACGGCTTTATTTGTCGTTTGGCAGACATGGCTTCCGGAGCTGGGTACAGGTTTCATGGACTTAAGTGAAAACGTTGCTGTACAGCTGTTAAGTTATTTCAGTATAGGTGCATTGGTATCTGTGCTTCTGTTAGCTGTCGTATTGGACAAATTTATGAAGCCGATAACGATCATGATCATCTATCCGGCAGTTGCTTTTGTATCCATGCTAATGCTTTTCTTTGTTCATTCTTATCCAGTTGTTATCATATTTACATTTATCCTTGGACTATCAACTTCTGGTATTTTCCAATTGGCAATCAGTGTGATGACAGACTTCTTTGTAGAGAACAAAGGAACAACCACATCTTACGTAAATATAGCAGGAAGCGTCGCTTTCATACTCGTTCCAATCATCACAAGCTCTTTGGTTGGAGGAATTGGTATTTCCATGACATTAGTATTTGACATGGTCATCGCGGTATTAAGTATTTTACTTGCTGTATTTGTACTTTATCGAGGTAAGAAAGTACTCAATTAATGGAATTAAATTAAATTTAAAGGAGATAGAAACATGATGAATAATGATAAAAACCTTGCAAAAATTAACGGTAAAACAAAACTTGTAGGATTGCTGGCCACCCCAATCGGGCACAGCATTTCGCCTGAAATGCACAATTTGGGATACACCATTGGCGGTTTGAATTATGCATATTTAGGTTTTGAAGTTGGTACAGAAAACCTTAAAACAGCGGTAGAAGGCATGAAAGCAATCGAAGCAGCAGGATTCAATGTATCCATGCCAAATAAAATGGAGGTCATCCAGTATCTAGATGAAGTGGATGACAGTGCGAAATATGCACATGCCAGCAATACCGTCGTGAACAGAGATGGCAAACTGATTGGGTATAATACAGATGGTTTAGGATATGTAAAAAACCTGGAAGAACATGGTGTAAAATTGGAAGGCCAAAAAATCACCCTGGTCGGTTCCGGTGGTGTTGCAACGCCAATAGCTATTCAATTAGTACAATCCGGTATCAAAGAAATTAGTATCTTTGCCAGAGACGACAAGTTCTTCCCGCAAGCAGAAGAAAATGTATCCTATATCAACAACGAGATGGCTCATTTCGGAGTCAAAGCAAACATTTTTCCTTTAGAGGATAAAGAAACTTTCCGTAAAGAAATAGCCGAAAGTGCTGTTCTGGCAAATGCTACAAGCTTAGGGATGAAACCACTGGATGAAATGAGTATTCTGGATGATCTTACAGATGTACTGCGCGAGGATTTAGTTGTAACAGATGTGGTATATAACCCGCAAAAAACAAAATTGTTAGCACAAGCGGAAGAGGCAGGAGCTACAGCAATTAATGGTCTTGGAATGGTTCTATGGCAAGGCGCTTTGGCTTATAAACTATTTACTGGGGAAGACATGGCGATTGAAGAAGTTAAAAAAGAATTGTTTGATGAAATCTTATAGTTGTAAGAGGGTTTACTGGAAATAAAGAAAAAGCTGTCGAGGGGATCGGCAGCTTTTTGTTTTGCTGTTTTGATTTTAACCTGTATTCGAATACTTTTCTTGTTAGGAGGGTATTGTATGTTATGGTCGACAATCTTATTAATTTACTGCTTTCCGTTTTTGATTTGAACCAGTATATTTCAACGAAAGGGGAATCATACATTGAATAAAGAGGAACGTATTAAAGTATTACAAGATATCATAAAAATAAAATCGGTAAATGATAATGAATCCGAAGTAGCAGATTACTTCGCAGAACTATTTCAAAAACATGGAATAGAATCTGAGAAAGTAAAATATAGTGAAGGTCGTGAAAGCCTGGTAGCCACTTACAAAAAAGGTGATGGTAAAGTATTGGGTATTAGCGGACATGAAGATGTGGTAGCGGCTGGTGATGAAAGTGAATGGAAATACCCGCCGTTTTCAGCTGAAATCGATGGGGATAAATTATACGGCCGAGGTTCAACGGATATGAAATCTGGTCTGGCAGCTTTAGCAATCGCTATGATTGAAATCAAAGAAGAAAACGCAGATATCAATGGTACATTGAAATTCATGGCAACGGTTGGGGAAGAAGTCGGTGAATTAGGAGCGGAACAATTAACGAAGGAAGGTTATGCAGATGACCTTGATGGGTTGATTATTGGCGAACCAACCGGTCCAGCATTGATTTACACACATAAAGGTTCCATAAACTATACCATTGTTTCACGTGGAAAATCTGCACATAGTTCCATGCCTAATGAAGGTATTAACTCGATTGCAAATATTAATGAATTTGTGACGCGTGCTAATGCAGAGATGCAAGAAGTTACGAACAAATATAAAAATGATGTATTAGGTGAGACTGCTCATGCTATTACAATTATTAATGGCGGGGATCAGGTTAACAGTATTCCTGCTGTGACAACGTTGCAAGGGAATATTCGTACGATTCCTGAATTTGATAACAGCAAAGTGAAAGCAGTGTTACAGAGTATTGTTGATGATTTGAACAAAAGGGAAGGGTTTAACTTAGAATTAATCGTGGATTATGATATTTATCCTGTAGAGTCTAAAGCGGATTCTGAGCTGATTAAAGCGATTCAGGATGCTTCTAAGGAAGAATTGCCTGTGACTGGTATTTCGCCTAAGACAGCTGCGGCTGCTTTTACTAAGGCTGATAATGAGTTTAATGCTGTTATTTATGGTCCTGGGGTTGAAGATTTGCCTCATCAGGTGGATGAGTAGAGTATAAACTATATCCTATTTTTATTCGAGCTGTTGAACGTATGATGTATTGTTCTTCTGATCCAAATTGTTCAGAAGGGCAATTTAAATTTCAGTCAACTGCAAACTGAGCGGCATGTCATTCCTGCTTTTATGTTTTAGAAACATCATGTGGATGGATAAATCAATTGTTGGATCGTCGTTTATTAATCAATATAAACCCAGGTGAAGATACTGGATTTTTTTAATCAGTTGTAACATTTCTATTAACAAGAAAGTAATTACTACCGGATTTACTTATTTGTTGTTAAAATATAGGTATATTACAATATAATTAGAGTAGATTGTTTATACGAGAAATAGATGATAAAAACCATTTTGAATATATGAGAAAAGAGATGTTTCTAATGAATATAAACAACTTTAAAACAGAAATACAGGAAATGGAACATTGGTGGCATAAATTAATATTTCTATGTGATAGGAATGGACAATTTAATACAACGATACCAATCACTGACCAATTTGAAAAAGTAAATACTAATTTTATCTTAAGCCAAGGGTTAATAAATATAGCTAAGAATAAATATCCATTATATGTTGAAGATATAATTTTAGACACAATTTCTAATAAAAACAAGGTATATCTCCTTCAACATATTGATATTCTTTTTGATCCCACTCTACAAATTCATCCAATACGTTTATTGGAAAATATTAGCAAGACATATAAGCTAGTTGTTGAATGGCCAGGGAGATACGAAGATAATCAGTTGTTCTATGCTGAGTATGGTCATCCTGAATATTTTTCTTGCCGTGAATTTGAGGGGAAAGTTATTTTGAAATAAAAGTATGGAGGGAAATATTATGCTTCGGTATGATGAATTAATTTCATTCGACCCAGTGGAATCTGTTGTCCAATTAAGAGAAGCAGATGATCAAAGTCGTGCTATCTCATTATTAAAAACATATGTGATTTCAGATAATATGGTTGAAAAATTAATCGACGATATATTTGAAAATATACAATTTGAACGTATGGTAGACAATAAAGGTATTCTTATTGTTGGTAACTATGGTTCTGGTAAATCTCATCTAATGAGTGTAGTTTCTACGATTGCAGAATTACCAGGTGCGAGTGAATATTTACAAAACAAACAGGTAGCGGAAAAAGCAAAAGAAATAGAAGGTAAATTTCAAACTATCCGTGCAGAATTTGGCGCTGTAACAATGCCTCTCCGTGAAATTATTTGTAGACAATTAGAAAAAGGGCTAGCAGATATGGGGATAGATTATTCTTTTCCTGCTGCTGATCAAGTGACAAATAACAAAGATATGATGTATGAAATGATGGAATTATTTCATGAAAAATATCCTGATAAAGGGTTACTACTTGTTATCGATGAACTTCTTGACTATTTACGCGGAAGAAAAGAACAAGATCTTACGCTAGATTTAGGCTTTTTACGTGAAATTGGTGAAGTTTGTAATAACACCCGTTTTCGTTTTATTTCTGGTATACAGGAAATGCTTTTTGATAATCCGAAATTTAGTTTCGTTGCAGATTCGCTACGCCGAGTAAAAGAGCGTTTTAAAGAAACACGTATTGTTCGTGAAGATATTGCATTTGTAGTGTCAGAGAGGCTCTTAAAGAAGAATGATGAGCAAAAAGCACTTATTCGTGAGCATCTGGGTAAGTTTAAAAAATTATATAACGGACTATCAGAAGAACTAGAGACATACGTTAACCTATTTCCAATTCATCCAGCATATCTTGAAATGTTTGAGAGAGTACATATTGGTGAAAAACGGGTTGCCCTACAAACAATTACAGGTGAAATTAGAAAATTACTAACAGAAGAAGTTCCTGAAGATGCAACAGGACTTATATCTTTTGACAGGTATTGGACGTACATCGAAGGAGATTCCGCTTTACGATCAGACGATCGTGTAAAGTTAATTGCAGATAAGGTTGAAACATTAAGAGGGACTATTCAATCAAGCGTAAAAAGACAGTATAAAGCTATTGCAATACAAATGGTAAATGCGTTAGCCGTATTTCGTTTAACTACAGAGGATTTAAAAACACCAATCGGATTAAACCCAGATACACTTAGAGATAGGTTATTCCTAAGTCAATCTTCTATATTAGACTTTGAAAATGAAGCAGCCGATTTTTTAAAAACAACAATTGAAGCAGCAATGAAAGATTTAAGAACTGCAGCCAGTTTCCAATATATTTCCCTGAATAACGATAATGGACAGTATTATATCAACATTGATGAGTCTATACCAGTAGATGAGCTTATACGTCAACGTGGTGAAGGACTAAAGAATAGTCAATTAGATAGCTATTATTTTGAAGTGCTAAAACAAGCTACTGAAGTTTCAGAATCTGCAGCCTATGTATTTGGATATAAAATCTGGTTGCATGAAATTCCTTGGATGGAACGGAGAGTAAAACGAGAAGGGTATCTATTCTTTGGAGCGCCAAATGAGCGATCAACAGCCCAACCAGAAAGAGACTTTTATATATACATGCTCCAGGCATTTGAAGAACCTAACTTTAAGGATGAACAAAAAGAAGATGAAGTATTTTTTCGTTTAAAGAAAAAAGATAATACATTTATTCAATTGTTGCGCTTGTATGGTGGAGCAACAGAAATGTATAATGATACAACTACGAATAAAAAATTGTATAAGCCTAAAATGGAAGATTATAAAAAGAAATTGGTAAAATGGATTAAAGAAAATTTTGTTGATGCTTATGAAATTGTATATCGAGGAAAGAGTGCTGGTGTACTTGAGCACGGAATGTTCTTGCCAAGTAATCCTGATACATTAGTTGAGCTTATCGATTCAGTTTCACAAGACCTACTTTCCCAATGGTTTGAAGTGAGATATGAAGAATATCCTTCATTTCGAAAGCTTGAACATTCTTTCTTGACCAAAAAGAATATACACACTTATGTTAAAGATGCATTAGATTATTTGAATGGGCGTAAAACAAATCAAGGTGAAGCAATTCTGGATGGCCTGCTCCTAATCGATCAGAAAGGGACTCCTACAACACAGAAATCAGGTTATGCAAAATGGGTGATCGATTCACTTGATAGTATGGGAAATGGGCAAGTATTAAATCAAAGTGAACTTATTGAAGTGATCAATACGACTCAAGGTTCTCCAGATCAGCGAATAACAAGTAGGTTCACGATGGAGCCTGAATTACTCGTTGTAATTCTTGGTTCACTGATTCAAGATGGGAAAATTGTTGTCACTATTAAGGGAAAGCAGTATGAAGCCATGAATTTTAGTGAGTTTGTTCGACTTCCTATTCAAGATATTACTTATTTTGATCATATTAAAAAACCGACTGGGTTGCCTATTCGTGAAGTACAAGCTTTATTAGATTTATTTGAGTCAATCAAGATAGATTTCTCTAATCAAGAAAAAGTAGACTTTGCTATAAAACAAATTATTTCCGGGGCAAAGAATGCTACTAATCGAACAGTAGAAATGCTTGCTAACTTGCGTAATAAATTTCAAGTTTGGGATGGGCCGTTATTTACACAGGCAGAAATAGATGAAAAAACAGATAAGCTTTCAAGTCTTAATGATTTTTTACAAGGGTTGCAAGTATATAATACACGAGCAAAAATGATGAATTTAAAATTCAATATGGAGAGAATTGAAAAAGAAAAGGAAAATTTGTTGCTTTTGGATACATTAGATGACCTGCAAAAGAAAATAAATGAAGTCACTAAAGTAGCTTATTACCTTGCTCAGGCTAAGTTTATTGCTTCTCCTAGTAAGGATTGGATTGATAGTGTTGATTTATCGTTAGAAAAGCTGAGTGTTGCATTAAAAAATAATGAAGATTGTGCAAATGAAATTGAGGAATTAGAACGTTTAAAAAAAGAGTATATAGATTTCTATCTTTCTATACATCAGAAAATGCGATTAAATGCAACGGAAAGTAAAAGGAAAACCGAATTATTACAAGATAAACAATGTGATGCGCTACAAATATTATCGTCAAAGATTGAGTTATTACCTAGTGGGGTTTTTAAGGGTTGGCAAGAAAAAATGGATTCGCTAAAAGTTTGTTATCATGTAACAGCTGATAAGTTGCAACAAACACCTGAATGTCAAAAGTGCCATTTTAATCCGCGTGAAGAATCACTAAATGAAAAGCCATCTCTTTCGGAACTTGAAGAAGAAATGGTTGAATTATTGACAGTTTGGACAGATACGTTATTAACAAATTTTAATGATGCATCTGTAAAAGAGAGTATTGAACTATTAGAAGTGGAAGAGAAACAATTAATAAATGATTTTATGCACGAGAAAACATTAACTTTACCGATTCCTATGAAGTTAATTAATGCGATTAACAAAGTTCTAAAAGGAATTCATCAGGAACAAGTTGATGTCGAACAATTAAAAGAAGTGTTTGGCAATGGTAATCCAATCACAGTCAAAGAGGCACGAAATAATTTAGAGATATTATTTCGTGAACTTGTAGGTAATAATGATCAAGAACGTGTACGTTTAACAGTTAGAAAATAGGAGGTTAATTCAATGACCGAAGAGAATGAGCAACTTTCATTTACAGAAGAACAATCTAAAGCAGACAATGATCCTGTTGTCTGCTTAGGCATGACTTTTAATAACGAGGACGAGCGAAGGGAATATTTTCGAAATGAATTAAGAAGGAAATTGCCTGAAATGAAGAATATAGAAGGATTTCCAATTGGAGAAGATGAGGATATAATTGCTTTGTCTGATCCTCCTTATTATACTGCTTGTCCGAATCCATGGCTTAGTGAATTTATAGATTTATGGGAGAAAACAAAGGAAACTAAAGAAAAAAATTACAAACGCGTTCCATTTGTAACAGATGTATCCGAAGGGAAAAATGATCCTCTATACAAGATACCTTCTTATTTTACAAAAGTACCTCCTAAGGCAATAATTAGATACATTATTCATTATACTAATCCAGGTGATATTATTTTAGATGCTTTTTCAGGATCTGGTATGACAGGTTTAGCTGCTAACCTTTGTGGTGATTTAAATTATTTAAATTCTATGGGGTATACAATTGATAATGAGAATAATGTAGTTCAAGATGGTGAGATTGTCTCAAAATTGGGAGAAAGAAAAGCAATACTAGCTGATTTGTCTCCAGCTGCTACCTTTACAAGTTCAATTGTTAGCCAAAAATTAAAAACAGAGGTTAATGATGTAAATAAATTACAGATTGCAGAATTTATTAATGAAAAAATAGCACCACTTTATGTAACAAAAATAAATGATGAGGAAGTTGAGTTTGATTATACGGTATGGAGTTATTGGGGCGAATGTAATAATTGCTCACATAGTTTTAGATTATTTGATTATATTATAGATTGGGATAAACAAGAAATGAAAAATGTTTATAAATGTCCTAATTGTGGAGCCATAATTGAATCAGATAAACAACAAAAAGCTTTTAATATAGAGTTTGATCCTGTACTTCAAAAAACAATAAATCAGGCAAAGTCATCTTTAGCATTAATTTCTTATAAAAAAGGTAATAAAACAATACGAATTGAACCTAAGCCATTTGACTTCGATAAATTAATTAATATTAATTATAAAGAAGTTACTTTAATTCCTGAAGAGCTTCCGTATATGCATCTATCACATGAGAGGAATAATCTTATAAAATATTGGGGATTCTCTCATGTTAATCATTTTTATTCGAATAGGAATTACTATGCTTTTGATCAACTAGTGAAGTATTGTTTTAAAAATAATGATAGGTTGGGTTTATTTGCTTTAATATCAATTTTAGAAAATAATGGAACTAAGCGAAATAGATTTTATGTTGATAAACGAAGATCAAAGGGATCTCCCGTTGGACCTTTGTCTAATACTTTATATGTACCTAATATGTTTGTTGAAACAAATGTTGCAAAAAAAACTATTCAAAGGTTGGACCAAGTAGTCAAACAAAAAAATTCTTGGGGAAAAGGTGTTTCTATTGTAACAAACCAGAGTGCTACTAATCTTGCACAGGTACCTCAAGATAGTGTGGATTTCATTTTCACTGATCCTCCTTTCGGTGGTAATATTAATTACTCAGAACAAAACTACCTTAGTGAATGGTGGCTGAAAGTTAAAACAAACAATAAAAATGAAGTTATTACTAATAAAGCACAATATAAAAACGTTAAAGAATATCAGACCTTAATGGCTGGTGTTTTTAAAGAATATTACAGAGTATTAAAACCTAATCATTGGATTGTTGTAGAATTTCATAATTCATCTAATCTAATTTGGAATGCTATCCAACAATCGCTAGAAACAGCAGGTTTTATAGTTGCCAACGTAAGTATTCTTGATAAAAAACATGATACAATGCACCAAGGTCATAAATCGGCTGCTGTAAATAAAGATTTAGTTATTGCAGCATATAAATCGAATGATAGACTACGTGATCGATTAAAGGAAAATAGAAGTGATACTGAAAATGTTTGGATATTTGTGGAAAACCACTTGAGTAATTTTCCAGTAATAAAAATAAAAAATAATCAAGTTGAACCTATATTAGAACGAAAGAATTTTATGCTTTTTGATAGAATGGTTGCATTTTATGTTCAAAAAGGATTACCTATACCAATGTCGGCTGCAGATTTTTACAGAGGACTGAGTGAAAGGTACTCTGAAAGGTTTGGTATGTATTTTCTTCAAGAACAAGCTTTAGAATTTGATAAAAGAAAAATTAATTTAGATAAAATGGGTCAAATAGAGTTTTTTATTAATGACGAGCGAAGTGCAATAGAATATTTAAAACAGTTATTAATTACAAAACCAAAAACATATAAACAGATACACCCAGATTTTATAAAAGAAATTCAACATATATCAAAACACGAATTCTTACCTGAGTTAAATTATTTGCTTCAGCAAAACTTTTTACAATATGAAGGAAAAGGACCTGTTCCTAAACAAATTATTACTTATTTAAGAAGAACATATAAAGATTTGCGCGGTCTAGATCCTAGTGATAAAAAGATCATTGAAAAGGCAATGCATCGCTGGTATGTTCCAGATCCTAATAAACAAGCAGATTTAGAAAAACTTCGTGAGAAAGCATTATTACGAGAATTTTATGGTTATTTAAATGAATTAGAAGGGAACAAGAAAAAGTTAAAAAACTTTCGTACAGAAGCTATTCGTGCTGGATTTAAGAAGGCATACAGCGAAAAAGATTTTGATAAAATTGTAAAAGTAGGAGAACGTTTACCGGAGAAAGTCATTCAAGAAGACGATAAATTACTAATGTATTATGACAATGCATGTATACGTTTAGGATTATAGAGGGTGAAAAAGATGCTCGGATGGCGTAAACAAATTATTGAAAAAATTCAATTCCAACAAGCGTACTTGATTTTAGTTTTTGACAAAGATAATTTATTAAATGATGAGTTTGTTTTAAAAGAACTGCAATCGAAGGATTTTGATACAATTAGATTTGATGATAGTATTACATTTCGTTATCTGTATGAGCAACAGTATCGCACAAATAAATCTGAACGTAAATTAGTGATCTATGTGAATAAAGATGTTGTATTTCCATACGAATTTCAAAGAAAAGCGTTAAGCGTAAAGGTTAGTTTACAAACGTTATTCCCAAAGTTCTCGGTAAATATTATTCGACAAATAGATAGGGGTGATTTTGATGCCTTGTATACTGTTCATCAACAGTATCAAGGCACTTCATCTGAGCGAGAAACATTGGAATATGTTATTAAATACGTATATAAAATACCTTATGAGATGATAGATGATGAAGCAGATTTATATAAGGTGTTATTGTCTATACACTATCAATCAAGGCAACTACCCAATATTTTGCAGAAATTTCTTTTTGAAAAGTGGAGGGGAATTCCTGATTTTAAAGATTTACCTTTGAAAAAAATGATTGAATCACAAACTTTCTTTTATCATTTTTTGGAACAAAAATGGGATAATTTTGTTAAACAATATCTTCAAGTGAGAGAAGAACAAATTAATGATCCATCTGATATATATGAAAGTGATCCGTTGGCAAATCATGATGTAAGAAGGTTAATGAATGATTTATTCCTTGAAGGGCAGCTATCCAAGATTAAAGATGTTTTAATACCAGATGCTATGCCTGATTGGATACGAATGGGAATTGAAGAAGATCATAATCAAGAGAAAGTTGATAAACAACTAAATTATTTACATGATAAAATTTTAGATTGTTTATCGAGTGTCACCCAATATAAAGATTGGTTCCATATCAATGAGTTAATAACGGAACTTAAGTTGGTTTCGATGCAAAGTGACAGTAATAGTAGTGTGGCTGAAGTAGAAGAAAAATTGAGAGTTGTTAATAATCACTTTGCTCGTTGGATGGTCAACCAATATCATACATTAACAAGTTTACCACCTTACCCAAAACCAAAACTTGTTCATCACATTCCTCATGTGATTAGTAACGAGAGAAAAGGTAATGAAAAAGTAGCGTTACTAGTACTTGATGGAATGAATTTTCATCAATGGAAAGTAGTTCAAAGGTTTTTGAAAGAAAAGGGTTTTTTGTTTGAAGAACAACAGGTGTACGCATGGGTTCCAACTCTAACATCTGTGTCGCGTCAAGCTATCTTCTCTGGGAATGTTCCTTTAACCTTTAACAAAACGATTCAAACAACTGCTGCGGAAGAAAGACTTTGGAGATCATTCTGGGAAAACCAGGGTATTTTAAAACAATATGTTACCTATCAGAAAGGCCTTGGGAACGAAAAATATAACAGAGAAACAATTAAGGCTTTGTCAAAAAAATCCACGAAAGTATATGGTGCTGTTATAGATGTAATAGATCAGTTTACTCATCATGCAGTATTAGGAGAAAAGAGTATTTATTCAAACCTTACATTATGGTTAGAAACAAACTATCTTGTGAATTTTTTGTCTGATTTAATAAATGCTGGTTATTCAGTATATTTAACGTCTGATCATGGAAATACTAATGCAACAGGAATTGGACGTGTATCTGAAGGTGTACTTGTAGAACAAAAAGGAGAGCGAGTACGGATTTATGATGATATAATGCTATACGAAGACGCAGCATCAAAACTATCCGTAAAAAAATGGCCTAACATTGGATTACCTGAAAACTATCATGTTTTACTTGCTGAATTTGGGCAAGCCTTTGTCCCTAGAGATATATCGATTGTAACACATGGTGGAATTAGTTTAGAAGAAGTCATAGTTCCTTTTGTAAAGGTGCAAAAAAATAAAGGAAGTGGATTGGGTGAGTAAACCAGTCGGATTTGATCAAAAAGTTTTACTACATCACTTGGATTATACAGCGAATCAGACAAAAAAGCTTTCACGTAAAGAGATGTACACAATTTTAGATGGCTATTTGCGTGATGATATTACAGGTGCAAAATCAAGAAAGAATGCTATAACAATGTTAATGAAAATATGGTATCTAGTTGATGAGGATTTAAAGCCAATTCGTGATGAAGTTCTGGATGAATTTAATCAATTAACAAATGAGGAAAGACTTTTTGTACATTGGGGATTAACAATTGCGGCTTATCCATTTTTTAAAGATGTTGCGAATGAATTTGGGCGTTTATTTCACTTACAAGATGAAGTTTCAAGTAAAGCAATTAGTAAGCGAATGAAAGAAGCATATGGAGACCGCAGAAGAGTCGAGGTTGCAACTAGTGCGGTGTTAATGAGTATGAAAGCTTGGAATATTATTCAACCAGTAGAAAAAAGTATCTACACAATAGATGAAAAAATTGTAATTACTAATCCATTAATACAATCATTTTTTGTACACGTTCTATTAAAAGTATTGAATAGTGACTCATTACATGTTGATCTCATAGAAAATCATCAATTGTTTTTTCCGTTTAACTGTGAAATAAATATTACAGAGTTAAGAGAACGAAAAATATTTTCTTTTTATCGCCAAGGAGTAAATGATTTAGTGATTGAAAAAAATACAATATAAAAACCTTATTCAACTTAGAATAAGGTTTTTTGGCAATCAGGAGGAGTACATGTTAAAAAAATGATATTTATAGTAAGGACATAATTTCTAGAGGCGGTAGAAATCAAAAATTGTCTGAGTGTTGATTATGTTTATTTTAGGGATGTTTATAGCACATGAAAATTGAACCAGATGACAACTTTAAATTGAGCCACTAAAAGTTTGTGAATTTCATTTTCCACAGAAACCAGTAGGATTTATATGAAGAAGTGGGCATGATACCCTGGTAATAGTGCAAAACCTTTCCCTACCGCACGCTTTTGCAAGATAGTCATGCCCGCATAGGCTCCATGTCAATCCTAGATCAAGATAAAAATGAGCCTAAGAAGTTTGTGAATTCCTCTAATTTTATATGGATCAAAATTAGTTGCGATATGGCTCAAATTTCAATTGCGAAATACATAGGGAAGCAATTGGTAATGATTCAAATCGATATTATGAATTAATGATTGAATAAGAAGACATATAAAATCTCTAATAATTGAATAATAAAAAATTGAACATATTCAAACATCAAATGTACAAAAGTATATTCAAAAAGAGATTAATTTTTTGAGTTAAAAGAACAGAGGCAGAATAATTCTCTGTAAAAAGGTTTCCCCCATATTCATTTTTTTACCACGGAATGCGGAGAGTTTTACCACCTTTTGCTGAAGGGTTAACCATTTCTAATTTTAGGCATCAATATTTCATCTATGACTATGGTGACCTGTGCAACTGGAGAATAAGCACTTATCAACCACAGTGTTAACTGGTTTCCCTTGACCGCCGTGCCACTTCTTAGTGATCGCTAGAAGAGGCGAGGGGGACGGGCCCCGCCAGCGGAACTTAAAAGTGATTGTCCGTGGTACGCTATTTGAGCGGATGAAGCCCTAAAGGCTGCTTTTTTCCATCCGCTATTCAAACCACTACCACGGACACAAACAAGGTCAAGGGTGGTGGAATTGTTGCTTTATCATGAATGAAACAGCTGATTACACTTCATTGGCTTATCTCTTAATGTGTGGTAAAGAAATCCGCAATAAGTGGTAAAAACGACCGCCGTACTCATTAATCATTTATCTTTCTAATCGAATAATCCTTTCACTCATCCCCTGAAGTAATATACCGATACAATTCATGATCCACAGAATCATTCAAAACCATATTCATATGGACCACAGGAATTTCTTTATTATTTTTATCTAGCATTTTATCCTGCTCTACAGTTTGTTGATTAGGAGTGGCCTGTCCAAGGTAATAAAAATCGCTTCCTTCATCATCATCCTTCTTGATAAAGAGGTGGATGTCTATCCCTTTCGTTTCAGCATGAATGATTTTTTGAACCTCTTCTGATTTCAAGGTTCTATTACTTCGAGTATACCATTTGAAAACATTTGGACTGATTAATTCATCTCCATAATCTACACTGGATTCTACTTCATTGTCTTTATGGTAGGTAACAAAAATCGGGCAAGTTTGATGCTTTGGTTTGTATCCATACATTGTAGAGCTTTCATCTTTATTCCAATTTAAAAGCTTACATGCGTCTTTTCTCGTGTATTTTTCTTTTAAAGTAAATAAGCTGTTTGATTTATATTTTTTACTTCGTTCCATTCCAGTTATGACCATATCGTATACTAGTTTTTTATAGTATTCATTTGAGTCTAAATTTTGATGTACTTCTTTATTAAAAGTATACTCGTTATCTACTGAAAGAGTGATAATTGGTTTTTCTCCATACTTTTTTAGGTCTGCTTGTGTAAAGAAGGATAGATTCATTACATTTTCTACAGATTCAAGGATGCTTTCATTGACCAGGCAATTGTTATCCTCTAATATGCTTATATATTCTTGCTTATTCACTTTTCCTTGCTGTAAAAGTAGCTGTAATAATAAAAGTTCATGTTGTCTCTTACCATCTAACAACTCTTTAGAAAGCATGGTTAATACACGTTGATCATAATCACTAAGAGCAGGAACTTTTTCTTTCATTTTTACAAGAAAAGCATAATAAGTATTATATTTTCCAATAATAACTGTTGGATCGATGGAATGATTATGAATAAAATCTTCTAGGTAAGGGATACGTCCTAATCGATTTTTCAGCTCAATATAAGCATCTCTTAATACTTTTTGAGTTGTTAAGTTGCTGGAACTAATTGATTTGAAGATTTGTTTTCTCGCAATTTCTTCAAAATTAATACTGGATACACCTTTGATATAGTTTGTTTCCGCAGTGCGACGACGAATATTATCCTTATTTTGTGATTTGTCACCAGATAGGGCAACTGGGATAAGATAATTATTTTTATAGTTTCCTATAAAATCAATAATTGTCACAAATTCTTTAGATGGATGTTTACGTAGTCCTCTGCCTAGCTGTTGTATGAAAATAATACTTGATTGTGTTTGTCTTAGCATTACAACCTGATTGATGCTAGGTATATCAATACCTTCGTTAAAAATATCAACTGTAATTATGTAATCAAGAGCTCCATTTTCTAAACGCTCTACTTGATGCAGCCGAAAATCTTGAGAATCTGCTCCTGTTAAAGGCACTGTACGAAATCCTCTGTTATTCAGAACCTCAGATAGCTCTTTTGCTTCCTCTTTTCTACTACAAAATATTAAACCCTTTACGCAATCACCGGAATAGCTATAGTAATCGATTTTTTCAAGAATATGATTAACACGCTCTTCTGTAATTAAATTAGATATAATGGTCGTACCGTCTACTAATTTTCCATCGTATTCTATGTCTGTTACGCCAAAATAATGAAAGGGACAAAGCATATCTTCTTCTAAGGCTTCTTGAAGACGGATCTCATAAGCGATATTGTAGTTGAACAGCTCATAGATATTGAAGTCATCGGTTCTTTCGGGAGTTGCTGTCATACCTAAAAGAAACTTTGGCTTAAAATAATCAATCACACGCTGATAAGAGCTAGCACCAGCTTTATGTACTTCATCGATAAGAATATAATCAAATAATTCTGGATCAAATGTACTTAATGTCTCCTGTTTCGATATAGTTTGGATTGTCGTAAAGAGATACTTTGCATCTGTTTCTTTACTTGATCCAGATAATATCCCAAAATCATTATCTAATCCTCCTAAGACACGTTGAAAGTCAGATTTAGCCTTACGCAAGATTTGTTCGCGATGAACAATAAATAACATTCGCTTTGGAGCAACGTTACGGACATCAAATGCGGAAAGATATGTTTTTCCTGTTCCTGTTGCCGAAATTACTAAACCTTTATCATGTCCATCTTGTCTTAGTGCTTCTATTTGTTCTAGAGCATTCTGCTGCATTTTATTGGGCGTAATCGTTAAAGCTTCTTCTAAGGGGTTTGTTTCATAAATTTCTGGTAGTTCGATAACCTTAGTTGCGGCTTGTAAATCAACTGGTTGATAGCTTTGTTCATAGGCCATAATCCATTCCTCAGTCAATATAACAGCATCCGCCCAGATATCTTCAAATTGTTCTTTGAAATGTCGAATGACTGATCCATTTTCATAAGAAGTTAAATGTACATTCCACTCATAATTTTCTTTTAAAGCTTGTGCAGTTAAATTAGAACTCCCTACTATTAATGAATAGTAGCTATTATGGTCAAATATATATCCTTTTGAATGAAAACCCTTTAAATTTGTTAATCTAACCTCTACATTTGTAATTTTTAATAACTCTTTAAAGGCTTTGGGATGGTTAAACTGTAAAAAGGTTGATGTTAATATTCGGCCTTTTACCCCTTTTCTTTTTAAGTCATATAAGTGGGATTTAAGAGTAGCTAACCCGCTTTCGGTAATAAAAGCTACAGAGAATATAAACGACTCACATTTATCTAATTCTTCGAGTAGTGGAGATAAGACAGTTTCATTACGCTGTAGGTTATTTACTAATAATTTTGGTTTATAGCTATCTCTTTTTTCGCTATTTTGATTAATGAAGCCTTTATATAAAGAATCCTTTAAGTCTTGGAGAAAATGATCCATATTTTCCTTCCTTCCTTTGAAATTTGCTTTACATGTTTTCTAGCTTTTCAATAGTTGGAATATCTGCTGGAGCCCAATCTAATGATGAAAGTTCATGCTTAAAAAGCCATTTAATACTATGATGTTCTGTTAAAATAGGTTTTCCCTTTTGTAAGGTACAATAAAAAGTTGTTAAATGAACGACTCCAAAGTCATACTCATATACGGTATGATCGATTTTTTCTCCAACTGCAATATCACATTCCATTTCTTCCTGAATTTCACGCTTTAGCGCTTGCTGAGGTGTTTCGCCAGATTCTATTTTCCCACCTGGAAACTCCCATTTATAGGATAGATTTTTTGATTCGCCACGTTGCGCACATAAAATTTTATCGTCTTTTATAATTACTGCGCCAACAACATGTATATTTTTTTTATTCACTTTATTCACTCCTAGTTGTCGTCTGTTATGTATTATTATACCAGATCGATTATTATGGATGAAACAAGCATTGCTAAGACTAGAATGGTGACTATTGATATCAATTCCTTTAGAAATCGTCTGACTTATCAATATTCAGAATCTCTATAACCGTTATTGCAATAGTAAATGCAACACTTTTTATTATTAATAATTTAAGGATACGTATGCCTTTCTATAAGGTATAAAGTGAAAAATATAAGTTATTTGAGATCGAACTCCTAATTTTCTTTTCATACTCAATTAAAGAAGAGTAAACTATTGTTATTCTGTACAATCTTTAGTTAAACGGTTCCTTTTTGAATAATTTTTATGAATAGGATAGCCAGTAGAAAACCACCTATCGATTCAATTCATAAAAGAGCACTATACATTAAATAAAAAACATTACATATACCCACAACCTATCTTTTACATGAATCATTCATGTAAAAGAAAGGGTTTTCATGAATTAGCTTTACTAATAGGATATAAGTATAGAGGGAGCGAATCAAAATGGATTTGAGTATAAGGGAGCAAGAAATAATAGAGTATTTGCTTGTAGAAGAAAAAACGACAGTGACTCAAATTGCAAGGTATATGGGATTATCTAATAAAACCATTACCCAATCTTTAAATAATATTGAAACTTTATTCAAAGGAAGTGACGTTGAACTTATTCGTAAGGCGAATGTTGGAGTGTTTTTAAGAGGGGATAGAGAGCAGATTTATTCAATGATTAATCAAAAAGCTAATGTAAATAGGCTTCAAACGCGTGAGGAGAGAATTCAATTTCTTTGTTTTAACCTTTTACAGAGAACGGATTACTTTACACTTCAAGACTTAATGGATATTACATTCGTTAGTAAATCGACCATGGAAAAAGATTTGCAAGAAGTAACGAACGTATTTCGGCTGTTTAATGTGACTATTGACCGCATCCCAGGCAGAGGTTCTTTTCTAAATTTAATGGAGCAGGAAAGAAGGAAGCTGGCCTTGGATTTAATTCTTTATTTTTGGGGTCTGAACTGGCATATCGTAAAGCGCGAGGAATATTTAATGCATTTGTTAGAGAGCATCCCTGATTTTGTAAACGATTTTTTTAATAAAGATAGTTTGATTCAGTTAAATAAGGTTTTGCAAGAATTTGTAGAGCGTACCAACTTTGTATTTAGTGATTTTGGATATCAATCGTTATTATTACATTTACTCATTGCGATTGAGCGGATAAAAGAAGGTAAGAAACTCAAAGAACCTGTACAGGGAGAATTATCAGAGGAATTTCAGGAAGAGTCAAGACTATTAATTCAGCTGATAGAAGCTAGCTTTCAAGTTACTTTATCACAGAATGAACTGTATTATATCCGAATGCACTTGGAGTCCAATAATAACCGATTAAAGAAGGAAGATGCTGTGTTCTATCAGCCGGAAGCAGGAATAGAGGATACAGTGCTTGCTGTCATTCGCGATTTCCTTCCATCCTATGATCAAAAGCTGCTGGATGGAATGGTAAGTCATCTAAAAATGGCAGTCAATCGATTATTGTTTCATTTGCCAATCAAACATCCGTTTTTAGATGATGTGAAGAAGCATTTTCCTATTTCCTTTGAAGAAGCAATTTATATTAAAGACAGACTCGAAAAAACCTTTCAGATTTCAGTTCCTGACGATGAAGTTGCTTTTTTAGCGGTGCATATTCAGGCATATAAAGAACGGATAGAAGAGTTATCTGAAGACAAGTTAAAGGTGTTGATTGTGTGTAACAGTGGAAAAGGAACGTCACAGCTATTGGCGGCAAGAATGAGGAAAAATTTCTCTCAATTAGAGGTTTCCAGGATTTTATCTGTACAACAGCTATTTCACACGGAAGTAATAGAAGACTTGATTTTAAGTACGGTGAACCTGGAAATTGAAAATAGAAAGGTATTAGTAATTTCACCATTGCTAGACATTCATGATCAAGCAAGGATTCAAGAGGAAATTCATGAAAAACAGAAATCAAATAATAAGCAAGAGGAAGCATTCGCAAAGTTAATATCGTCAAATACACTATTTTTAGATAAGGATTTACGCTCGGTGGATGATGTTCTCACCTATCTCGTTGATGAATTAGCTCAAAGGGGTATCGTACAACCGGAGATAAAAGAATCAGTGAAAAACAGAGAAAATTTATCTTTCACATCATTTGGAAAGTTTGCAACACCTCATGGGGATCCTAAATATGTGAACCAATCGAAAATAGCCTTTTTACGTTTAGCTAATCCAATCAATTGGGGCACAACACAAGTGAAATTTGTATTTTTTATTTGTATCAAGGATGAATCACCTCAGCAGCTGGAGCAAATATATGATGCTTTATTAGAAATTATTGATCATCCCGTTCAACAGAAATTGACTAAAGGCGATTATCACCAAGTATGGGCATATTTGAAAGGAAGAAAATGATGGATGTAGCGACAATTTTAAATGTACAGCAAGTAGAAATAGATATGGAAGCTCAGACACAGGAGGAAGTAATTAGAAAATTAAGTGAGAAAATTAATGAAAAACAGGTCTTAACAAATAAAGATGCATACATCAGTTCCGTTTTAGAAAGAGAATCACAATCGACTACAGGGGTTGGAGGAGGCATTGCTATTCCTCACGGTAAATCAAAGGGAGTGTTGGAAGCAGCTATTGCTGTGGGAAAATTAAAAACTCCGGTAGAATGGAAATCTTTAGATGATCAACCTGTTTCTGTTGTTATTATGTTTGCTATTCCCGAGAAAGACAAGAAGGATACACATTTAAAATTACTATCGCAGATCTCAATGAAATTAATGGACGATGATGTGGTAGAGGAATTAAAAAAGGAAACGGATAAACAAAAAATCGTAAATATATTAAGTTAATTGGAGGAATTCATTATGAAGAGAAAAATTATCGCAGTAACAGCGTGCGCTACAGGCGTTGCACATACATATATGGCAGCAAAAGCATTAAAAAAAGCAGCAAAATCTATGGGGCATTTACTAAAAGCAGAAACCCAAGGGGCAACAGGAATTGAAAACGAACTGACTGAAAAGGACGTCAATATAGGGGAAGTAGTCATTTTTGCAGTAGATACAAAAGTAAGGGATGAAGAACGTTTTGATCACAAGAAGATTTTACATGTACCTGTGGCGGCACCAATCAAAGATGCTGAGAAAGTCATTAGTGATGCTCTTGCACTAATAGACAACCAGTAAAGAAAGAGGGGATAGAGATGAGAAATGTTGCAAGAGACATAAAAAATCATGTATTGACCGGTATATCATATATGATACCTTTAGTTATTGCAGGAGCAGTTATTATGGCTATTTCACGTGTTGGAGGTTCTATGTTTGGAATCCAAGACATCTGGGATGAATCTTATGCTGAAAGCGGAAATGTTATCATCCGCCTTTTACATGATATTGATGGGTTTGGTGGTATTGCATTAGATTTAATGTTTCCAGTTATCGCTGCTTTTATAGCATATTCTATATCCGATAAATTAGGTATTGCAGCAGGGTTAGTTGGTGGAATGTTGGTAAAGGATATTGAGGCAGGTTTCCTGGGAGCTTTAGCAGCTGGTTTGATCGCTGGATATGTATGTTTATGGATTAAAAATAATGTGCGGCTGCCGAAATCTATGTCTTCGATTGTTCCTGTCTTTTTAGTTCCGGTTTTCGGCACCTTGATAACATTATTAGCTATTCAATATATTATCGGTGTTCCTTTTGCCTCCTTAAATACAGGGTTAGAGAACTGGCTAAATGGTTTGAGCGGCGGGAATCAAATTATTATGGCGGCAATTGTTGGAGCAATGGTAGGTTTTGACCTTGGCGGGCCGGTAAATAAAGCAGCTGTTACGACGGCAATGGCATTATTAACAAGTGGTATTTATGGTCCGAATACGGCAGCACAGGTAGCAATTATTATTCCGCCAATTGGATTGGGACTGGCAACCTTTATAGCAAAGCGAAAATATAATAGAGAGTTAAGAGAAGCCGGTAAATCTTCTGTTGTCATGGGGCTTGTCGGTGTGAGTGAAGGAGCTATTCCCTTTGCAGTGGAGAGTCCTATAAAGGTCATATCGTGCACGGTAATTGGCTCTGCTATCGGCTCATCCATGGCTATTGGTCTGGGAGCAGTTAACCAAGCTCCAATTAGCGGGTTCTATGGTTGGTTTACGGTAGATAAATGGCCAGTCTATATTTTATCAATTGCTGTAGGTTCTCTGTTTGTAGCGATTGCTACGGTACTATTGCGTAAAGAACCGGAATTAGCTGAAGCAAATCAATTAGAGGATGAGGATGATTTTGATGAAGAAGAATGGGAAAAAGAGTGGGAAAGCTAATGACAAATGTACACATTGTTAATCATACGCATTGGGATAGAGAATGGTATTTTACGTCGATGGATGCTTTAGTTTTGAGCGATCAATTATTTTCAGATGCTATCGATGAACTATTAAGTAATCCGCAGGCCAGCTTTGTTTTGGATGGTCAGCTTTCTATACTTGATGAATACGTTGAATTATATCCAGAAAGATTAACAGATATTAAACGATTGATTGAGCAAAAACAATTATTCATTGGTCCATGGTATACGCAGACAGATGCTTTTTTTACTTCTGGTGAATCAATATTACGCAATGCAATGATTGGTGTTTTTGAAAGTAAGAAGTATGGAGATTATATGCCAATTGGCTATTTACCGGATACTTTTGGGTTTAATGCACAAATTCCGGTCATCTTGAAGGAAGCTGGTTTAGATAATGTGGTTTTATGGAGAGGTGTTCATTTAGGCAAGCATGTTCAATCACCTTATTTTAAATGGCGTGGATTAGGTAATCATCAAGAAATTTACGCTTTGAATCTGCCTCAGGGTTATGGAACAGGAATGCTTCTTGAACCAACCACTGAGTACGTAGACGGACGTTTAGATCCTGCAGTTGATTTTATCAAAAAGTTTACTGACACAGAAGATATACTAATTCCTTCAGGTAATGACCAGCTTGCGATTATTACAAATTTTAATGGGAAGGTGAAAAGCATCAACCAATTAGGAAGGTATCATTATCAAGTCAGCAGTTATCAGGATTTTTTGGAAAAGATAAAACAAAAAGACTTAGAAACGTATGTTGGAGAATTCCGTTCTCCTGTGCTGGCACGAGTTCATAAAACAATTGGCAGTGTTCGAATGGATATCAAGCAATCAATCTATCAATTAGAACAGAAGCTAATAAAAAGAATAGAGCCAATATTGGTAATTGCCAATCAGTTAGGTATTCGTTTCAGTAATCGTTTATTATTAAAAGCATGGAAAAAGCTGCTCGAATCACAAGCGCATGATAGCTTGGCCGGCTGTGTTTCTGATTCTGTTGCTGAAGATATTCGGCACCGATTAAAGGAAGCCAATGAAATTAGCGATAGTATGGAAAACACAATTATGAAACAAATGGCAGAAGCTTTAAAACTAAAAAATGAAGACATTCTTCTATTGAATACGGAGCCTCATAAGTTCCGGGGTTATAAAACCATTAAAGTACTAACAAAAAGGAAAGATATTCATTTTTATGATAGAGATTTTACTATTGAGAAAGTAGATTATGTAGACAGCAGAGAGAATATACTTGAAGAGACACCAGCGGGTAATCGATATATTACTGAACCTGGATATTATATTCTGACTATACGCTTAGCGTGTGAATTACCAGGTTTAGGATACCGTGTGTTATCTTTTGGTTATTCTGAGTATTCGGCACAAGAATTGGTAAGAACAGAAATAAAAGAAATAGCTAATTCACATATGACGCTCTCCTTTGAAGAAAATGAGTTGGTGTTGGAGAGGAATGAAGCTATAATCACGGATTTTATCTCTATTTATGATGAAGGCAATGCCGGCGATACGTATGATTATTCTCCAATTTATGGAGATGAGTCTATTAGACTTGATTACAAAAATGCAGAGGTACACAAAGCAGATGGTATGCAGCAAATGAAGGTCTTTGGAGAAATACAGCTGCCTCATAATATGGAGGATAGATTAGCTGGAGCAAAAACCGTCAAATTTCCGTTTCTTATCACTTTCACTCTTGCTGAAGATGATTGTATCCGAGGAAACTTGAATTTTATAAATACGGTATTGAATCATAGAATGAGATTAAAGATAAATACAGGTAGCCGGATTCGTAAAGCAACTGCTGCGTTACCATTTGGCTATATACGTAGAACAAATCAATGCCAAAAAGGTTGGGAAAATACCTATTCTGAAAAACCTGTGAATGTAGAGCCATTTGATGGCATCGTTTCCGTTGAAACCGTAAATAATACCATTACGTTTCATACAAAGGATACAAAAGAATATGAATACAAAGAAAATGATTTATATATTACTTTATTTGCAACCACAGATAGCTTAGGTAAGCCAGATTTAGCTTATCGACCTGGCCGAGCTTCAGGGGATACTACAAAAAGAGGGCATATAATGATGGAAACCCCATCAGCCCAACTATTAAATAAGAATATGCAATATGATTTTGCAATTAATATAGGGAATGAAGCCTTCTCGGAAGAGGCTGTTACTGACTGGAGGCGTTATGAAGAATCTCCGTCGGTTTATTATCAATTACAGGACTTTAATTACTTTATTAATCGAATTGATAATAAAATTCAACCAAAGAGGCAGGAGCTTACATTGACGGAGACTAGATTTAGTCTGCTGGAAATAGATAATCAGTATTTTGTAAGCAGCTGTTATAATTCTTACTATTACCCTGAGAAGTTTATAATCCGATTGGAAAATCCGACTTATCAATCTGTGGCAATAAACGAATTGATGGATAAATTTAAAGATAGCAATATATCGAACGTAACGCCAATAAATGCAATGGAAGAGACTGTCGATGCTTCTGAGGAAATAAAACCGTATTCAGTCGTTTCATTTTTAGTAGAATTAAAAGAATAGAAAAAACGATAATTAGTGAACACTCATGTTTCCAGCCCAAACAGATTAGCTTGTTCTCCCTGTCTGGGCTGGAGATTTTTATATGAATATTATGCGATGAGTAATGCTTATGCTGAAAATAGCGTTTAGATTCCATATTTTAACTATCCTTACCGCGCCATACAGCAAACTGTGCTTTACAATCATCCTTTTGTTTACTTGATAGTTTTCGCCAAAGATCAAATTCAAAAATATGATGCATATAGATGCTGTGAACTCCTCCACTTGAAAGCAACGCGTCCATCATCCTTTTTTTAATATCTAATTGAGTTAAATAACAAAAAAACGCTAAGCAGTAACCAGCTTCCTCTAAATTGCGGATATTACAACGTCCTTTTGTATGTGGATCGAATAGTTTACTTTCCTTCGCGGCCCGACTGATGGCTTCGTGATTAATTTCATTTTCTTTTCCGTTGTATTCTATTGAGTAATAGTCAATTCGTTGATAACCTTCTAAATCCCCTCTATATACTAAAAGATTGTCATAATCCGTTCCTAATATTTTTGAAAGTATTATTAAATCAACTTTGTCAGGCAGAGACTTTCCACAATAATAATTAGAAATTGTTTTTTCATCTCTTTTTAATAATTTTGCTAATTCTGATTGTGATAAACCTGCTTTCCGAGCTAAGAATTTTATTCTGTGTCCAGTTGCATTTGCATCAATTTCATCTAAATATGTCGAGTCTTCGATTTCATAACTAGTCAAATTAATTTGCCTCCTTAAAAATAGTTATCAATAGTATAGCTATTTTTAATTAGTTTAGGAAGTGGAAAAATTCTTTCTAGTGCTCGTGAGATGCTGAAAAAACTAGCAAGGGTTGAAAACATTAAAATGTTCAATGATAATTTAAAGTATTTTAGTAGTGGAATAGTTACTATGCTAAGTATCGGATCGGGCTTGCTAACCTTAATTACACTAAACGATATATATGATAATATCTTGGTTTTCATTTTTCTTGCCTGTTTTGCAGTTTCGTTTATTAGTGTTAATATTACTTTTTACATAAAATAAAAAAAACTTTTCTTTGTAATTCAAAATTTTATAGAGTATAACATTAAAGAAAAGAAATGGATGACTAACCAGCTTGTATCTTTAATTTTGACTGATAAAAATAACTTTATGCTTTCCAATCATCCATTTTACAATCCTTACAATATTCTAGTATAATATCTACAAATACTCAAACTATGAACAATTGTGCAGGAGGTGGCATATGGATAACCTAGAAGAAGAACGAACGCTATTAAAACTAGCGCAAATGTATTATGAGAAAGACATGACACAGAGTGAAATTGCCAAAGAGTTAGACATTAACCGCTCAACAATCAGCCGTATGTTGAAAAAAGTAAGAGACAAGGGTATTGTAACTACTGTAATTAACTATGATATGTTTGATACGTTTACCGTAGAGGAGCAGCTAAAAGAACGTTTTCAGCTAAAGGATGCTATTGTGGTTCCTGTCGGAGAAGAGCATTCCAAGGAAACAAAGCTATTAGCAATGGGGCAAGCTTGTGCAAATTATCTTAATCAAGTTGTTCAAAATCAAGATGTTATTGGCTTTTCTTGGGGGACGGGTTTAAGCAAAGCGGTAGAGCAGTTGGATACCACATCAAAGAAGGATATCCTTTGTGTACCAATGATTGGAGGACCTTCTGGAAAACTGGAAAGTAAATATCATGTAAATACCATCTGTTACAAGGCTGCTGAGAAATTTAATGCACAATCACTGATGATTGATCTGCCAGCGATTTTGGACAATAAAGAAACAAGAAATCAGATTCTTAAATCGGGGTATTTTGAGGAGATATCAACGGTATGGAATCTGCTGACAGTGGCTGTTTTTGGTATTGGATCGATGGAGATTAGCGGAGAAAGAATATGGAAAGCCTTCTATGGTAATGCAGTGACGCAGGAATTTAAGCGAGATAATATTGTTGGAGATATTTGTTCGCATTTCTTTGATATAGATGGAAATATCGTGCAAACAAGTGTGACAGACAGAACAATCAATATTGGTTTAGATAAAATAAGAAATGCTCGCTATTCAATTGGTGTGGCGGAGTCTAGGGAAAAGATTAATGGAATTATTGGTGCGCTAAACAGCGGTTTGATGAAAGTACTAATAACTACAGAAGAGACGGCTAAATTAATATTGGAAAAGTCAATTTAATAACTAGAGTGACAGTGCTAGACGGTTTTCTTAGATAAGAAGAGAATCGTCTTTTTTTGTGTTTAAAAATAGTTCACAGAATATTATTTTTAAAAATGAATTGACAGGGCTAAAATATAATTTTATAATAAATTTAATCACAAATTCTCATTTATTGCACATTTGTGCAATTATATATTTGAAGGAGGAGAGTAAATGAGCGGTTGGTTAGGAATGAATAATAAGACGATTATTGTGACAGGAGGTTCTTCAGGAATTGGAAGTGCTATTTCGGATGAGTTAGCTAAACAAGGAGCTAATGTTGTTATTGCAGATATTCAATCATCCAAGGATTTACAAGAAAAACAAGTGTTTATTCAAACAGATGTAACAAAACGAGATAGTGTAGCAAATATGATAGATAAGGTTATGAATCGATTTGGAATGATTGATGGATTAGTGAATAATGCTGGTATTAATATTCCGAGGTTGTTGGTAGATAATGAAAGCGATTACTATGAATTGAATGATGAAACGTTCGATAAAATGATTGATATTAATCAAAAAGGTGTCTTTATTTGTTCACAGCTGGTAGGAAAGAAAATGGCAGAAGCAAAACAAGGTGTCATCATTAATATGGCTTCTGAAAGCGGTTTAGAAGGTTCGGAGGGTCAAAGTATTTATGCTGCTACCAAGGCTGCGCTTTACAGTTATACAAGATCTTGGGCGAAAGAGCTTGGAAAATATCATATTCGTGTAGCTGGTGTAGCGCCAGGAATATTGGAAGAAACAGGATTGCGGACACAAGAATATGAAGAAGCTCTAGCTTATACAAGGGGAATATCTGTCGATGATCTTCGTGCAAGCTATGATAAAGTTTCTATCCCTATGAAGCGAGTTGGGAAATTGCAGGAAGTAGCTGATATGGTTAGTTTCTTACTTTCGGATCGTGCTTCCTACGTGACAGGAACAACATTTAATATTACTGGAGGAAAATCGAGAGCGTAATCACTATATAAGGGGAGAGATACCATGTTTTCAATAATCATTGCCGCACATGGCAATTTAGCTGCTTCTTTAATAGAGTCAGGAGAAATGATTAGTGGAGAAGCGAAGAATGTGTATGGCGTAGAGTTTAGGCCGGGGGAAAATACAGATACACTCATTGAGAAATATAACATTATTATAAACGGGGAAGGTTTAGCAGATTCTAAAATATTATTCTTAGTTGATTTATTTGGTGGCAGTCCATATAATGCAGCCAGCATGCTGGCAATGAAGAACCACAATATCGATATTATCACAGGAGTAAACCTGCCAATCTATTTAGAAACAAAGATGAACCAAAGCTCCAAAGAATTAGAGGAAGTCGTGTCGTATATTAAAGAGATTGCCCCATCAACGGTTGTTTCTTTTAAAGATTTAGCTGTAAATGTCGAGGAGGATGATTTAGATGAAGATTAATTTATCACGAATAGATGATCGTTTAATCCATGGACAGGTAACCACTGTTTGGACAAGGGAGGCAAATGCAGAAAGAATTATTGTTATTAGTGATGAAGTGGCAAAAGATGAGATGAGAAAAACGTTATTAAAGCAAGCTGCACCTCCAGGTGTCAAAGTTAATATCGTTGATGTAGAGAAAGCAGTTCGTGTTTATAACAATCCAAAATATGCAGATACTACGGTATTTCTATTATTTGTGAATCCAATTGATGTATTAAATGTGGTAAAAGCAGGGTTACCGTTAAAAGAAATTAATATTGGCGGAATGGCTTACCGTGACGGGCGAAAGCAAATTACAAAGTCTATCAGTGTCAGTGAGGAAGAAATAAAAGCATTTAAAGAATTAAATAATCTTGGTGTTTATTTGGATCTGCGAGTTGTTTACTCTGATTCGTCTCAAGATTTTATGAACAAGCTCAAAGAAATTTAAGAAAGAAAAGGAATGTTATCTGAAAAAGGGGTGAAAAATCTTGGATATTTCCGTTTTACAAGTAATATTGATTACAATCTTCGCGGCTATTGCGGGAATGGGCAGTGTGCTAGACGAATTTCAAACACATCGTCCCTTAATTGCTTGTACCGTAATTGGTTTAATTCTTGGTGATATAACAACTGGCATTATTTTAGGAGGAACGTTGGAATTAATTGCATTAGGTTGGATGAATATTGGAGCAGCGCAGTCCCCAGATACAGCACTAGCCAGTATTATTTCTACCATTTTGGTTGTTGTGGGAGATCAAAGCATTCAAGCAGGTATTGCTATTGCTTTACCAGTAGCAGCAGCAGGACAGGTATTAACCATTTTTGCAAGAACAATTACTGTTGCCTTCCAGCATGCAGCAGACAAAGCCGCAGAAAAGGTCAACTTTAGGGCTATTGATATGCTTCATTTGTCTGCTTTAGGTGTGCAAGCACTTCGTGTAGCTGTACCATCCGTTATTGTAGCGGTACTTGTAGATGCAGCCACTGTT
This sequence comes from Oceanobacillus aidingensis, assembly GCF_042654105.1. Lineage (NCBI taxonomy): Bacteria > Bacillati > Bacillota > Bacilli > Caryophanales > Bacillaceae > Oceanobacillus > Oceanobacillus aidingensis. The sequence continues at coordinate 170,609 of NZ_JBHSFT010000001.1, read as the reverse complement.
AACGCGATGTTAAACGCTATACCAGATGTAGTGACAGGCGGTTTGGAAGTTGCTGGTGGATTTATTGTTGTCGTTGGTTATGCAATGGTATTAAATATGATGAATGTAAAATATTTGATGCCGTTTTTCTTCTTTGGATTTATCATAGCAGCTTTTACAGACTTTACATTAGTAGCATTTGGAGGAATAGGCCTTATTATAGCAATTATTTACTTACAACTAAACCCAAGGTATCAAAACAGTCCAGCGGCGGTCACATCATCAGGTGCCACTTATCGTGAGGATGATGACTTGGACGATGAATTAGATGACTAGAGGAGGGAAGACAAATGAGTGAAAGTCAAGAAACCACTAAAGTTGCAAAGGGATTAGCCGCATTTAGTCTAGCTGATTTAGATGCTAAAAAATTAACCAAGCGAGATTTAATTAATATTTTTGTTCGTTCCAATTTTCAACAGGCTTCTTTTAACTATGAGCGTATTCATGGATTAGCTTTTGGGTTTGATATGATTCCGGTTATCAAACGAATCTATGACACGGAGGAAGAACAAAGAGCAGCTTTGCAGCGTCACCTGGTGTTTTTTAACGTAACACCTGCCATGGCAGGACCAGTAATTGGTGTTACAGCAGCTCTGGAAGAAGCGCGTTCAGAAGGAAAAGATATTGATGAAGGGACAATAAATAGTATGAAGGTTGGCTTGATGGGACCTTTAGCTGGGGTTGGAGATCCAATTGTGTGGGGTACATTAAGGCCGATTACAGCAGCATTGGGAGCTTCATTAGCACTCGCTGGAAACGTTTTAGGGCCTATTTTATTCTTCCTGTCATTCAATGCAGTTCGTCTAGGTATGAAATGGTTCGGTTTAGTTTATGGATATAAAAAGGGATTAGATATTGTTAAAGATTTAGCAGGGAATATGCTACAGAAACTTACAGAAGGTGCAACGATTCTTGGTCTATTTATTATGGGAGTTCTGGTGTCAGAATGGACCACGATTAATGTTCCCCTAGTTGTATCAGAAACAGTTAACCAAGAGGGCGAAACTTCTGTTACAACCGTACAGAGTATTTTGGATCAATTAATGCCTGGAATATTAGGATTGCTATTAACACTGCTTATGATGAAATTATTGAAAAAGAAAATCAATCCAATCTGGTTAATTTTTGGGTTGTTTGGAGTGGGTATCTTAGGATACTGGTTAGGAATATTAGGTTAATTAATATAAAAGTAATTGTTTAAGAAGTAAGGAGTGAATGAGGTTGAAAACAACTGGATTGAGAATGTATGGACAGAAAGACTTACGATTAGAGACATTTGAACTGCCAGAAATAAAAGATGATGAAATTCTTGCATCTGTTGTGACAGATAGTTTATGTATGTCTTCTTGGAAAGCAGCAAATCAAGGTGAAAATCACAAAAAAGTACCTGATAACGTTGCTGAAAATCCTATTCTACTAGGACATGAGTTTTGTGGAGAAATTCTTGAGGTAGGATCTAAATGGCAAGGAAAGTATAAAAAGGGTGAAAAATATGTTGTACAAGCCAATCTACAATTAAAAGATCGCCCTGATTGCCCCGGCTATACTTTCCCCTATACTGGCGGAGATGCTACCTATATCATTTTAGCAAAAGAAGTAATGGAGCAAGATTGCTTGCTAGAGTACAATGGTGAGTCCTATTTTGAAGGTTCATTAATCGAACCATTATCATGCGTCATTGGTGCCTTCAAAGCAAACTATCACTTAATTCAAGGCACGTATGACCATGAAATGGGGATTAAAAAAGATGGGAACCTTATCATATTAGGTGGGACTGGCCCAATGGGCTATTTAGCAATAGACTATGCATTACATGGTCCAATTCAACCAAAAAAACTTGTTGTTACTGGAAGATCGCAAGAAAAAATTGACTTGGTAGAGAAATTATATCCAAAAGAAGAAGGCAAAAAAGCTGGTGTAGAATTGATTTATGTAAATACAGGGGAAGAAGAAAATCCAGCTGATGCATTAAATCAATTGGTTGCTGGAAATGGCTATGATGATGTGTTTGTGTTCGCTCCAGTTCAACAGCTCGTAGAACAAGGGTCAGCCATCTTAGCAACGGATGGGTGCTTTAACTTTTTTGCAGGTCCGCAAAATACGGATTTTAAAGCGGCCATTAACTTCTATGACATTCATTATCGATATACACATTATGTAGGAACCTCTGGTGGTAATACGGAAGATATGCGAGAGGCAGTAAAATTAATAGAAGAGAAAAAAGTTAATGTACAAAAAATTGTCTCTCATGTATTGGGATTAAATGATGCAAAGAAGACGACACTTCAGCTTCCAGATATTCCAGGAGGAAAGAAATTGATTTATACGCATAAGGATATGCCTATTAAATCATTGGATGAAATTATGAAAGATACAAGTAATCCATTACATGAGATTGTTAAAAAATATGATGGTCTCTGGTCAAAAGAAGCAGAAGATTATGTGTTGGCAAATGAGAAAGAGATTCAGGTATAGATTAAGCATTAAAAAAAGTGCTGTGCAATTCAAAGTCAGAATTGCACAGCACTTTTTTAATTGTAGTATGCCAACATAGTTTATTGAAAGAGAATAATCAACTAGCATAAAAAATTTTATTATTCAAATAGAAGTTTATCTTCTAAACTGGATTTAACTAGTTAGCTTTTAAGAAGTTATTAAGAAGGAATTACGGGGGAGTTAAGAGATTTCCTGTGATTCCTCTTTTGTATTGCGATTCGGTTAATACTGTTATGTTGCCTTTTTAATCAACAAATCCATAGTCTAAAATGAGATGTTCTTGGTGTCTTAGACCATGGATATCTAAGTTTTTATCCATTTAAACAACTCAAATAGTAGTATTACCTTCAAATATATGCAGTCACTGACAACAAAAAGAAGCACTATTTTGTGAAAACAATTAAAAAATCTATAATTCTAAGAGACTAGCCTCCAATTATACATACCAATTAACGGAAACTTGTTTCTTTTTCCAATTAAACGGGTATCTTCCAAACAAATGGCAGTTAGAAATCATTTATAACATACTCATTCTGATTCTTGATTAGGATAAATTTTATTAACTCGCTGCTATTTGGAACTATATGGATCGGTACCAATCCTTTATATAATATTTCTTAAAATAAGTTATTTCTTCATGTTAAAGATTTAAAAAAATAAAGGAGTGTTTACGGTGGGAAGTGGCAAACCCAAAAATATTAAAAAACCGTCATTTGTATATGCTTTATCTATGTTATTAACGGTGGTTGCTATCATTTCGGTTGGTCTTCTTGTATTTGATGCACCCATTCAAATTCTGATGTTTATCAGTATACTTACCATTATCCCGTTTATGAAGGGATTAGGTTTTCCATATAAACAAATAGAAAAATCGATGACAAAATCAATGAGCAGGGCGTTACAGCCTGGGCTGATCTTGCTGACTGTTGGTATTTTGATTGGTGCATGGATAGCGTCTGGAACCGTGCCTTCATTAGTTTATTATGGGATTGGTGCGATTTCTCCTCAATTCTTTTTACTCACTACGCTGATTTTTTGTTCGCTGGTGTCGCTGGCAATAGGAACTTCTTGGGGTACCATTGGTACAGCAGGGATTGCATTAATGGGAGTTGGAACGACAATGGGGGTGCCAGCCGGTATTACGGCAGGTGCTATTATAAGTGGAGCCTTTTTCGGTGATAAAATATCCCCACTTTCCGATTCAACGAATTTAACGCCGACAGTTACAGGCGGTGAACTATTTACTCATATTAAGCATATGCTCTGGACGTCTGGCCCTGCTTATATCATTTCTGCGCTCATCTTCACTTTCATTGGCTTAAAGTATAAAACTTCTGCTGTGAATGATGAAAGTATTAATCAGTTAACAGGATATTTAGAAAACCATTTTAATTTAGGACTTGTCCCGTTAATTCCAATTATGGTTCTCTTTATTTTATTGATTCTTAAAAAACCGGCACTTCCAGCGATCTTTATTGGGACGGTAGTAGGTGGTCTTATTGCTGTTTTTTACCAGGGGTTCACATTTAGTGAAACTATTGGCTTTTTCTACAGCGGCTATACCGTAGAGTCAGGGATTGGAATTGTTGATGATTTATTGATGCGAGGCGGTTTAACAAGCATGTTGGCGCTGATTGTATTATTCCTATTTGCTCTGGGCCTCGGTGGAATGTTGGCAGATGCAGGTGTGCTGGAAACACTTATTGAATCTTTTGCCGATAAAATCCAAAGTACAGGATTATTTGTCTTTGTCACTATTCTTGTCAGTTATGCTGGTCTTGCAATTGGAGGGGCTATCATTTTTGCCATCGTTATGAGTGGCACATTGATGCGGCCAATTTCGGAACGATTGAATCTGAAACCTGAAAATCTATCCAGGGTAATTGAAGATACTGCTACACAGGGCGGTCCTCTCGTTCCTTGGACTGGCGCCGGTATCTTTGCTGCTGGCTCACTCGGTGTTTCTACTGGTACCTATCTCCCGTTCTGTTTCTTGGCATTGATTACGCCTTTTGTCTCCATGTTCTATGGAATAACTGGATTAACGATGACAAAGAATGAGGAAGGTAAGAAAACAAGTGAAAAAGTTTTGGATAATAATCAGGCCAAAATAAAATCAAGTAAAAAAATAGCTACTAACGATTATACGAAGATATAATGCTTTAACTAAAAAATCTCTACCCGAAATGGATAGAGGTTTTTTAGCTGTATAAGATGATAATTATTTGTGATGCAGTATTTTTAATATGACAGACTTACTTTGCATGTTCGACGGAGAGAAGAGAAAGCTTCAATTATTTGAGCGGAGTTTCTCAGGTAAGTTACTTATTAACCAGTTTCCGTATAAATAGTACAGATTCCTGAAAAATGATATATTTACTATAATAAATACAAAGAGGTGAACCCCATGGAACTAAAACAACTACTCTATTTCAAAGAAATAGCAAACCAAAAAAGCATCACCAAAGCCGCCGAACAAATCCATATCTCCCAGCCGGCCCTAAGCAAGTCCATTAAATCCTTAGAAGAAGAACTAGGAACCCCGCTAATCATCCGGACAAACAAAACAATGGACTTAACCGATGCGGGGAAAACGGTATTGGAATACACACAAAAAATAACGAGCTTAGTAGATGAAATGAAATTAACAGTAAGTGATTTAACAAATTTATCGGTAGGAGAGTTGAATATCGGTCTTCCACCATTTATCGGGAGTCTATTTTTCCCGGAAGTGATGAAAAATTTTCATCGCAGCTATCCGAATATCAAATTAGATATTACGGAATATGGCGGCGCCAGGGTTGTTAAAAGTGTGGAGGAAGGGGAGTTTGAGCTTGGTGTGGCGGTGCTTCCTTTAGATGAGCGCATTTTTAATGTTTATCCGATTGTAAAAGAGAAAATGAAGCTGATTGTTCAGAAGGATCATCCGCTGGCTTCCTATTCGAAAGTGAATGTAAAGGATTTAAGGGATGAAGAATTTATTTTTTATCATGAGGATTTTGCTTTAAATCAAATTATCCGCAATCATTTCTTTACAATAGCAGGCTTTGAACCGAAAATTTTATTTAAGAGCATGCAATGGGATTTGATGTCGGAGCTGGTGGCCGCTGATTTAGGAGTAACGATATTACCGGAGTCTATCTGTAACCGTCTGTTTACGAAGGATATACAAATCATCGACCTGGAACCGACGATTATGTGGAAGCTTGCGGTTATCACGAAGAAAGGGAAGTATATTTCCAACGCAGGAAGGAAGTTTATTGATTTTATTTTAACGGATTCATTATAACTTTGATTCATGAAAATGATAATTAATATGTATTTTACGAATGAATAAGAGGGGCGTAATATAGATAGCAGATGTTTTATATTACGTATAGAAGAAGGGAAAGCCTGTGAAAGTCTTAAAGGTTATTTTACAAATTTGTTTTTTACATGTCTTTCTGCTCTTAGGAGCAGTGTTAAAATATTTCATTCCATTGCCTATTCCAGCCTCTATGTTTGGACTATTCCTCTTGTTCGCGGCATTGTGCTGTGGCGTTATCAAATTAGAGTGGGTCGATCAAGGTGCGAAATGGTTAATGGCAGAGCTGCTGCTGTTCTTTATTCCTTCTGCTGTGGGAATCATCAATTATGAAGAGATTTTCAGCATACAAGGGTTAGAGATTGTTGGCTTGATTGTCCTTAGTACAATGATTGTTATGGGTCTGACTGCCTGGACGGCAGAGAAAGTTTCTGCTGCGAAAAAGGGGGAATCGCATTGATTATTGTGCTGTTTACGGTGATAACGTATTTGGTTTATGTTCTTTCTAAAATGCTTTATAAAAAAATGAATCTTGCGCTTTTTCATCCGCTGTTGTTAGCGCCGATCCTATTAATCGCGATTATTTCTATCATGCATGTGTCTGCCAATGATTATATGCAGGGATCCAAATTCTTATCACATATGCTTGCACCAGCGACGGTGGCCTTTGCGGTGCCAATTTATAAGAACCTGCCGATTATAAAAAAATATATGAAAACCATCGTTATCAGTATTACCACGGGAACACTGATGGCAATGATTTCTACATTTTTGTTATCTAAATTAATACATCTCAGTGATGATTTTATTGTGTCGATTCTTCCCCGGTCAATCACTACACCGATTGCCATGGAGGTATCCAAAGAAATTGGCGGCTTGCCGACATTGACGACAGTTTTTGTGATCATCACAGGGATCGTGGGAGGAATCGTAGGTCCCAATGTACTGAAATGGCTGTCTATCAAAACACCAATCGCGAAAGGGTTAGCCTTAGGGATGGGAGCGCATGGTGTCGGTACGAATAAAGCCTTGGAATATGGAAAACAGGAATCTGTCTTTTCCTCCTTAGCAATGATTTTTGCAGCTCTCTTTACACTCGTTTGGGGTTCTTTGTTAACGTCCTTTATTTAAACCTTGAAAGACGGCTCGTCATCCAAACTATTTTTACTTCCCCCTCCAAACCATGTATAATAATTCGTATAAAGAGATGAGGGGGAAATGAAATGGTCCAATCAATCAATACAAAAGTAGATTTAGTTATTGATGGAACCTCACATGTATTAGTTTCAGAATATGGCAAGATTATGATTGGCGATAAAGGATTTGAATTCTACAATAAACGGGATGCCCGTAAGTATATTCAAATTCCTTGGGAGGAAATAGATTACGTGATTGCTTCCGTCATGTTCAAAGGGAAATGGATCCCGCGTTATGCCATTCAAACGAAGAAGAATGGAACATTTTCATTCTCATCGAAAGAGCCTAAAAGGGTGTTTCGGGCAATTCGTGAATATGTTGACCCTGATCGTATGGTTCGATCCCTAGGTGCTTTTGAAGTCATTAAACGCAATTTCAAGCGTAAGAAATCAAAAAGTTGATCGTTTTAAGTCCAGCGTAGATAGAGGTCTCTCGTTTCCGGGGGATATCGGGACGGGTTAACGAAGAAACAGTTACAGAAATGGCACAAGAAAAAATCCCTCTTGAAAGGGGAAAAACAGGGTGCTATAATAAGTGAAGAAGCTCATTAAAGTAATTGGAAAGCTTTTTATTTTTAGATAGATGGTTAAAACGCTTTCGAACATAATATAAATTAAATAAACACTGCAATTATATTTTACGTGTTACTGATTCGATCAGGCATGAGTGAAAGGTAGTTATTAAAACGAAGAGGAAGGACATCCCTGTCTTTTTATCTTCATTTAACCTGCTTTTTTCTCATGTCTTTTTTTATTGGTGTTGAAAGCGTTTTACAAAGCTTGCAAACATACTGCTTTAAGAGCTTGCCATATCTATTGAATCCTTAACAATCATAAAAAGGAGGTTAAAAAGATGGTAGGAATTATCATTGCCAGCCATGGTGAATTTGCGACAGGTATCTTGCAGTCTGGAGCGATGATCTTTGGAGAGCAAGAGAATGTCAAGGCTGTTACGTTGATGCCGAGTGAAGGACCGGATGACGTAAGAGCAAAAATGGAAGAGGCCATTGCTTCTTTCGACAATCAGGATGAAGTATTATTCTTAGTCGATCTTTGGGGTGGAACTCCCTTTAATCAGGCAAGCAGCTTGATGGAAGGACATGAAGATACATGGGCTATCGTTGCTGGATTAAACTTAGCAATGGTGATCGAATCGTATGCATCGCGCTTTTCTATGAACACAGCGCATGAAATAGCGGCTCATATTATTGATACGGCGAAGGACGCAGTGAAGGTAAAGCCGGAGGAATTAGAGCCGGAAGAAGCTGCTGAATCTGCTTCTGCATCTTCTGGAGCCAGCGCAGGAGCCCCCGGGTCATTTGACTACGTGTTAGCGCGGATTGACTCCCGTTTACTGCACGGACAGGTGGCAACGTCGTGGACAAGAAGTACATCGCCCACGCGTATCATCGTTGTATCGGACACGGTAGCAAAGGATGAATTGCGTAAAAAATTAATTCAACAGGCTGCACCGTCAGGTATCAAGGCACATACGGTTCCTATTCAGAAAATGGTGGAGCTCGCAAAGGATGATCAGCATTTTGGCGGACAGCGCGCATTGCTTCTTTTCGAAAATCCTCAGGATGTACTGAGAGCTATTGAAGGCGGTGTTCCGCTGGATACGATTAATGTCGGATCGATGTCCCATTCTACTGGGAAAGTGCAGCCCAATAAGGTGCTTGCCTTTGACCAGAATGATATCGATACGTTCAAAAAGTTGAAGGAATTAGGCGTGGATTTTGACGTTCGGAAGGTTCCAGCTGATTCATATGGGAATATGGATGAGATTTTGAGAAGAGCTCAAATCGAATTAGACAGACAGAAATAATCCTAAATTATTAAAGGAAAAGGAGGATTAATCATCATGGATTTAACTATGATTCAAATAATATTAATTATTATTATAGCATTTATAGCTGGTGTTGAAGGTATCCTGGACCAATTCCAGTTTCACCAGCCCATTGTTGCTTGTACGTTAATCGGCCTGGTTAGCGGAGAATTGACCGCTTGTCTTATCTTAGGCGGCTCCCTGCAGTTTATTGCTTTAGGCTGGGCAAATATTGGAGCGGCCGTAGCGCCGGATACAGCTTTGGCCTCTGTTGCTTCAGCCATTATTCTCGTTTTAGGCGGGCAGGGAGTCTCGGGCGTAGATTCTGCGATGGCGATTGCTATTCCATTAGCTGTTGCTGGTCTGTTATTAACAATCATCGTTCGGACGCTTGCCACAGGAATTGTCCATTTAATGGATGCGGCGGCCAAGGAAGGAAATATACGAAAAATAGAGATGTGGCATGTGATTGCTATCTGCATGCAGGGTTTACGTATTGCCATTCCGGCTGCATTGGTTGTAGCTATTGGTGCAGGACCGGTTAGAGAGATGCTTCAAGCAATGCCTGACTGGTTAACAGAAGGTCTGGCAGTCGGCGGCGGTATGGTCGTAGCCGTTGGTTATGCCATGGTTATCAACATGATGGCAACCAAAGAAGTATGGCCATTTTTTGCCATCGGTTTCGTTCTGGCGACGATTCCGGATATTACGCTTGTAGGTTTTGGCGGTATTGGTGTAGCACTTGCACTTATTTATATAGCACTTACGAAACAAGGGGGCTCCGGTGGCGGAGGTGGAAACACTGGTGATCCTTTAGGCGAAATTATTGATGACTATTAAAAAAAGGAGGACATGAAGATGGCACAAGAAGAACTCAAATTATCAAAAAGAAATCGTCTTTCTATTTGGTGGCGCTCGACTTTCCTTCAAGGTTCCTGGAACTATGAACGGATGCAGAATGGCGGCTGGGCATTTTCCATGATTCCCGCAATCAAAAGGTTATATCAGACAAAAGAAGACCGTGCTGCTGCACTGCAGCGTCATTTAGAATTCTTTAATACACACCCATATGTTGCTTCTCCAATTATTGGTGTAACGTTAGCGCTTGAAGAAGAACGCGCAAATGGTGCTCCGGTTGACAATAAAGCGATTCAAGGGGTTAAGGTCGGAATGATGGGGCCTTTAGCAGGTATCGGGGATCCAATTTTTTGGTTCACCCTCAGACCGATTCTCGGCTCATTGGCGGCTTCTCTTGCCGTGACTGGGAACATCCTTGGACCAATCATTTTCTTCGTAGCATGGAACTTGATCCGGATGGGATTCCTATGGTATACACAGGAGCTTGGTTACAAAGCAGGGGAAAAAATTACGGATGACTTATCCGGCGGATTGCTCCAGGATATTACCAAGGGTGCATCGATACTCGGTATGTTTATTCTCGGTGCACTGGTAAACCGTTGGGTAGATATAAGCTTTACCCCGACCGTCGCAGAAGTTCAGCTCGATGAAGGTGCCTATATTGAATGGGATAACTTGCCTGGAGGAGCGGAAGGGATTCAGTCCGCATTGTTACAACAGGAAGAGGGCAGGTCATTGACCCAAACAGATGTCACGACGCTGCAGGATAACTTAGACAGTTTGATTCCTGGTCTTGCCGGGTTATTGCTGACACTCTTTTGTATGTGGCTGCTCCGGAAGAAAGTGTCACCAATTACAATGATTCTTGGATTGTTTGTAGTCGGTGTGGTATTCCATGCAATTAACCTGATGTAATGCCTATTTTTTAGATAATTTTTGGCGATTAGCTGTATAAATAAAAAGGTGCCTCCTGGTATGATAAAAACTATCAAATGAAGGAGGTACTTTTTTATTTACATGCCAGAATCCAGAAGAAGGCGTTAACGATATATAAATAAAGACAAATCTATTTTAGGAGGCCGCTATGCTTACTATTGGTTATATTGGAAACGGGAAAAGCACGAACAGGTATCATCTGCCGTTCGTAATGCAAAGAGAACATATCAAGGTGAAAACCATTTACCGGAGAACCCCTGCGAACGACAGCTGGGATAAACATGCAGGAGTGCATTATACTTCGGATTTAGAGGAATTGTTACGTGATGAGGACATTCAGCTCATTGTGATTTGTACAAAACATGACAGCCATTACGAATACGCAAAACAAGTATTGGAGCATAATAAGCACTGTTTAGTAGAAAAACCTTTCATGGAAACCTCGGAGCAGGCAAAAGAAATTTTTGCATTGGCAAAGGAAAAAGGATTAATTGTCCAAGCCTATCAAAACAGACGATTTGATAGTGATTTTTTAACTGTTCAAAAAGTAATAGAAGAAGGAAAGCTCGGGGACTTGCTGGAAGTGGAGATGCATTATGACTATTATCGTCCCGAGGTGCCGGAGTCTGCCGAGACATTTGACCCTAATGCGTCATTTCTATATGGACATGGCTGCCATACCCTGGATCAGGTCATCAGCTATTTTGGAAAACCGGATAATATCCATTACGATGTGAAGCAATTATTAGGACAGGGAAGAATGAATGACTACTTTGATTTAGATTTATATTATGGCGGGTTAAAAGTATCGGTGAAATCCAGCTATTTCAGAGTGAAAGAAAGACCCAGCTTTGTGGTGCATGGTAAAAAAGGATGCTTTATCAAAGAAACGAAAGACCGTCAGGAAGAGCATCTCAAGTTATTCTATATGCCGGATAACGAGGACTTTGGCATCGATACACTGCGTCATTATGGCGTACTGACCTATGTGGATGAAGAAGGAACGGTACATGAGGAAACAGTGAAATCGGTAGATGGCGATTATGGACGTGTATATGACGATTTATATGAAGCGGTTATCAATGGGCAAGATAAAACGATTACGGATGAGCAGACGCTGCTGCAGATGGAAATGTTGGAAACGGGGATTCAACATTTACGATAGCTGATGCTTTTGCATAAGTGCATAGAACTTGGATGAACAAGCTGTCTTGTTTATCCAAGTTTTTTTGGTGTGGAGAGCAAATAGCAGTATTTTGTCTATACTAACCCCCAATAGTAATTGTTCCTCCTTTTGATTTACTCCATTAGTATTACCCTCTCTTCTGAATCATGTCTAAAAGATACCTTTGCTTTGTGAATAATTTGTATCAAATTTCACTACATCACTTATATACTACACTATTTTTATAAAATAATAATGATGCTTCTCTTATCTGTATTAGTACGACAAACATGACTATCAAGGAAGTGAATATTCTCTCAGAACGGGTTGGCCAGCAGCAAAGATTAACTGAAGATAGATGGCGGCCATTAAAAGAAGAAAGATTGGAGGTAAGTATTTGAACGAAGGATAGGAAAAAATGTCGAAGCTTTTGAGTTAATAGGTTTTGTATAGTTATAATTTTTTGCACTGCTACAGGGAACCAAGTTTGTCTGTATGGCATAGATTTATAAATCTATAATGAAAGCAGGGATGGAAAAGGGTGATAAGCATGTTAACAAATAGACAAAAAGAAATTGCATCTATGTTGTTGAATTGTGAAAAGCCGTTACTTTATCGAGAATTAGCTGATAAGTGTTCTGTATCACTTAGAACCATTAAATCAGATATGAAGGAAGTAAAGTATTGGTTTAAAAAGCACCAAGTAGATTTACAGTCACAACCGGTTAAAGGCCTTTGGATTACCAATTTAAATGAAAAAGAGAAAATGAAAATCTATCACAAACTCTTATTAGAGACAGTAGATGAAGAAATTTGGGGCGAAGAGGGACGCATACGCCGTATTGTCCTATTGCTAAGTTTACATCCCAGCAAGTATATTACGGCGGAATTCTTAGCTGATCAGTTACTTGTAAGCAAGCAAACGATTTATAAGGATATGAAAAAAGTTGAAAAACACTTGGCTGAGAATAATATAACGTTAAAGGTATTTCCAAGAAAAGGATATACTATTGCAGGAGAAGAAGTAGATATACGGCAGCACGCGGAATATTTACTAACATACAAAATTGTCATTGAGGAATCGTATAGACCAGAAATATATTTGAAATTTAAAGAAGAACTCACTTCCTTTTCACCAGATATGAAAAAGGTGGTTCTACTAATAGATGAAATACTGATGAAATCTATTAAACAATCATTGGTTGAATACCATCCTGCCTCTGTTAAGATTTTCACCCTATTTACAAGGTTAGTGATTTCGGTTTGCCGAGTAACGAAAGAAAATGCTATTCAATTAGGAAGAAATAATGATGAGATAGATATGTCCATGTCAACATTCGCAATGTTCGTCTATGCTGTTGCAAATGATGTTTTTGAACATTTCAGTCTAGAGATAACAAATGATGAATTCATTTATATTTACAGAAATGCCTTATTAAATAATCACAACGAAGACCTGATCGAAATGACGAATAATATTATTCATTATGTGAGCAGAAGACTTTCCATTCCTTTTTATAACGATAGTACGTTACAAACAAACTTATTGTCTCATTTCTCTAATAAATTCACTGAAGAAAATGCCATTTTATTAGAGAATAATCCATTTATGGAAGATCTTAAAACAAAGCATGATTATCTTTATCATCCTGTTAAAAAAGCATGTGAAAAGTATATTGAATCACATAATTTTACGTCTGAAATGATTAGTTCATTTGTTACATTGCATTTTCTTGTATCGATGGAAACGACTTTTGAAAACAAGAAACCTTTAAAAGCACTCTATGTTTGTGCGAGCGGCAGAGGAGTGGCACGTGTTATAAAAAATCGTGTGGAAAAAGAAGTGCCGCGGATTAGAATCATTCAATATTGTGGCCTAGATGATTTAGACGAGATTATGGAAAAGGATACGTTTGACATCATCATTAGTGTATTTCCAATTGAAACCGCTATACCAACGATATGGGTAGACCCGGTACCAAGCGAAAGTAATATTAAAGAGTTAAAGAGCAAAGTAAGTGAATTAACTGGTGATAACCAAGTAATTGCACAGCAGATAATCAACAAAGACGAAAGCAATATCGATGATCCAGAAGAATACTCCAGAGCAGTTATATTAGAAGCGATGGAATTATATTTGGGAATTAAACAAGCTTTTAAAGGCAGAATCAAGCATAAAATGGAGGACGCTTTTCTAATGCATGTTTTTCTCATGGTTCATCGTATTAAATTCAGAATGGAATATGATCACCTTGTAAATACATCTTTTATAGAGACAGAAGATTATCGGAAAGTAGATGAAGTTTTTAAAAAACAAGGGCTGCAGGCCAATGCAGATGAGAAAAAAGCGATCTTATTCTATATTGAAAAGGAGGAAGCAAGCTGTGGGAAAGGTTACCATTATTAAAAATGGAATTGTATTTAACGCTGTTAATAAAGCGTTTACTAAAAAAGATATCTATGTGAAAGATGATGAAATAATAGCTGAAGAAGATATTGAGGAAACGGATTTGCTGACAGAATGGGATGCAAAGGGAAGCTATGTTGCCCCGGGGTTTATAGATATGCATGTACACGTATTTGAAAATTTTGCTCAAATTGGGATAAATGCTGACAAAATCGGTATTAATCAGGGTGTTACAACAGTTGTTGATGCAGGAAGTACAGGGTATAAAGATTATGCTCAATTTAAGGATAAAATTATCAATCAACATACGACAGAAATATTGTCGTTATTAAATGTATCCGCCACGGGCTTAGTAGAGGGATTGGATGAATTGTCTGCTCCTGAAAAATTAATGAGTGAACGTGCATGGGAAACAATAAAAGCTTCAGAACCGGCTATTGTTGGCTTAAAAGCCAGAATGAGTCAATCTGTTGTCGGAAATCAGGGTATTCGCCCTTTGGAACATGCCCGCAAATTAGCTGATCAGACGGATACGCCCATCATGGTGCATATTGGCTCACCTCCTCCGCCATTAAATGAAATTCTTCCTTTATTAAAAGATGGCGATATTGTAACGCATGCTTTTCATGGCAAAAAAGGCGGGATTCTTGATGAAGATGGAGCTTTAATACCTGAAGCACATGAGGCGCTAGAGCGGGGAGTTAAATTTGACGTTGGTCATGGAACATCAAGCTTTTCATATCAAACAATTAAACGATTTAAAGAGAATTACAGTTATCCATTTACGATCAGTACAGATGTTTATGAAAAAAATTTTGAACAGCCAGTTGGCAGTTTAATGGATACCATATCGAAATTATTAGCAGTAGGATATGACTTAGAAGATTTAATCGAATCCGTTACAATTCTTCCGGCTAAAACGCTGTCTTTAATGAATTATGGATCATTGGAACCTGGAAAGAAAGCAGATATTACGATGTTTCATATTGAGAAAAAGAATAGAGAATTAATCGATTCTCATGGTGAAGTGATGAAAGTAAATCAACGTTTAATTCCACAAACAACATGGAAAAACGGAAAGATTGTATATCAAAGGGGTTAAGAATGTGGAAAAAAAAGATTTAACTAACTATTTCATGAATAGTCAAGATCCAGATGTTTGTGAAAGTATTTACAATGATGCAGTGAACTATATAGATAGTAATGGATATGAAATAAAGGATGACCAAAGAGAAGCCTTGTTAAATCACATATCTGAAATGGTAAAAAGAAATCAAAGAAAAGAAGTAATGCAAGTGGAAGATAAAAAATTATTTGAGGAAGTTTCGCAAGAGTCCATCAAACAAGCCAGAGAATTAGTAAAACAATTAGAACATATTTCAGATGATGAAACGTATTTATTATCGATTCATTTTGAAGTAGTTAAATATAATTAATCAAAATAAGGAGTGAGTTAAATGGTAAAAGTAGTTATCGCAGATAGACTTGGAAAAGGACAAAACGTGGGAAAAGGTGTAGAGATTGCTGGAGGAGAAGCTATTGTAGTCCCGGGTATTGGAGCGGACATGAAGCTCGGCGATGAAATGAATAAAGTAGATGCGGACTTGGGAATTTCATTTTGCGGCAGTGGTGGAGCAGGAGCAATTACAGCACAAACGAAATATGGATATAAAGCAAGACACGGCATGCGTTCTATTGAAGAAGGAGTAACTGCCATTCGTGAAGGCTATAAAGTATTAGGGTTTGGGTTCATGGATGTAGAAGACTTAGGAAAACGTATCGTGGAAGAATACAAGAAAATACAAGGGGAATGAATCACATGATTGAAAACCAACATGTAACAATAACCGTTTCTGGCAAGGGAAGTACACAAGATGAGGCAGTTAGTCGTGCTTTAAGTAAAATTCAGAAACAGATATTTTCTGAGATCAATCAGCTTGTTATACGTGCGGAACCAGAAAACATAGAAGAAGTGGAGGCAACCATGGAAGAATATACAGAACGTTTTTTCTTCTTCTTTATGCCGCGTAAAAAATTGAATTGTCATGTGACGTTAAAAGTAGATGTAAACTTAAAAACAATCGATTCTGCCAAATTCAATTGGCAGAAAAAAGGTAGTCACCATCCATTAAGGAGGGGTATACGTGGGCGGAATCGTAGTTATTCTAATTAAATCATTAATTATTGGAGCAATCGTCGGTTTTGGCGTAGGGGCTGGAGCAGCAAGGATGTTCCATGCACCGAAGTCTCAATCAATGGGAGCATTCAGAACGATTGGCGAGATGAATGCCTGTGCAGGTGACCGTGCATCCCATTTCTCATTTGGATTGGGATTCTTCTTTAACGCTTGGGCATCAGCTGTTGGAGCTGGCGCACTTACGCAGGACGTGGATCACAGAATTATTCCCAATTGGTCTGTCGCTGTGCTTTTAAGAAAAGGAAAAACAATAGAAGAGACCATGCATAACCCTTTCAAAATGAGTATAGCAGGTGCGATTGTGGGTGCAATAGTTGTTGCTTTTTTAAGTACGACAACAGCATCTATTCCGGAGGGACTTAGAAATGTTGCGCTGGAAGTATTAGCTCCAGCTGCGGATTGGCTTATTAATATGGCTATGCCGGTTATATTTTGGTTAGCTGCATTAGATGCCGGGAAACGTTCTGGGTTTTGGGGAACGATATTTGGCGGGCTAGCTCATATTATTATGGGTAATGCTGTTCCAGGTGTTGTACTAGGTATATTGGTAGGTAAGGGTGTGGATGATTCTGGATGGAATAACATCACGAAAATATTAATGACGGCTATTATTGTGCTGTTCATCTTAAGCGCCTTCTTTAGGGGAATTGATATAGAGCTGATAGAAAGTCTCAACCTTACTGTGCCAAATTGGTTACAAGGACTTCATAATTTAATAAACCCTTAGTGAGGAGGAAATAAAATGACTGATGGTCAACTAAGTGATGCGATGTATAAAAAGAGTTTTTGGTTTGCAGATTGGTCGTTCCCAATTTTTGTAGCACTTCTGTCATCTGGTATTTTTGCAGGTACGCATATGTATTATGTTTATAAAGTAGGTGCCTTTAATGAAGTAGCCATTGTAGCTTTATTAGAAGCAGGTATACAAGGCTCTGGCTATGGTGCAGCTGCGGCATTTGGAGCCAGCTTCTTATTTGCACGTATACTTGAAGGCGGTTTAGTAGGAGTACTTGATATAGGTGGTTCGATACTTACTGGGGTAGGTATCGGAATACCAGCATTGCTGTTAGGTGCAGGAATTGTTTTGCCATTAGAAAACTTTTTTGTTTCTTTAATAACGGGCTTATTAATAGGTGTGGTAATCGGCTATGTTGTTATTGGCATTAAAAAATTTACGGTCGGAAAGGCTAATTCTACATTTGGCAGTGATGTGATGATGGGTGCAGGTAACTCGTCTGGTAGATTTTTAGGACCGTTAATTATTATTTCTGCTGCAACAGCATCCATCCCTGTAGGTTTAGGTTCTTTACTTGGAGGAGCATTCTTTTATTTGTGGAATAAACCTGTTGCGGGCGGAGCAATCTTAGGTGCTATGGCGATAGGAGCATTTTTCCCAATTTAAAATGAATAGCAGCAAAGTATTCCGGTAGATGTTCTATTTTATCGCAACCCCAATCAGTGGGGGATGAAAAGAAAATCCCCACTGATTGAAGTTTCACTTTATAGAAACCATGTTAGATATGTAATCATAACTGAAAGGTTGATTAATTATGGATAATTCACTACATGACAGATATGGGTTAAAGCGTGTCATAAATGCAAGTGGCAGAATGAGTATTCTTGGCGTCTCTGCACCATCTGATACAGTGATGGATGCAATGAAAACAGGCGGGCAAAATTATGTAGAAATTGCTGATTTAGTGGATAAGTCAGGTAAATATATTGCGGATATGCTAGATACGGAAGCTGCTCTTATTGTAAATTCAGCATCAAGTGGAATTGTTTTATCTGTCGCTGGATTGGTTACAAAAGGTAATAGAAGGTTGAGTGAAAAGATACATCAAGAAAAAATCACGAAAAATGAGATTATTATGTTGAAAGGGCATAATGTTCATTACGGTGCTCCAATTGAATCAATGATCTATCTTGGCGGCGGCCAGCTAGTGGAAGCAGGATATGCAAATGAAGGAAAACAAGAACATATCTCTGATGCCGTCTGCGAAAATACAGCGGCTATTTTGTATGTGAAATCTCATCATGCCGTACAAAAGAATATGATTTCTGTTGAAGAAGCTGCAGAGGTTGCTAAAGAAAAGAATATCCCGTTTATTGTTGACGCAGCAGCGGAAGAAGATTTGAAAAAATATGTGAAAATTGCTGACCTGGCAATTTACAGCGGATCTAAAGCTATTGAAGGGCCAACAACGGGTATTGTGGCAGGGAAAAAAGATTATGTAGAGTGGGTCAAAACACAGCTTCATTATATTGGAAGAAGTATGAAGGTAGGAAAGGAATCTACATTTGGCTTACTGCAGGCATTGGATGAGTATTTTGTGAAAACAGATAATAGTGAAGCTGAAAAGGCGAGTTTAGAAGTACTGCAATCATTAAATACAATGGAAGGTGTCACCGCAACGATCGTTCAGGACGAAGCAGGACGCTCTATCTTCAGAGCACGAATCACCATTGATGAAGCTGTTACAGCTATATCAGCCAAGGAAGTAACGAATCAACTAAAACATGGCGAAATTGCTATTTATACCCGTGATTATGGTGTGAGACAAGGATTCTTTGATATTGACCCACGACCGTTACAAGGAAATGATAGTCAAGTTATTTATAGTAGAATCGTTGACATTCTAGGAGGAAAAGAAGCATGAAGAAAATAGATA
The DNA here is from genome assembly GCF_042654105.1 of Oceanobacillus aidingensis. NCBI lineage: Bacteria > Bacillati > Bacillota > Bacilli > Caryophanales > Bacillaceae > Oceanobacillus > Oceanobacillus aidingensis. Next base: position 151,511 of record NZ_JBHSFT010000001.1, on the reverse strand, counting down.
AATTTTTTTATAAGGACCGTGTTGCTTTGAACGTTCTGGCGAACAGTATTGAAAATGCAAAGGAAGTATATGAAGCTGGAGAGGGAAAGGTACTAATCGGCGTACTATCGAAGAATTATGATACGGTGGAAGAAGCAGTAACCGCAATGGAAAAATATGATGAAGCAATCCATGGGGCTGTATCCATTGGTTTAGGTGCAGGTGATAACAGGCAGGCTGCAGTGGTTGAAAATATTGTGAAATCATATGAAGGAAGTCATATTAACCAAGTGTTCCCATCTGTCGGTGCAACCAGAGCTAATCAAGGAGAGAAAGAGAGCTGGATCAATGCTTTGGTATCTCCATCAGGAAAAGTTGGTTATGTAACTATTTCAACCGGCCCGTTAAGTTCCAATGTCGGAGAACAAGCTGTTGTTCCAATAGAATCAGCTATAGCGTTAGTGAAAGATATGGGAGGACATGCATTAAAATTTTTCCCTATGAAAGGTCTCGCTCACCAAGAAGAGTTCCGTGCTGTTACTAAAGCTTGTGCAGAAGCCGACTTTGCTTTAGAACCAACTGGCGGGATTGACTTAAATAACTTTGAAGAGATTTTGACCATTGCTCTTGAAGCCGGAGTACCCAAAGTTATCCCTCATGTTTATTCTTCTATTATTGATAAAGAAACGGGTAAAACCAATATAGAAGATGTAAAAAAACTATTGGATGTTACGAAACAGCTAGTGAGTAAATATGCATAATGAATTGGCTCGTATCTCAATTAACTACGGATAGAGCTAAAATATTCACCAATTTGTTTGTTACTAAGTAAACATAATAATTGAAAAAATATATACTATAGCCTGGTGTCCTTTAATGGGTCCAGGCTATTTCATTCCTCTTAGTAAAATTTCTTATTTAAAAATTAGAAGTCTAATCAGTTTCTTTTTTTATTCTCGAGAATTCCTTATGCAAGTATTTATAAGAGATTCATAAATATAATACGTGAGAAAGAAAGGTGGCATATCAAGGGTTATTGAATCGCAGCAACCAAAAAACAAAAAAGCCGCCTATAAAAATAGACGGCTAAATAACAAAAATCAAAAGTAAAAACACCACATGCTCCTGTATACATACTTTTAGTTTTAAGAAACACGGGTAACCCCTCTTCGAAACCAAGCAATAATTGCTGCAATAATCAAAGCAAATCCTAAATACCCCATCGTAGAATATACTTTGCCGACAAGCGTTGTAAAACCGACTAAGCTAGCTGCAAAACCAAGTAACCCAATAATCACAACGGCAGGCTTATAGGCTCTGCTATCAGGTGCGATAAATCGTACCGTAAAGGAGTAGAACATACCAACTGCTGTATTATACATCATGCCAAGCAGTGCAATAGCCATCAGAATACCAATAAATGGATGGATTTGTTCTGCTAAGGCAAGTGTTGGCATGTCCATTCCTGCCACAACATCTACTTTCATGAACATCCCGATATGAATAAGAATAATCAATCCGCCAAGCATGATTCCTCCAAAAATACCTCCCCAGCCTGCAACTTTTCGGTCTTTCACGCCTCCGCTCATGACAATCAGTAATGCTGCTCCTGCTGCCAGATTATAAGATACATAGAGGAAGGCGCTTAACAACCAGTTAGGTGCGGCAGAAGCTTGTTCCTTGGCGATTGCATCTGCTTCAGCCAGAGATAAATCCGTGGTGAAAATGGAATAGACCAAGATGATAAAGATAATCGCAATCAAGTAAGGTGTAATTGCTGCAATGATTCCGATAATCTTTTGTGTATTTAATAGCAATGTCAGGATAGTTAAAGTTACCATAATAATGCTGCCTGCAATAGTATTGATGCCAAACATCTGCTCAAAAGTAGAGCCGGAGCCTGCAAACATAACGACGGCTACTCCGAAAAGGAAGAAGGTAATTAAAATATCCAATATCGCCCCGATATAACGTCCGCCGATATGGTAGATTACCCCTTTATGGGAAGCTGCCTGCAAGTCTGTTCCCAGCTGGGCAAAGGTGAATCCTAGAAAGATAAAGAGGAGGGTGGCGACAATCCCGCCAACTGTACCCCATATACCAAAGCTGGTGAAGTATTGCATGACTTCTTGTCCTGAAGCGAACCCGGCTCCAACAATAAGACCAACAAAAGCACTTCCTATTTGAAAACTCTTTTTCATCTGATTATCTCCCTTATTTATAATCTTTCTTAACCACGGTATAGGCTTCTACAGCTTTCCGATCTACTTCATAACCGATTCCAGCTTTTGTCGGGACGGTGATATATCCATTTTCTGCAACAACCTCCGGAGCAATGATATCTTTTTCCCAGTAGCGGCTGGAACCAGCGGTATCCCCCGGTAAAATAAAGTTTGGCAGTGTTGTTAAAGCGATATTGTGAGAACGGCCAATTCCTGATTCCAGCATACCGCCGCACCAGACTGGAATATCATTTGCTGCGCAATAGTCATGGATTTTCTTCGCTTCGGTTAAGCCGCCGACACGGCCGATTTTGATATTAATAATTTTTGTACTTCCCAGTTCAACTGCTTTTCGTGCATCTTCCAGTGAGTGGATGCTTTCGTCTAAGCAAATCGGTGTTTGGAGTTCCTTTTGTAATTTTGCATGATCGATAATATCGTCAGATGCCAAGGGCTGTTCAATCATGGTCAGGTCAAAGGCATCTAACTGTTTTAATAGTTCGGTATCCTCTAAACGGTAGGCGGAGTTAGCATCTGCCATAATTGCTGTGTCCGGGAATTTCTCGCGTAACGTATGCATCACATCAATGTCCCAGCCAGGCTTGATTTTTACTTTCATGCGTTTATAGCCTTCTTTGATATAGCCGTCTACTAAAGCGGTGAGGTCATCAATGGATTTTTGGATGCCGATACTGATGCCGACTTCAATCTTTTCTTTTCTGCCACCCAGCGCTACAGCGAGGGATTGGTTGGTTTGTTGTGAATAGATATCCCAAATAGCTCCTTCGAGGGTAGACTTGGCCATGTTGTTTTTTCGGATAGCAGCAAAAATTTCATTAACTTCATCTGGATGCTTTAATTCTTTATTTAGGATAAGCGGGATTAAAAAATCCTCCAGCATATGCCAGTTGGTTTGCAGGGTTTCTTCGTTATACCATGGGGCATGGAATGCGACGGATTCTCCCCAGCCGACGGTTCCATCCGCATCCTTTGCTTCCAGTAATAAAAAATCTCGATTTGTAAATGTGCCAAAGCTGGTGGTGAAAGGAGCTTTTAGTTTCATTTGTAAATGACGAATAGTAATTTCTGTGATTTTCATAATTATTTTCCTCCAAGATCTAAAATATCTTTTTTTATAAAAATGTATTCCCCATAATTTTCATAGGGTTTTAGCCGCACAGCTGCGTAACCTGCTTCAAAGAGATTTTGGAACAGCTCTCGTGTCTGAAGCCTCCAGTCCATGGCGAGTTCTTGACTAGCTGCTTTCAGTCCTTGAAAATCCTTTGGTACACGAACGGAATAGGAATATTCAGTCAATTCAAGTGGTTCTTTCTCTTTCGTGAAAACGGGCAAACCTTCCTGATTAAAGGTTAGCGTGTTCAGAGCCGTTGCATTTTCTGTGTTTACGGATTGCTGCTGCACCACGTATGGACTTTTCAGGTACCAATGGATTTCAAAGCGGTCTGAAGGGAGCCCTTTATTAAAACCATCCTGCATATTGCCGTAACAATTCTCAATATAGGTGTTACACATGCCGTTTAGTTTTGTTAGATTAAGATAGGCGTTACGTGTCTCCAAAGGATCATATGTCCATTTCATCATGTCATAGCCTTTGCGGATGGCAATTTCCCGCTGTTTTTGTTTCAGCATTTTTCCAATGCCTTGAGAACGGTATGCTTGATCCATCCCAAGCATATGAGAGCATAAATAGCTTTTGCCGTTATCGAAGCCTGCAAACCCGTAGCTGAAGCCGACTAATTGATTGGCAGCATAAGCACCGACCATGATGCCGCCATTTTTGACCGCCGTAAGCGTCTGATGGGTGGGAATGGTAGCCATTCCCCAAATCCTCCCCTCCAGCTCCTGCATTTGTTCCATCTCGGCCATTGTTTTTAGTTCTTTACATTGAATCATTTTGTATCGCTTCTTTCTGTTTGTTGTAGTGCTAGGACAAGCGCCTGTGTGATAATTTCTGCTCCGGTTGGCAGGTGCTTTTGATTGAATGTCATTTCTGGATGGTGGAGCCCCGGTGTGACGCCGCATCCGAGACCAAGCATCGTTGTCTGCAGCTCAGGCTTGGAATACGTATAAAAATGAAAATCCTCTCCGCCTGGTGTGACCACGTCCGGCGCACAATTTTCTTCTCCAGCTACATTGATAATAGCTTGCTCCAAAATGGATTTTGCTGTATCACTTACTTGAGCTGCGACGATATGGGCATCTACATTGTAATCAATGGAAACATCGTATAGTGTACTTACCGCGCCTGCTGCTTTTTCAAATCCGGCTGTCAGAGCCTCCATGGTTTCGTTGGTTTGAGCACGGGCATCGATGCTAAAGGAAGCATTGCCTGGAATAATATTTGTTGAAGCACCGCCTCCCTGTATTTGAGTCATTTTAATGGAGGCTGATTCAGCAGGGCTAATCCAAATACGCTTGAGTCCATCAATCAGCGCAGCTGCTGCTTCAATCGCATTCGCTCCCTGTTCTGGTCTTGCACCGTGCGCTTCAACGCCATGAATTTCTCCTGTGAAAAGCTTCGCTGCTCCATGATATAGTGCTGGTGCGTAGGTGCCGTCCTCTAATTCGATTAGTGGCCGGACATGTGCTCCAAATAGAAATTGGAGCGGATCCACAACACCTTGATCAACAAAAGCTTTTGCACCCTGTGCTTTTTCTTCTGCCGGCTGAAAAAGGATACGAACAGCTCCGGATAATGTCGGCTCCAGCTCTTTTAATAAAAGAACGACACCGAGCGCTACAGTCATATGTCCATCATGGCCGCAGGAATGGTTCGCCTGGAATACTCCATTAACCTTTTGCCATAGTGCATCTATATCCGTTCTGAATCCAACTGTGGGAGTTCCTTTTCCAATGTCTACATATAACCCGGTCATATCAGGAAACGTTTGCGGAGCCAACCCCTCGCTGCGCAGAAAATCCACAAGATATGCTGTGGTTTCTACTTCATTCCAGCTTATTTCAGGGTGCTTATGCAAATGTTCAAAAATCTGCTGTAAACGTTCGGCTAATTGTTGTTTTGTCAATTTTCTCAACTCCATTTATCAGAAATAAAAGTATGATTAAAGTCATCATAATTGACGCGCTGCTTCTCATAATAATCCGGGTCAAATGTCATCATTCCAGTTACTACTAAGTTAAGGAAGGAAATAAGTGATGGCATCAGATCAATGGTTGATTTCTCTGTTTGCTCCAATACAAAAGCATAGGAGCAATGTTTTTGAATCGGCGCCAGCTTAGAATCGGTTATGGCAAGCACTGTTATTCCACGTTTATGAAGCGTCTCCGCAATATGAATGGGTTCTTTAAAGTAACGGTGTAAGGAGATTGTGATGACGACACCATCTTCATCTATTTCCTGCATCGTCCGGATAAGCTCTGGCGTTTCCGTATGAATAATGGATACATTTGGCCGTAAAATATTTAAGGTGAAATGGAGCCACTGAGCAGGGAATTGCGATGCGCCAGCCCCGATAATATAGATGTTTTTTGCTTCATGTAATTGATGTGTTGCTTTATAAAATAATTCCTTATCTATTTGTTCAGCAATTCTGTCAATTTGAGCGATATCTTTTTGCATCGCCTTCTCAATGAGATGCTGATCATTAAACAGCTTCTTTTTTTCTGAGAAATAATTCCCAAGTGTGCTGACTGTATTTTGATTAAAAACAAATAAGGTAATCTTTTTTTGCAGTTCGGCATAGCCTTCGAGTCCAAGCGCATAGCAGAAGCGGATAACAGTTGTTTCACTTGTTTCAGCTTTCTTTCCAACTTCAGCTGCAGAATGTGTCCCGACAAAGGTTGGGTTATTTAACACGAAGTTTGCTACCTTCTGTTGTTTCTTTGATAAAGCATTAAAATGAGCCTCGATTAACTCTTTAATTGGCTGGATACCTTCCAAAAAGAAGTCCCTCCTTCATTTTGAATAAAAAAGAAGTTTAAACTTTTTAAAACCATATCATAAATAAGAAAGGATAACAAGTAATTTTCAGAAAAAATAATATAGAAACATTATTATGACAGTATAGTTGCTTGGCAATGAAGCTGGAGAAAAAAGTGCAATACTTATCTGATAGAAAGAGAAACTGTTTTTTCGTGATTTTTAATACGTCGTTCATACTTTTAAAAAGTTGCATTTACTAAGAAATAATTCATACGTATTAACATTGTAGATAAAATCATAGAAGCGTCCTAATCATCTTGTTTGATAAGTGGAGGGTTTAAACATTTCATTTTTCGGCTAAAAGTACATAGATATGCAAAAACAACAAAAAATAAATCGAGGTGAATCTAATTTGAGTGAAACAACAAGATATATCGGTCTAATAACTGCACCAGGTTATCCAAATGAAATAGGGGCAAGACTGCGAGAGGAATTACCGTCTTTATTGGAGTATTATGTAAAAGAAGAAATCGATTGGAAAATTGATTATATAGAAGATCCCTTGATTGGCGGTGGCGCCGAATCAAAGGAAATACTGGAAGCTACCAAGAAGAAGAAAGAAGAAAAGGAATGGGATTATGCTATTTGTTTAACTGACATTCCTTTGTTTATAGAAAAGCGCATGATTGTTGCAGAAGCAAATGAAGATGAAAATATTGCATTGATCAGCATGCCCAGCTTCGGTTCTACTTTAATGATCAGACGTTTGCGGGAATCGATCATGCAGCTGGTCAACGAAATGTATTATGGGAGCTCGGATAAGGCAAGAGAGCGTTCTGCAGAACGGATTGAATCAAAGCGCAGCAAGCACAAGGACGTAGATATAGATGACTCTAAAAACCTGATGACGAATAAATTTTTTGGTTGGCTATCCCCAATCAAGCGTGAAGCACCGGATGATAGGGAAGAAGATTATATGGATGTTCGTTTTACAGTAGGGCGTGGAGGCAGTATTTCTATCCGCTTAATGGGTGGAATGGTGCGCGCAAATCGTCCATGGAATATGTTTCCCGCATTTTTGAAAATCCTGACTATTGCTTTTGCCACGGGTTCTTATGCGTTGGTTTTTCCGACATTGTGGCTGTTAAGTGAGCATTATACGATTTTAAGGATGTGTCTGCTTACTATATTTTCTGTCATAGCGATGACGCTATGGATTATTTTGATTCACCGATTATGGGAGAGGAAGCGGGATCAGAGTAATGATTACACACGGAAGCTTTATAACGCAACAACGTTTTTAACGTTATTGATCACCGTTTGTATTTATTATGTCATGCTGTTCTGTTTATTCCTTGTCGGCGTATTTGTTTTTATTCCAATGGGAATGCTGGAGGAGCAGCTTACGAGTGACCCTGGCTTAATTAATTACTTCTATATTGCCTGGATTGCTGCCAGTGTATCCACGGTAATCGGGGCGCTTGGTACAGCGTTAGAGGATGAGGATGTTGTGCTGAATGCGACGTATGGCTATCGTCAGCGGCAGCGCCATGAACAGCTGAAGAAGAAAAAAGAGAACGAAGAGGATGAAGATAAAGAGAAGGAATCTCTGTCTAAATGATATAAAAAAGAGACTGTTTTTTTCAAAGCAGGTCTTCTGTTTGATAATCCCTATTCAAAACAGGAAAGAATGGTTATTATTTTTCTCCTGAGTATGAATAGGGATTTTATTTTAATATCAATCGATTTGTTTACATTACTGTCTTTAGAAAAACAGATAGCTGTTGTAATTGCTTTCATATTTTGAAATAATAGTTTCGAATTGAGCTGGTTCATTACACTAGCTGGAAAAAAGCTTATAGAAATTCATTTTTTTAACTTGTATGTTCCACCTTAAAAATACGATGAGAATGAGAATCAAAAGGAGCGTGTATGTATGAAAGCTTTGTTGTTGAAAGAAAAAGAGGATATGTCCATTCAAGAAACTGAAAAACCAGTGATTCAACCGGAAGAAGTATTGATTGAAGTAAAATATTGCGGTATCTGTGGAACGGATGTACATATTTTTCATGGGGAACCAGGTTCTGCTGAAGTTACACCTCCGATTGTCTTAGGGCATGAATTTTCTGGAGAAGTTGTTGAAATAGGTGCATCCGTCTCCGGCTTAAAACTGGGAGACCATGTTGCTGTGGATCCCAATATTTATTGTGGTAAATGTACGTATTGCCGCCAAGGGAGGGTACAGCTATGCGAAGACCTCTCTGCTGTTGGGGTAACGCGAAATGGCGGGATGGAACAATTTTGTGCTGTTCCAGAGACTGCTTGTCATCTTTTAGATAAGGAGCTGCCCTTGGAAGTTGGCGCTTTGGCAGAACCATTAAGCTGTGTACTTCATGGATTTCATCAAATCAGCGAGATTCAGGCGCGTACGAAGGTATTGATTATTGGCGGAGGGTTTATTGGATCTTTATTTTTACAGACTGTCCAGCTAAAGAATCCAGCTAAAGTCGACGTCTGTGAAATTGATGTAAATAAACATGCGCAGCTGAGTGAGTTGGGTGCGGACCATCTATTTCAATCGACAGATGATGTAGCGGCAGAGTATGACCTCGTGATTGAATGTATCGGCAAAAAACAGACCATAGAGGCAGGTATCCATAAAACTGGAAAAGGCGGAGAGGTGCTTCTTTTTGGAGTGCCGTCCCCAGAAACACTTGTGGAATTCCCTGCTTTTGATGTGTTCAGCAAAGAGTTAAAAATGGCCGGATCCTTTATCAATCCTTTTACAGTAGAAGAAGCTGTTTCCTTGTTAAATCAACAAAAAGTGCAGGTTACACCGCTGATTTCACATACGCTGCGTTTAGAGGAAGTACCAGCTGTTTTAGGGAATTATGGGGATTACGGGATTACGAAGGCTATTGTAAAGCTGTAATCCATTTATTACTTTAAAACTAATTCCTATTTATGACAAAGCCTTTCATTTCCCCCTGAATTATTGAGGCAGCTGAGAGGCTTTTCTTTGCGTTTTTTAATAACTGATTATTCCTCTTGCTGCTCCATCTTCCACTCACTAAATTTCCGGACAATAATATCAAAAACAATATGAAAGGGCAAAAAGCTGGAGTTGTCTACCTTGTTATATAAATAAAACGGTGTACTGTTTACATAGATATTAAACATGGCATTTTGTGCCAGGAAATTATTTCGCAATGTCGTCACGCTGATATATTTAATATTTCTTGTTTTGAACATATGGATGATTTCGTCCAGATTTTTCGATTCTCCAGATAAAGAAATAATAAATATAAGGTCCTCTTCCCCAAATTCATCAATGCCATCTGTTAAGTCTCGTTCACTTCGCAATATGAGAGACTTCTTATGGAGAGACCATAACTGTCTTTGTACGTTATTGGCTATATCCTGCTGAGCCGTCCCCGTACCATAAATATAGATAAAACTTGCTTCGTCAATCAACTCATTTAATTTGTGGAAATTTAACTGTTCCATATATTTCATGGTCTGTTGTATATCCTGGTTCAGCAATTCCATTAAATCCTGGGAAGTATCTTCATTGTAAATATTTAATTTAATATAGGATTTCAAATCACTGTAACCATCTAGCCCAATCTTTCTAGTCAGCCGATGAATGGAGGAGATTGAGGTATGGGCATAATCTGCCAAGTCCTGAATTTTCATCGCTTTCATTTCATCAAGATGGTTGTGAATGGTATTAACGATATGTAGATCATTCTCATTCAAGTCTTCGTAGTATTCATTCACCAATTTATCCAGAATCATTTGATTCATCTCCTTGTAATGAAAATGTTTTCACTCTATGAAAATATAATCTAATGTTACTACGTTATTTCTGAATGCGTCAAACCTATTGGAATTTGAAAGCGCTCCCTATATATTGGAATGAGAGATTAAAACAAAGGAGTTTTTGTTCATGAATGCAATCAAGCGGTTTGGCAGTGCGATGATAGTTCCCGTTCTTTTATTTGCGTTCTTTGGTATTGTGGTCGGACTGGCAACGTTATTTAAAAATCCGGCTATTATGGGAAGCATCGCTGAAGAAGGAACAATGTGGTATAACATCTGGACCATTATTGAAAGTGGCGGGTGGACGATTTTTGATCACATGGAGTTGGCTTTTGTGATTGGTTTGCCGATTTCACTTGCAAAGAAAGCGCAAGCACGTGCAACACTTGCGGCATTGATGGTTTATCTTGTTTTTAATAATTATATCAATGCGATTCTGACACTTTGGCCATCGACCTTTGGTGTTGATTTATCCCAGGGTGTTGAAAATTTAACAGGTGTGAAAGAGATTGCTGGTATCCCTACATTAGATACAAATATCATTGGAGCTATTGCCATATCTGGTATTGTGATTTGGATTCATAATCGTTTTTATGATAAGAAATTACCTGACATGCTGGGTATTTTCCAGGGACTTGTATTCGTTACCATTATTGGATTTTTCGTTATGATTCCGTTTGCTTTCCTTATTGCATTTGTATGGCCATATGTTCAGCAGGGGATTGGTTCCTTACAGGGATTCATTACTCAGGCAGGCTATATCGGTGTTTGGCTGTTTCATTTCCTGGAACGCGTTTTAATTCCAACAGGGCTGCATCATTTTATCTATACACCGTTTGAATATGGGCCGGCAGCTGTCAATGAAGGGTTAAAACCATATTGGATTTCTAACTTAAATGAGTTTGCTAATTCCACTGCAGCATTAAAGGATCTTTATCCATATGGATTCTTAATGCAAGGGAATATTAAGATGTTTGGCTGTCTGGGTATTGCGCTGGCAATGTACTATTCTACACCGAAAGCGAACCGAAAGAAGGTACTTGCGCTTGTATTGCCAGCCACATTAACAGCCGTATTTGCAGGAATTACTGAACCGCTTGAATTTACATTCCTGTTTATCGCACCATACCTATTTGTGATTCATGCGCTTCTTGGAGCGACCATGGTTACGATTATGAACATGTTTGGTGTTGTTGGAATGATGGGTTCTGGATTTATTGAGATAGCAGCATTGAACTGGATTCCGCTCTCTTCTAACCATGGAGGGATTTATATAATCCAAGCAATTGTCGGGTTTATCTTTGTAGCATTGTACTTTGTCCTGTTCAGGTGGATTATTGTGAAGTTCGATATCGCCTTGCCAGGTCGAAAAACGGATGAGGAGGCTAAATTGTACACGAAACAAGATTATCAAAATGCTAAAAAAGAGGAAGATGGAGAAAATCAAGAAATTGCAGCTGCAACATATGAGTCGGAATATGAGGAGAAAGCGGTCTATTATTTAGAAGGACTTGGCGGCAAAGAAAATATTAAAGATGTTACAAATTGTGCAACACGTCTGCGTGTCACAGTGAAGGACCCCGACTTGGTCAAAGGAAATGATTACTTTACAAAAAATCAGATGGCTCATGGAATAGCTCAAAGCGGTCAAAGTATACAGGTCATTGTAGGCTTGAGTGTACCGCAAGTGAGAGATTCCTTTGAAACAAAACTTTAAAAATATATCAGGAGGCGTTTTAAAATGAAAAAATTTAACATAACCATTGCTGGAGGCGGAAGTACATTTACACCGGGGATTATTTTGATGCTGTTGGACTATCTGGATGAATTCCCGATCGATACGATTAAACTCTATGATAATGATGGAGATAGACAAAAAACAATTGCAGATGCATGTGAGATTTTATTAAAAGAACGTGCACCGGAAGTGAGTTTGCTGGCTAGTACCAATCCAGAAGAAGCATTTACCAATATTGACTTTGTGATGGCACATATCCGGGTCGGCAAATATGCGATGCGTGAACAGGATGAGAAAATTCCATTGAAACATGGAGTGGTAGGACAGGAAACATGTGGCCCTGGCGGAATTGCTTATGGGATGCGTTCGATTCCAGGAGTATTGGAATTAGTTGATTATATGGAAAAATATTCTCCAGATGCCTGGATGCTGAACTACTCTAATCCGGCTGCCATTGTTGCCGAAGCGACACGCAAATTAAGACCGAATTCTAAGATTTTAAATATTTGTGATATGCCAATTGGGATTGAAGAATTAATTGCCAAAAGCTTAGGGTTATCCTCTCGTAAAGAGATGGAAGTAAACTATTATGGCCTGAATCACTTTGGCTGGTGGACAGATATTCGTGATAAAGAAGGAAACAGCTTGATGCCTCAGGTGACAGAGCATGTCAGCAAGTATGGATATACTATGGGCGGACAGGATATCCCTGGAGAAGAAGCGAGCTGGAACAGTACATTTAAAAAGGCGAAAGATGTACAAGCATTAGACGCAGCAACAGTACCTAACACGTATTTAAAATATTATTTATACCCTGATTATGAAGTAGCACATTCCGATAAAAACCATACACGCGCAAATGAAGTAATGGAAGGCCGGGAGAAGTTTGTATTCGGTGAATGTCAGGCAATTATTGATAAAGGAAGTGCAGCGGATACGAAGCTTGAAACGGATGATCATGCTTCCTACATCGTTGACTTGGCAAAAGCAATTGCCTTTAATACAAAAGAGCGCATGCTGATGATTGTAGAAAATAATGGAGCCATCGTTAACTTTGATCCAACTGCAATGGTAGAGGTTCCTTGTATCGTTGGCAGCAATGGTCCAGAAAAACTGGTTGTCGGCGAGATTCCGAGATTCCAAAAAAGCCTGATGGAGCAGCAGGTAGGCGTAGAAAAATTAGTAGTAGAAGCGTTTGAAGAGGGTTCTTACCAAAAATTATGGCAGGCAATCACCTTATCTAAAACCGTGCCAAGTGCCAAAGTAGCGAAGGATATTTTAGATGATTTGATTGAAGCGAATAAAGCGTTCTGGCCAGAGTTGAAATAGTTTCTGACATACAGGCAATAGGAGTGGAGAAGCTCCTATTGCTTGTTTTATGTGGTATTGTCGGGCTTTTAAATTTTTTCGCCTGTACGCATTTTCATCATTGAAAAGTTACAATACACCAAAAAGTTGCTGCCCGAACGTATGTCTAGTTATGGTAAAATAAAAGGTATTATTAAATAAAGCAGAATATTCAATTCAACCACAGTCAATATATCATATGGGGAGAGAAAAAGTAATGCAGAGAAAATGTATTATTCTAGGGCTTGCAATACTTATTTTTGGGCTGATTGGATGCAGCAGCAATAATAATCATACCAGCAAGGAGATGCAGGAAGCTGCAGCCGATGATTCACGTGAAACAGTGACGGAAAAAGAAGAAATATCAGATGATGCAGATCAAAAAGCAGAAGAACCAGAGGAAACTAAAGCTGATGCTAAAAGTAAAGAAGCTGGCGAAGAATTAAAGGAAGACAGGCCAGATGAGGAAACGCTAGAAACCGACACAGAGACGGGAACAGAAGAAGCTGAAATAAATGGGGAAGAACAGGAGGATGCAGCATTTCTGTCACCAACCTCCGCAGAATACGAAATAGAAAAGTTAGAAAAAGCTGGGGAGTGGACCGAGATTTCTGCAGAATATCCCGTGTTCGGCATGGAAGAAGCAGATAAAGCGATTGAGATGGAAGTCAAGAAGCATTTTGAAGAATTTGAGACAGAGTTTGAAGAAAACGAGAAGCTGCTTGCGGAGATTCCGTACGAAGGAGGGGAAAGTCTTTATTTTTGGGAACCAACAATAACGGATGACTATATCTCCTTTATGTTTGGACATGTTATGGATTTTGGCGGACCACATCCATACACGTATCAATATCCTTTTAATTATGACTTAAAGAACCAACGTGAATTATCGATACAAAATTTGGTGAAAAATGAATCGCAGCTTAGTAATCTTGGTGATTTAATATATAGTAAGCTGGAAAATGAAGGGCCGGAATTAGATATGCTGGAAGAGGCAACACAGCCGGAGTGGGAAAACTTTCAGCAGTTTGTTCTAACGGATGATTCGATTATTTTTCATTACGAGCACTATGTGCTTGGGCCATATGCTTATGGAGTGTTTGATGTGGAAGTAACATTTGATGAGCTGAATGCGCTTTGATGAAAAATTGGCATTCTATTTGTTAGGGGAATGGAAGAAAAATAGATTTATGATAGAGAGTTGAATTTGTTTGGCTCTCTTTTTTGCCGGTGCTAAAGTTTCTTTACCCGCTCTTTAAAATGAGCAATGGAATTATCATAAGTTATTTTCTGCTTTTTCCCATTGAGGTAGACTATTAAGTTTTTCACCTTAATTTTTATCAATGCGAAAGTTAAGTTATTATGTTATGATATAATATATTATAAAATATCATAACAATATTATATTTTACGATATACGGTAGTAAGTTGAGGATTACATCAAATTCGATTAATGTTCAAGGGTATAAATATGCTGCTTTTTTATATCTTGTTCTACGAAGGAGGGATGAATATTATGAAATTGAATGGTATGAGTGAAAAACCACTGTATCTTCAGTTGAAAGAACACTTGAAATCTGAAATTAATATGGGCAAGTATTCTCAAGGCGAAAGATTGCCTCCAGAATCTGAAATATGTGATGTATATGGTGTCAGTAGAATTACAACAAGACGAGCAATAATGGATTTAGTTGATGAAGGTATTTTGCTAAGAAAGCAGGGAAAAGGAACTTTTGTTCAAGATACTAAACATAAGAGGGAATTGATTTCTGTAGGAGGTTTTTCAGAACTTACAAGTAGTTCTGGTAATGAACCACATACAAAGATTATATCTTCAAAACTTGTTGATCAAGAAAAGTGTAAATATGAATTTTCTATTTCAAAGGATTCTAATTTGTTAGAGTTACATCGCTTATTATATATTGACAATACTCCGTTTATTTTAGAAACCTCATATTACCCTTTAGAGTTATTACCTGATTTAGAAAAACTTATCAGTTCTACAAAATCAACATATCAAATTTTAAAAGAAGAATATAATATTAGAATAGTTAGTTCATATAAAACTGTAAATATAGGTTACGCAACAGTAGAAGAAGGTAAACTTCTTAATTGTGATACTGGATCAATACTTTATAATGTTGAAAAAATTTCATCCGATCAGAATGAGCGATATATACATTTTTCAAAATCATTATTTATTGCTGATAAAGTCACATTTACCTTAAATATTGATAGAAATGAATAGCCCTGTGGAATTTTTTCAAAGCTGTTTTGAATTCGAATAGTATAATCGATAAGAACCAAAAAAAGCAGTTTATGCTCCCACAATTATATTATTGTATGACGTGAATGTTCTTTTATTAGTAGTCACTTCAACAAAGCATGTTGTATAAAAAAATGCAATTAATGAAAAAATAGAAAGAATTTATAGAAAATATTCAAAAATGTCTTGATATATAAGATGAAAAATTTATGTCTATATTCGGACTTTGTAAAAAAAAAACAAACATGGTTGTGAGAATTTAATATCACGACTATGTTTGTTTTGTTTCTGGAATAAAACTTTAAAGTATGAAAACTTAAAATAATGTAACTAGAAAATTGAATTAATATAGGATTTTCGTTGAGTTAATTGAGTATGGCATTTAATATGTACCAGCCTTGCAATCTTTTTTACCACCAAATGCGGGGATTTCACCACCTGTTGCGAAAGGCTTTACCACTGAAGAATAAGCACTTATCAACTACAGTGCTAACTGCTTGCCCTTTACCGTCGTGCCAATTCTAAGTGAATGCTGGGAGGGAAGGGGGCCTGCCAGCAGAGCTTAGAATTGATTGTCCGTGGTACTATTGATGCGGATAGAGCCATAAAAGGCTTCTTTTTTGCTATCTGCTACAAATTTCACTACCACGGACACAAACAAGGTCAAGGGTGGTGGGATTGTTGCTATATCAAGAATGAAACTACTAGATTAGTTCCACGGCTAATCTCTGTACATATGGTAAAGAGCTCCGCAATGGGCGGTACATTTCTTCGTAAAAAGTGGCAAAAAAGACCGCACAAGTGGTAAAAATTAACCGTCGTACTCAAGTTAATCTAACACAATCGATATAAAATATCGTATTATGTTAACGTAGTTTAGCGTATTAATAGTTTCGAATTTACATAAGAGTATGAAAAACTGAAAATTTATGTTGACATTAACTTAATATATTATATAATAATGTATAACATTATATAATATATTATTAGTGTTCTTAATTTTTAATGTTAGATATATATTATTCAATGATCTATTTACACTTAATGTCTGAATTCATGAGATTTTGGATTATTATTTTTTAATCGTAACGTATAAATATTTAAAAAGGGAGGATTTACAATGTTTAGAAAAATTAGTGTAATTTGTTTTTTTTCGTTATTTATATTTATTGTTGGTTGTTCTAGTGATACTGAAGGCTCAGATGAAACAAATAATGATGAACAGATTACAATTACTTGGTGGGATTCACAGGCGCTTGAACCAATGGTACAAGCAATGGAATCTTTAATCGAAGATTATGAAAGCGCTAACCCGAATGTTGAAATCGAAAGAACCTTTGTACCATTTGCAGATATTAAAGATAAGCTTTTGTTAGGAGCTGCATCAGATGAATTACCGGATATTGTAATGATAGATGGTGCTGATCATCAGGAATTCGCCTCATCTGGAGTTTTAGAGGATATAACCGAAGAAGTAACTGCTTGGGGTGAAATTGATCAATACTTCGAAGCTCCTTTATCCCATGTCATTTATGATGAGAAATATTATGGTATTCCGGCTGATACAAATAATCTTGCATTATATTATAATGCTGATATGTTAAATGATGCTGGATTAGAGGCTCCAACCACATGGGAGGAATTAGAAGAAGCTGCCGAAGCACTTACAAGTGAAAATGTTTTTGGATTTGCAATTGCAGCAATTAAAGGTGAACAATTAACCTATCAACATTTACCATTTTTATGGCAGTCGGGAGCAGACATGCAGGAACTCAATAGTAAAGAAACTATAGATATGCTAAACTATTTAAATGGTTTTTTGGATAATGGTTATATGTCTAGAGATACATTAACTCAAGACCAACAGGCAACATTTGAACAATTTATGTCAGGAAGAGTGGCTATGGTTATGAGCGGCCCCTGGCAACTACCTATAATTAAAGAAGAAGCCAGTTTTGATTGGGGGTTAGTCCCTTTACCTGTAGGGCAGAATGAATCAACTATTGTAGGGGGATCCGATTGGGCAATAACATCTAATTCAGAAAATAAAGACATAGCTTGGGATATACTAGAGTTTTCTCAACAACCAGAATACTTAATACCATTTTTACAAGCAGGTGGACGATTACCGACAAGAGAAGATATATCAGATGATTCATATTGGACAGAAGATGAGCATATGAAAGTGTTTGCAGATCAAACACCTATAGCAAAAGCAAGAGCTTATGGTTCAAATTATCCTGCTATTTCTGAAGCGTTTCAAGAAATGGTTCAAGAAGTTTATACTGGATCGAAAAGTTCAGAACAAGCAGCAGAAGAAGCCAGTAAAAGAATTAATGAATTGCTAGATTAATTATAATTAATTCTCATTGTTAATTGTGAACCTTAAATATGACGAAGAACAGCAATTAGTTTTATAAAATTATTTAGTTGCTCTATTCATTAATAAAAAGGATAGAGCAACTACTTAAAAATTATTTACGTTAAAAAATCATTTGCATGTAGAGATTTAAATTAAGAGCTTTTACTAGTACGTTACCAATCCTATTTTATTTTTAGTATTTTACATAAGTAGGATAAGTTTCCTTACAAAAGTAATTTATTTGAAGTATTAGAAAGTATACTTCACTTATTCGTAAATAGGTGAAGTAAGAATAAAAGAGATTTGAATAAGAAATCTGTGTATTTATTGATACTATAATATGCCAAATATTATCAAGACTTATGAAAAAAATATTCAACGAGTCTAACTGGATATTTTTCTAAGAGAAGTTCTTAAGATATAAAGGAGGGATGATGTGAAAAAAGAAATAAAACAACAGGTTAATAAAATAGGTTATCGAAATAAAAAAAATAGAGCTATGAAATGGACGAGTTATCTTTTTGTTTTACCAAGTGCAATATTTACATTAGTTTTTTTAGTGTTTCCTATTCTATATAATATCTTTTTAAGTTTTAAAAATGTGACCATGATGAATTTGAGAAGTGGATCAGAATTTATAGGAATCGATAATTATTTGAAGATTATTAATGACCCTCTATTTTATACGTCTTTAAAAAATTCTATTATATTTACAATAGCTTGCATGTTATTCCAGTTCGTAATAGGCTTTGCTTTGGCTCTATTCTTAAATAAAGATTTTCCTGGAAGAAATCTTTTTAGATCAATGTTATTACTTGGTTGGATGATACCAATTGTAATTACAGGAACTATTTACAAATGGATGCTTGCTGGTGATACGGGTGTTTTCAACTTTATAATGGAATATCTAGGAATAATAGATTCTCCTATATATTGGCTTACAGATGAAAATATGGCTTTGGTAGGGACAATAATAGCTAATATTTGGATTGGTATACCTTTTAATATGTTAATTTTACTTGCAGGTTTACAAGGGCTACCAACTCAATTATATGAAGCAGCAAAAATTGATGGTGCTAGTAGATTTAAACAATTCATTTTTATTACATTACCATTAATGAAACCAACGATTCAAATACTATTAATGCTAACAATGATATACACATTTAAAGTGTTTGATTTGATCTTTGTAATGACTGGCGGGGGGCCTGTAGATGCTACGACAATATTTCCTTTATATGCCTATCAAGAGGCGTTTACTAATTATGATTTGAGTGTTGGTGCAGCTATTTCTAGCGTAATGTTTGTACTGTTAACTATATTCGCTTTGGTATACCTTTATATATCAAGAAAGGAGGATAAAAATTGAAAAAAACTAAAAATATCATCCATTCAAGGTATGGTGCTACAGTAATCGCTTTACTAGTTACAATAGTTTATTTATTCCCAGTTTATTGGATGTTTATTACGTCAATTAAACCTACAAGTGAAGTTTTTGCTTATCCTCCTCTGTTTTATCCAGAGAATCCTACCTTTGCAGCGTATAAAAGTAATTTTGTAGAAGATACTACAATTTTTAAATATATATTTAATAGTGCTATTATTGCATTTGGCACAGCTTTACTAACATTATTTTTAGCTGCTCCCGCTTCTTATGGGTTAGCAAGATTAAAGATTAAGGGGAAAGGATTAATAATAATTTTATTATTAACCATGCAAATGATTCCTAATATTATGTTAGCGCTTCCTTTGTTTATCATGTTTAACAATATGGGCTTAATCAATAGCTTTATGGGTTTGATAATTGCTAACACGACTCATTCTTTACCTTTTGCTATTTTAGTATTAAGGCCATACTTTTTATCCCTACCAGGTGCTTTGGAAGAGGCTGCATTAATAGATGGGAGTAATAAGTTTGGTGCTTTTTGGAAGATTATATTGCCACTGGTAAGGCCTGGTTTATTGACTGTAGGAGCAATAAGTTTTTTATGGGGGTGGGGAGATTTTGTATTTGCATTAACATTAACAACAAATGAAAGTGTCTGGCCATTAACAATGGGATTAACAAAGTTTACAGGAGAATTCGGAACCCAGTGGAACTATCTTATGGCTGTTGCAGTAATTACAGCAATCCCAATTATCTTGATATTTATTTCTTTGCAGAAATATATAGTTAGTGGGTTAGCAAGTGGTTCAATGAAAGATTAAATTTATTTTTAAAATAATATTTTTAAGAGGTGTATGTTATGAGTTATCATTTAGGTGTGGATACAGGAGGTACTTTTACCGACATTGCTTTAATTAATGAATCAAATGGAGAAATTTTAATTACCAAAGTTCCTTCAACGCCTAATAATCCTTCAGAGGCGGTTATTAATGGCTTGATAGAAATAACGGAGAAAACAGATATAAGTACAGAAAATATCTCTTTTTTTATTCATGGTTCAACTGTAGCAACTAATGCATTACTGGAACAAAAAGGGGCAAAAACAGCTTTAATTACTACAGAAGGCTTTAGGGATGTTTTTGAGATAGGTCGTCAGGCGAGACCTAAATTATATGATTTTAATGCTCGAAAACCGGCACCACTTGTGCCTAGAGAGTTAAGGTTTGAAGTCTCTGAGCGGATTAAAGGTAATGGTGAGGTGCTTCAACCATTAGAAGATGAACAAGTTATTAAATTAGTTAAGAAGCTAAAGGACAAAAATGTGCAATCGATAGCGGTATGTTTGATAAATTCATTTATTAACCCGAAGCATGAAAAGAATATAAAGAAAATAATTAAAGAATACTATCCTGAAGTGTTTGTTACTATTTCTAGTGATGTATTACCAGAATTCAAAGAGTATGAAAGAACTAGTACTGTGATAGCGAATGGATATGTAATGCCAAAAATGATGAAATATTTAAATGAATTAAATCAAAAATTAATTGAGCAAAAAGTATCTTCAGATTTATATATTATGCAATCAAATGGTGGTGTAATTACTGCGAAAAGCGCTATGGGTACACCTGCCCGCACTGTTTTATCTGGACCATCTGGCGGTATTTTGGCAGGGAAATTAATTACAGATACTACACCATATAAAAATCTTATTACGATAGACATGGGAGGAACAAGCCTGGATACCGCTTTAATAGATGGTGGAGAAGTACAATATACTACTTTAAGTGAAGTTGGTGGTATTCCTATTAAACTTCCGATGATTGAGATGCATACTATAGGATCTGGAGGCGGAAGCATTGCTTGGATTGATTCAGGAGGTGCATTACGTGTTGGGCCACAAAGTGCTGGAGCAGATCCGGGGCCAGTAAGTTATAACAAGGGTGGGCTACAACCAACTGTAACTGATGCAAATGTTATATTAGGTCGAATAAATCCTAATTATATTTTAAACGGTAAAATGAAAATGAATTTAGAGTTAGCTAAAGAAATGATGAAAGAAAAAATTGCCGATCCCCTAGGCATTAAAGTCGAAGAAGCTGCTGAGGGTATTTTGAAAGTAGTTAATGCAAATATGGTAAGAGGGATTAGAGTTGTATCTATTGAAAAGGGGCACGATACTCGAGATTTTTCATTAGTTGCTTTCGGAGGCGCAGGACCATTACATGCAATGGATATTGCTAAAGAACTTGGTTCAAGTGAAATTATAATACCTTCAAATCCAGGTATTGCATGTGCAATGGGGATGCTAATGGCAGATGTTAAGCATGATTTAGTGCAGACAGTGCTATCGAATACATCAAATCTAAATTTAAATGAAATAAATATTATCGCTAATAATTTAACCAAAGAAGCATTAAACCAACTTAGAAAAGAAGGGTTCAAGGAAACGGAGGTTAAATTACAGATCACCTTGGATTTAAGGTATGTAAATCAAGCATACGAAATGGAAGTCCCTATTAATAGTATGAATATTACACATGAAGAGATAAATAATGCAATTGAGCGTTTTCATGATTTGCACAATAAAGTATATGGATTTAGCAGAAAAGATGAAGTTATTGAACTAGTAAATATAAGAATGCAAGCCATTGGAGAAATATCTCAAATAAACTTTAAAGCTAATAATATTTCTAATATTGATAAATTTATTGAACCTTTAGAAAATAGGAAAGTTTTTTTTGAGGGAGAATTTCATAATACAAATGTCTATAAAAGGTCAGATCTTTATACTGGTAGTATTATAGAAGGTCCAGCAGTTATTGAACAACTAGATTCTACAATAATTATTGGTCCTAATCAATTTGGTCAAACAGACTCTTATAATAACTTAATAATTAAATTTACTAATTCAGTACAAGGAGGTTAAACATGAGTAAAAAAATTGATGCAATATCAATTGAAGTAATGAAGAATGCTTTTCATACTATTGCTGAAGAAATGGGGGTAGCTTTAATAAAAACAGCATTATCTACAAATATTAAAGATAGAATGGATTGTTCTACAGCAATCTATACGAAAGAAGGAAAGCTAGTTGCTCAAGCTGAACATATTCCACTTCATTTAGGATTAATGCCTTCTGTGGTGGAAGAAGTTTTGAAAATATTCCCTCCAGAAAACCTTAAAGATGGCGATGCAATTTTAATAAATGATCCTTATATAAGTGGTTCTCATCTACCAGATATATTTATGGTTTCACCAGTTTTTTTTAAAGATAAATTAGTAGCAATCACAGGTAATATAGCTCATCATATTGATGTTGGAGGAATGTCACCTGGTAGTTGCTCTGTTGAAACAACTGAAATTTTTCAAGAGGGTTTAAGAATTCCTGCAGTGAGAATAAGAAAACAGGGAGAAATGGACGAAGAAATTCTTCGTTTATTGACTAGGAACTCTAGAACAGGAAAAGAAATGTTAGGTGATATATACGCACAATTAGCAGCAAATAAAATAGGAGAAACTAGATTACAAGAGTTGTTTGCTAAGTACTCTATTGAATATGTAGAAAATTGTATGGAAGAATTAATGGATTATTCAGAACGTAGAATGAGAAAGGCTATAGAAAAAGTAAAAGATGGAATATATTATTTTGAAGACTACCTTGAGGGCGATGGTATTTCAAGAGAATTAATAAAGATAGCAGTTCAGGTAAGTGTAAAAGGAGATAATATAGATATACATTTTGAGGGGACATCACCACAAGTGAATGGACCAGTTAATTCAACAATAGGTGTCACTAGTGCTTGTGCATATTATGTTATAAAAGCTCTATTAGATTCGGAAATACCTCCAAATGATGGAGCGTATCGTCCAGTCAATGTACATGCCAAAGAAGGGACAGTGGTTAATGCTAAATTTCCTGCAGCAGTTTCGAATGCAAATGGAAATACATCTCAAAGAATTACAGACGCAATACTAGGTGCATTAGCTCCTATAATACCGGAATCTGCTATGGCTGCTTGTTCAGGTTCTATGAATGGTATAAATTTTGGAGGATTTAACTCTGAAACGAATGATTATTTCTCTTATATTGAAACTTGTGGAGGGGGACAAGGCGCTGTTAAAGGTTTGGATGGTATGAATGGGGTTCATACCAATATGACTAATACGCGAAATACTCCTACAGAGGTTATAGAACAACTGTACCCTATTTTGGTTAAAAAGTATTCTCTTAATGAAGGAAGTGGTGGTAGCGGCAAGTATAGAGGTGGAAATGGCATCATAAGAGAATTTGAGAGTTTAATGGATAATTTAGTTGTTACTATTACATCGGAAAGACAAAAGACAAGTCCTTGGGGATTATTCGGTGGGAATAATGGTAAATCTTCTGAGTGTATTCATATTACTTCGAAAAGTGAGATTTTTCATTTACCTCCAAAGGTAACAATGAATGTACACAAAGGAAGTATAGTTATTATGAAAACACCTGGAGGGGGGGGGTATATGGATCCTTTTAAAAGAGACGAATACCTTGTTTTATCCGATGTGAAAAATGGATATATAAATCTTCAACAAGCTCAAGATGAATATGGTGTAATTATTAATCAACTAAGTATGCAAATTGATAAGGTCAAAACAGCTGAGTTAAGAAAATAGTTTTTTAGTTAGAGGAGGATATTATTGAGGGTTGCTGGAGTTGGATTAAGTATTATCGATGTTTACGAGGAGCAAAATAAATCTTACCCAACAGGAAATAGTGTTGATTTTCTAGTACATTTAAGTAGAAAAGGTATAGATACTGCAATGTCTACAGTTGTAGGAACAGATAAAAATGGGGAATTAATGTTAACTTTTCTAAAGAACGAAAATATTGATACTTCGCATATAAAGGTCAGGGAAGGGTCAACTGCTATTTTTAAAATGGAACTTAAAAATAACGAACGAATTCATAAAGAGAAAATTGAAGGGGTAATGGAAGATTTTTTCTTAACTGAGGAAGATATCAATTCCCTTTCAGAATATGATTACATTCATACAAATTTTTCTGGTAGAGCGATAGAATATTTGTCTTATTTCAAAGAGAGAGGAACGAAAATTATATTTGATTTCTCAGTTAGAGTAAGTGAGGAGTTTTTCAATACTTTAAAGTATATTGATTATGCCTTTTTCTCGTATACTAAAGATGATGCTTATATTAGGAATTTTATGAAAAATGCGCAATTAAAAGGACCAGAATTAGTTGTAGTTACTTTAGGTGAAAGAGGATCTATTGCTTATGATGGTAATGAATTTTATAAAGGGAATATTGTTCCTACAACTGTAGTAAATACTGTTGGAGCAGGAGATTCTTTTTGTTCAGGTTTTATATTTGGTGTAATACACAATAAATCTATAGAGCGATGCCTAGAGATTGGGG
The DNA here is from genome assembly GCF_042654105.1 of Oceanobacillus aidingensis. Taxonomy (NCBI): domain Bacteria; kingdom Bacillati; phylum Bacillota; class Bacilli; order Caryophanales; family Bacillaceae; genus Oceanobacillus; species Oceanobacillus aidingensis. Next base: position 127,071 of record NZ_JBHSFT010000001.1, on the reverse strand, counting down.
CAGAGTTTGCTTCTAAAGTAGTGAGTAAATTTGAACCATATTAATATATAAACAATTATTTAAGAAGGTGTGAGTTTGTATGATTATTGATGTCCATCATCATCCTATATATTTCAAAGACATAGTCGAAAGTGCAGAAGAATTGGCATTTAGAAAAAATCAATTTGGAACTTTTAAACAATCTCCTCATCCTTTAGAACAAGTGTTTATAGAAATGAATTATACTAAGGTTGATAAATTAGTTCTATTACCGGAAGATATATCCATTATTCAGGGCGGATATATAATTTCAAATGAACAGATAAAAAAACTTATTGATATGGCACCAGATAAGTTTATAGGATTTGCTAGTGTAGATCCTTCAAGAGATGATGCAATAGAAGTATTAGAATATGCGTTTAAAGATTTAAAATTACAAGGGTTAAAGTTACATCCATCAAAGCAAAAATTTTATCCCAATGAGGATAAAATGAAAAAAATTTATGAAACATGTATTTCCTTTAACAAGCCAATTATTTTTCATTCAGGCATGACGTGGCAACCTGATGCTCCAGCTAAATACTCAAAACCTATTAATTTTGAAGAAGTTGCAATTAATTATCCAGAACTTAAATTTTGTTTAGCGCATTTTGGTTGGCCATGGATTGATGAAACAATTATGTTACTTTTGAAATACCCTAATGTGTATACTGATACATCACTGTTACACATGGATGATGCAAGTTCTTTTTTCAAACAATTATTTACTAAGAATATGGGTCCTTTATGGATTGAGAGAAATTTACAGGATAAAGTAATGTTTGGAACTAATGCTCCGCGTTTCAGAGCTAAGCGTTTATTGCCAGCTATCTATAATATTGGCTTCAGAGAGAAGACATTAAATAAAATATTGAGTGGAAATGCTGAGAAATTTTTAGGTTAGGAGAGGATGGTAACTAATGATTAAAATTTCTACATTTATTCTTCAGACAGAAAAACAGTTTCAAATGATTAAAATTACTGATAAAGTTCGTGAGTTTGTTAAAGAAGCAAATGTTAATAATGGTCTCATTGCTGTAATTTCAGCACATACAACTACCGGTATTATGGTGAATGAAGGATTAGAATGTGTTGAAACAGATATTGAAGAAACTTTAGAAAGATTAATTCCAGATGATGCTCCATATGCCCATGCTCACTTTTTACCATCCTATGGCGCCACGGGTAGTAATTCACCATCACATTTAAAATCAATGTTGACTGGAAACAGTTGTATGTTCGTTATAATGGATGGGGAACTAATTTCTGGAGGTGCTCAAGATATCTATTTTGCTGATTATGATGGACCTAAGCGTAGGAAGATCTATTTAGAAGTAATTGGAGAATAAAAATAATAAAAGTGGGTGATTTTTTGAAGTTAGCAAATATGAATCAGCATTATCACAGGTATTCATTTGAATATTTTTTAGAGTCCACTTTAAGATTAGAGTTAGGAGCAATTGAACTATGGGGAGGGGTGCCGCACCTCTATGTTGATGATGCTACTTATCAAGACATAAAAAAAATCAAAAAGGATATTAAAGATAGAAATTTAGAATTAGTTTGTTTTACGCCTGAACAGTGCATATACCCTATTAATCTTTCAGCAAAAGATGATGTTGTACGAAATAGAAGTATAGAATACTTTAAAAAATGTATAGATGTTACAACTACGCTAGAATGTAAGCAATTATTAGTTTCTGTTGGTTATGGGTTCTATAATGAATCAATTGAAGAAGCATGGAAAAGAGCTTCAGACTCACTTTGTATACTGACAGAAGAAGCTGTGAAAAAAGATGTAACGCTTCTTTTAGAACAAATGTCTACAATTGGGTCCAATATAATTACTGATATGGAGACACTAAGAAAAATGTATAAAGAAATAAACTCTTCTAATTTAAAAGTGATGGCTGACACAGTTTTATTAGAGTTTGTAGGGGATCGATTGGAAGATTATAGAGAATTTGGTAGTGATTTATCACATATACATTTTGTTGATGGAGATGCTAAAACTACTGCTCATTTAGCTTGGGGAGAGGGGACTTTTAATTTAGATAATTATATAAAAATTTTAAAGGAATTAAATTACGATGGTTATTTGACTTTAGAATTAATCTCACCAAAATATAATTGGAACCCTGAGAAAGGTATACTTGATAGTATTAATAGAATAAAAAAGTTAAGTAGTTAAATTGTGAAAATCAAATTACCTACAGTACAAAGAAATGATGAAATAATTAAAATTGATATTGATTTATAGTACAATTATAGACTTTTATAAACTTATAAAATAATTTATTGAAAAGCAATTCCTTAGAAGTATTCTCTATGTTAACTTAAAAGATTGAATCTCTGACAAGGTAGGATATTTGACACTACTCATTCAGGGATAGTTAGCCAAATATCTAATCAGTTGAAACTTATTTCTTTATTGTAGTTTTCTAATAAAATGTAATTTTAGTATTTTAAACTATATTTAGAAATAATAATAGAATCTATTTTCAAACAAACTTATATGAATGTTCTTTTAGGTGTGTAAGGTTGTTTTCATTTTATATAGAAAGCAGCCTATCATTTTATATAACAATATAAGACATAATATAATATAATAAGAGGTGTTATTAATGATAGAAAATAAAGAAAGAACGTTAGAACAATTAGAGTCAGTATTTAAGGCTTACGAACAAAGAGAAATAGAAAGAGTGTTTTTAGTAGCTTGCGGTGGTTCACGGGCATTAATGGTGCCAAGTAAATATTTAATTGATCGTGAGGCAAAAAAAATTACAGCAGAAGTGTATAATTCGAACGAATTTATTCACTTAAATCCTGGAACATTGAATGAAAAGTCCTTAGTTATTTTATGTTCACATAAAGGAAAAACACCAGAAACTACGGATGCAGCTCAATTTGCCAAAGATAAAGGAGCTTTGACAATTTCATTAATGTATATTGAAGACGCACCGTTAAAAAGAGCTTCTAATTATACTATTAATTACAGCTGGGCACCTGCTGGAAGTAAAGAGCAATATTCAGAAATCATGAACTATGGCATACTATATCGTTTAACATTAAAGTTATTAAGTATTAAGGAGAATAATCAGAAATATGATAAATTGATAAATAGCTTGGAAGGTTTAGAAAAAGCGTTTGATAAAGCTAATGTACAATATAGAGCGAAAGCAAAAGAGTATGCTGAAAAAGTCAAAGATGAAAATATTATTTATACAATAGCAAGTGGTTCTAATTACGGGATTGCATATACGTTTGCTGACTGTATTTTAATGGAAATGCAATGGATTCATTCACATCCAATTCATGCGGGTGAATTTTTCCATGGACCATTTGAAATTGTAGATAAAGATGTTCCATTTATATTATTAAAAGGTTTAGATGAAACTAGACCATTAGAAGAAAGAGCTGAAGTTTTTTTGAAAAAGTATACAGATAAACTATTAACTATTGATGCAGCGTGTTTAGATTTATCTGATTTGGATGATGACATAAAGGGCTATTTAGCACCTATGGTAATTAATTATGTATTACGTTTACATGCGGTTGCTTTAGCTGAAGTAAGAAATCATCCTTTACCAACTAGACGATATATGTTTAAAGTAGACTATTAATTCGTAATTGTACTGTTATAAATAGAGGTCTTGCTAATATTCTATAAATGTTATATGAGTATTAACTTAAACTATCTCTACTTTCGAGAGTTGTAAAACTAATTATACTATGAGAGTTAAATAAATCTCACCTGCTAATTTGAATGAGATTTATTTAACTCTTAACTGCTTTTTTACATATTTACTGGTGATAGTACTACATATGTGTGATTATGTACCCTTCTCAAAATATTGAGAAGAATATAATATAAATTATTATTCGATTCAGTTTTTGTGCGCCATGACTGACTAATCATCTGTTTTACCATCAAAGGTTCATCGAACTTAGATCGACTTAAGGTAAAGGTGTGCCTCTATTAAATAACGATAGCTTTGGGAACTAAGAAAAAGAATTAGTCTCTAATTCAAACTCAAGAAGTATTTTTCCACACCCTACTTCACTCTTTTTTCTGTTTTATTGAATGTGCTTCAGTAATCTTTTAATATCACTCCTGTCCGCAAAATCATGACAGATAAGGCCTAAAAAGATGAAATAGCAGGTCCAATAGGGAGGTGATTGTATTCACCTATTTGTTTGGCAAATGTGTTTATATCTAAATGATCAAATCTTTAGATGTTTAAAACTCTTCTTAAATATCGGTAATCTTCATCACTTTGCTTAGATTGCTTCAAATAAATTTATAATATATAGTGTTATGATCTTTTGAAGGAGAGAAGAGAAAAAGTAAAAGGCAACGGACTACTTTCTAAATAATCAGTTAAAGAGGAAATCAACTTTCCTATTGCCTTATAAAAAATGTGTTTATGAATCTAAAACTAAGACCATATAACAGTCTTGACATCCTAATCCGCCATGCTATGATTTTTTTAAAAGAGATATTAAACCATGTGCTGCAAAGGGGGATTTATTAATTGGCAAAGAGAAAGAAAGCCTACGAAACATTATCTAAGAAAAAAAGATTCCGTAAAAAGAAAATATCAATTGGTATATTAGGATTTATTATTGTCCTGGGTCTTGCTGTTGCTTTGTTTGTAAACGGATACATAAACAAATCGCTGCCAACCACAGAGGGGACGATGGAGCTTTCCATCCTTGAGAATGAAGTCACGGTGATAACCGATGAAGACGGGGTTCCGCATATTCAAGCAGATAACGCCCGTGATTTATATATTGCACAGGGCTATATTCAGGCAGATCGGCGAATGTTTCAAATGGAGCTCTCTCGAAGGCAGGCATCCGGGACGTTGAGTGAAGTCGTTGGGGAGGATGCGGTCAATCAGGATAAGTATTTCCGAACGCTGGGATTAAGAAGAGCAGCGGAGGAATCGTATGAAGTGTATACGGATGAGTCAATAGAAGTTCTGGAAGCCTTTGCCGATGGAGTAAATGCGTATATGGAAGAAGCGAAGGAAAGTAACAGCCTGCCGATTGAATTCACATTAATGGACTTTGAACCGGAAGAATGGACGCCGGTGGATTCGTTAACGATTGGAAAATTTATGGCGTTTGATCTTGGCGGACACTGGGAGCAGCAGGCTTTTAATTATTATTTGTTGAATAAATATGACAAGGAAAAGGCATATGAATTATTCCCCGCTTATCCGGAAAACAGGCCGACAATCATCCAAGAGGATGAACTGGATATTGCAGCAAGCTTTGAGCATGCGGTGATCCCTCATCCTTTTAACGGCAGTAATAATTGGGTGGTCAGCGGAGATAAAACAGCATCTGGTATGCCGCTATTAGCAGATGACCCGCACCTTGGGCTTGCTACTCCGTCAATTTGGCTGCAAATGCATTTAGAATCTCATGACGGGTTGAATGTGGGCGGTGTTATTTTTGCCGGGGTGCCGGGGATTATTCTTGGTCATAATGACCAGATAGCCTGGGGCGTGACCAATACAGGACCAGATGTACAGCAGTTATATATTGAAAAGCGCAACCCTGATAACCCAAATGAATTTTTATACGAGGATGAATGGGAAGAAGCAGTAATGATTGAAGAACCAATTAAAGTAAAAGACGCAGAAACCATTGATTATGAAGTCACCAAAACACGTCATGGTCCAATTGTTTCGGAATTTGCGGAAGATACCGGAGCGGATACAGTGCTTTCTTTAAGATGGACGGCGTTGGATCCTAGTACCGAATTGGAAGCAATCATGGAAATGAATCGTGCTGCCGATTGGAAGGAATTTGAAGAGGGGCTGGAGAAGTTCCTTGTTCCCGCACAGAATTTTGTGTTTGCATCGAATGATGGCACAATCGCCTTTAAAGCAAATGGTAAAATTCCTATTTATGAAGACGGGAAAGATGCTTTACTGCCGCTGAATGGCTGGGAAGCGGAGAATGAGTGGCAGGACTTTATTCCATTCGATGAATTGCCTTCGGTTGTTAATCCGGAGAAGGGTTTTATTGCAACAGCTAATAATAAGGTTGCTCCAGATGATTATCCTTATCATATCAGTAACGTGTGGGCACAGCCTTATCGCTATGAGCGGATTGCGGAGGTACTGGAATCAGGGAATGATTTTACCGTAGAAGAAATGCAGAATTTGCAAATGGACCAGACCGATTTAAGAGCCCGGGAATTTGTTCCTTTATTTCAAGACGTGCTAGCTGGTGAAGTATTAACAGAGCAAGAGCAGGATGCGTTACAATTATTGGTTAATTGGGATTTTGTTATGGATAAGGACGCACCGCAGCCACTTATCTTTGAACGTTGGATGCGGGAAATTCAAAATCGTATCTACCGTCAAGAAATACCAAGCACCATGCGAGGTTTATTTTCCATACAATCCCAAGCAACGGAAAATCTATTGCGCACAGCTTTTCATGGAGAGGATTCCATTTGGATAGAAGAAAATGGCGGATTGGAAGAGGTGTTGGCAAATTCTCTGAAAACAACTGTAGAAAAACTGACAGAAGAACATGGAGAAGATATGTCTGCCTGGGCATGGGGCGATTATCATCAAGTGCAATTTAACCATCCATTATCAGGCATCAGCCCATTTTTAGCGTTTTTCTTTAATCGTGAGGATGCTTTACCTGTTGGAGGAAGCGGCATGACGCCTATGGCTGCCAGCTATCATTCCGAAACAGGCGAGGTCGACCACGGTGCTTCCTGGCGGTTTGTAATAGATACGAACGATATGCATGCCGGATATCATATTGTCGGTCCAGGTCAGGATGGTCATTTTAAGAGTGAATGGTATCAGGATCAAATGAGTGACTGGGTGGAAGGAAATTATCATGAGACGAGGCTGGATGAAACTTCGGGACTGGAGCTGAGGTTGACTCCAGAGGAATGAAATAGAATGAGCGATTAGAATGAAAAATAATGACTCTCCGCTTGCTGTTTCTGTGCGGAGGAGTCATTATTTTTTAGTTGATGGAAATCATCAAAAAAAAAAGATACATTACTAGGTTTATATTCCTTTTTAGGGAAATTATTTATAGTTATAAAGGCTTTATTTATGAAAATAATGAAATAATTAACCTGTAATATAGTATAATTGTATCAGGTTAATCGATGCGAATTATAAAAGTACTCCCCTCATGCTTCTGCGAGGAGAAAGGAGAGAGGAATGGATATTTGGCCAATCCTTTTGCTTACAGCAGGATTAATGGCATTCATCATCTATTTATCAGTCGTAGTCAGCAGGTTATTTTTTGTAAAAAAAGAGGCAATTACACCTGGCACAGCAAGTTTATTATTCATTAGCTTTATTTTAGTAGCGAGCAGTTTTTATATGGTTTTGACAGAGAAAAACGGAATCCTTTCACTTAAGAATATGACGTCGTCTATAGCAGAGCAGCGGAATGATGAGGGGGAGAATATGCAGCCGCTGAATCAGAATAATAAAATGAAAACGGATTTATTAAATGCATGTCTACAGAGGGACGATATAGATATGCTTTTTGAAGCATTTCCTTTTCAAGTTCTGGATGTTTCTCTGCTGGAGGAGGAATGGGGACAACAGGAGGAAACGCTATTTACAGAAACAAATATCGTCGCCAGATTTTCTATAGGGGATGATGATGTTATGTTAATAGAGGATGCTGTTAAGGGAAGTTCTGAAAAAACGCTGATGGAGCAATTTGATTGGGAGAGTCTGGATAGGGATGTGCTGGATTCTTGTATAGCTGAGATTGGAGAATTAGAATAGTAGTCAGGGGAAAAGCACCTATCAAATTGCATTTGGACGTTTCATGCTGATAGGTGCTTTTAGTTATTCCTTAGAAATAATCAACTCTGTCTTAACCTCGTCAAATCCCCTTATCACCTCTTCTCTCGCTTTCTGATCCGTCACAACATAATCAATCTCATCCAGTCCGGCAATATTTACGGTTACATTCCTTCCAAATTTTGAACTGTCCGCGGCAACATAGACTTCATGAGAAATATCAATAATCTTTTTACGGGCAAGTGCTTCTTCCACGTTGTAATCTGAAATTCCTTTTTCCATGGTAATGCCGCTTGCACAGATGAATGCTTTCTGTATGTTTAACTGATGAAAGTTAAATAAATAATCATAGGTGACAACAGAGCGTTCATTCTTTCTGACCTTTCCCCCAATAACGATGAGCTCGACATTGCTGTTCATTAATTCAAGTATGACAGGGACAGAGTTTGTAATGACAGTCAGGTTTCGTTTCTCTTTAATATACCTTGCAATTTGATACGTCGTCGAACCGCTGTCCAAATAAATACAGTCTCCATCCTCGATATGTTCATCGCATGTTTTTGCAATTGCTGTCTTTTCCTCTAGATGTCTGATCATGCGTTCTTCCATAGAAACTTCACCAAACTTTGGTTCTGCCAATTTGACGCCGCCGTATATTTTTTTGATTTTTCCCTGTTCGGCAAGCGCACTGATATCTCTTCGCAATGTATCAATAGAAATTCCCATTTCTTCCCGAAGCTCAGGCATTTTCAGTACTTTTTTAACTGTTAACAAATCAATTATTTTCTTTTGTCTCTCAACTGGAAGCATTTTATCCTCCTCATGTAACGTTGTTATTAGTCTATTCTTTAAAGCTAGTTTACGGATAATTTGCAGGATAATCAATCGGTTTTTACAAAAAATTGAATGAAACATGCATAAGTATAAAAATATATAGTTATTATTTATGCACAAATTATGCTTAATTTATATATAATTTACAGATTCTTAATAAAATAACTGATTTATCTTAATACTTATTTTATATGCTGGGGGTAACTCAGAGGAGGTGGTCATGTTGTTAGAATTACAAAATATCAGCAAACAATTCGACCAGAAAGTTGTATTAGAAAATATCGACCTTACAATTAATAGCGGTGAAATTGTATCGCTGCTTGGACCGAGTGGAAGCGGAAAGACAACTTTATTAAATATTATCTTGGGGTTAACCAAGATTGATCAGGGAAAAGTTATTTTTAATAACGAGGATGTAAGTCATGTAGCTATGAAAAATCGCGGTTTTAATATTGTCTTTCAAGATTATGCGTTATTTCCACATTTAAATGCTTATGAAAATATTGTATATGGATTACGCAATAAAAAAGAGGGTGCATCAGCAGAGGAGGTCAGGGAATATATTGATTTCTTAGAGCTGAAGCCGCATTTGAAAAAGAGAATTGGCGAGCTGTCAGGAGGACAGAAGCAGCGGGTTGCCTTGGCAAGAACGATTGTAACGAAGCCGAAGCTGTTACTTTTGGATGAGCCGTTAAGTGCGTTAGATGGTGTGATTAAGGAATCGATTAAAGAAAGGATTAAGTCGATTGCCAAGGAATTTAATCTGACAACAATTATTGTGACGCATGACCCGGAGGAAGCTTTAACAATCTCCGATAAGATTTTGATTATAAATCAGGGAAATATCTCACAGTTTGGAACACCATTTGAAATTATTAACCAGCCGAAAAATGATTTTGTAAAGGAGTTTATCTTGAGACAGCTTCAAATTAAACGGCAAAATATCTTTCATCTGTTTGGTGAAAAGTATGCGTAATGCAAAACCAGAAATACGGATTATCTTTATCATCATCCTATTACTCTTTTTTGCTTTTCTGTTCATTCCATTGATTGTTTTATTTCTTCGTTCGTTTATGACGGAAGATGGAGGGATAGGGCTTTCAAATTATATAGCATCTTTGAGCAATGACGCCTTAATCCATGCAATAGGAAATAGTTTCAAGGTTTCCGGTGTTACAGCGATTATCACAACGACGCTGGCATTTGCTTTAGCATATGCAGTGAATTGTACAAAAATCTATCAGCCTTTAAAGGGTGCTGTCAAAATCGGTATTCTTATTCCCATGCTGATTCCTACGATTACTTACGGGTTTGCTATTATGTACACCTTTGGGAATCAGGGGTTACTGACAAAGCTTTTTGGCAGAAATCTATTTGAAATCTATGGCTTCAATGGATTGCTGATTGGATATGTCATCTATACATTGCCGGCGGCTTTTCTATTGATTCATAACTCGTTTAAGTATATCGATAAAAAGTTTATCATTGTGTCGAAGCTAATGGGCGACAGAACCTTGAGAAGCTTTTGGAACACCGTTACCCGTCCTTTGCTAGGAGCCCTGGGAGGAGCGTTTGTTTTATCGTTTATTCTCAGTTTCACAGACTTTGGCATCCCGGCATCGTTAGGCGGTACCTACGATGTTGTTGCCACACAGCTTTATCAAGCGATGCTTGGATCAATTCCTGACTTTAGTGAAGGTGCTGTGATTGCTGTCCTGATGTTATTTCCGGCTGTCATCGGAATTTTTCTGCTGAACTATCTGGAGAGATTTAATTTTCATTATGATAAGTTCAGTGAAACAGAATTAACGCCAAGCAAATTTAGAGACAGCTTTTATGGCGTTATTTCCGCGATTATTTTGCTGGCGATGCTTTCTATATTTGCAGTCATGTTTATTGCACCGTTTGTGACGGCATTCCCTTACGATTTAAGCTTTACATGGGATCATATCACTGGTGTTTTCCAGTCCAATGATCTTATCTCAGTCTATAGAAATTCACTGATTGTTGCAGTTTTAACAGCAGTGTTGGGAACGGTTATCGCATATGGGTCGGCGCTCCTTAATGCGCGTACCAAATTAAAAGGGAAGCAAACGGTCGATGTCTTTTCGATGGTTACCAATACAGTGCCTGGTATGGTTCTTGGATTATCCTATTTGCTGCTTTTTAATGAGAGCAGTTTAAAAGGAACCTTTCTTATCATTGTTTTATGTAATATCATGCATTACTTTACAACACCCTATTTAATGGCGAAAAATGCCTTAACAAAAATGAATCCTGGCTGGGAGACCTCCGGAGAATTATTGGGGGACAGCTGGGTCAAAACGGTATATCGCGTTATTCTGCCAAACTCCATATCTACCGTTTTAGAGATGTTCAGCTACTATTTTATGAATGCAATGGTTACAATCAGCGGTGTTATCTTTCTGGTATCCGCTCAGACAACGGTTGTCGCAAGTAAAATTAATGAACTGCAGCATTTTGCCCAGTTCAATGAAATATTCGTTTTATCGGTGCTTATATTCTTAACCAATTTATTAGTTAGATCGGTATGTGAAGTTCTTCAAAAAAAAGTAGAAATTTATAAGAAGTGAGGGGAAAACATGTTGAACACCATGAAAAAATCGATCATCGGAGCAGGAATGGCTTTAGCGTTTACCTTAGCGGGATGCGGGGCGCAAGGAAGTGACGATGTTGTGATTTATACCAATGCAGATGAGGAAGCAACCGCAGCAATGGAAACAGCATTGGACGCTGCAGGCTATGAAGGAGAATATATTTTGCAGTCGCAAGGTACATCTGAACTGGGAGGTAAGCTGCTGGCAGAAGGAGATCAAATAGAAGCAGATGTGGTTACCATGAGCTCTTATTTCCTGGACAGTGCCCAGGAACAGAATGAGATGTTTGCGGACTTAACCTTTGAAGCAGAGGCATTAGAAGAGCACCCGTCTTATTATACGCCGGTTTTAGGAAATACAGGTGCTATTTTTGTAAACACGGAAGTACTCAAACAGCATGGTTTGGAGGCTCCAGAAAGTATTGCCGATTTAGCAAAGCCTGAATATGAAGGTCTTGTATCGATTCCGAACATTGAAGACTCTTCCACAGCATGGCTGATGGTACAGGCGGTAATCAGTGAATATGGAGAAGAAGAGGGGAAAGCAATTCTCCAAGATTTAATCGCAAATGTAGGACCACATCTGGAAAGCTCTGGTTCAGGTCCAATCAGCAAAGTACAGGCAGGGGAAGTTGCTGCCGGGTTCGGACTGAGACATCAGGCAGTTGCAGCGAAGGAATCTGGAGCACCAATTGATTTTGTTGATCCGGCAGAAGGGAACTTTTCACTGACAGAAGCAGCAGCAGTTGTAAACAAGGAGGATGACGAAAAATCACAAAAAGCAATGGAAATGGCAGAGGTCATTTCAACAGATGCAAGAGAAGAGCTGTTAACTTATTATCCGGTAGCACTTTATAAAGGAGAAACAATTGATGAAACGCATGAACCGGCGCATCCTAAAACATTTGACCAGCCATTAAATGTAGAACTATTGGAGCAGCATCAAGCATTCTTTAACTCTGCCAAGTAGGGAATTGAATGAAGTTATTAAGAAAATCACAAAGGGATTACAAAGTTAAAGCCTTCCTAATCTGTAAACAAGGAGCGATGTATTTTGGAACAATATAAATTATTAACACCGGGTCCATTAACAACCACAAATACGGTGAAAGAGGAGATGCTCTTTGACCGCTGCACATGGGACCAGGACTACAAGGATATCACTCAGAAAATCCGTATGCAGCTGCTTCAGCTTGCGAAGGCTTCCCCAGAGAATTATACAACGGTATTGATGCAGGGAAGCGGAACATTTACTGTGGAATCGGTGATGACCACAGCCATGAATAAGAAGGATAAAGCATTGATTATCACGAATGGTACGTATGGAGAAAGAATTGTAAAAATGGCGGATTATATCGGTTTACATTATAAGCATTACGATGTTGCTTACAATGCCTACCCCGATGAATTGGAGTTAAAGTACATTTTAGAGAATGATGCTGCGATTACACACGTGGTGATGGTGCATTGTGAAACAACAACCGGCATATTGAATCCATTGGAAAGGGTCTCCAGACTTGCTAAAGCTTATCAGAAAACACTGATTGTTGATGCGATGAGCAGTTTCGGAGGTATTGAGATGGATATTCCGGCGTTAGGAATAGATTTTTTGATCAGCAGCGCAAATAAATGTATTCAGGGCGTGCCTGGATTTGGATTTGTTATTGCGAAATTGGATAAATTACAGGCCTGTGAAGGGAATGCAAATAGTCTATCCTTAGATTTATATGATCAATGGAAGGAAATGAATAAGGACGGAAAATGGCGTTATACCTCGCCAACCCATGTTGTAGCAGCATTTTCTAAAGCCATCGACGAATTAATGGCAGAGGGAGGAATACCGGCCAGGTTCCAGCGCTATCAGCGGAATAATCAGCTGCTGCGAGAAGGTTTAGAACAGCTTGGATTCCAACCGTATATCCCGGGGGAGAGACAGTCACCAATTATTACAACATTTCTATTTCCAAATGATACATTTGAATTTGCAGATTTTTATCATTATGTGAAGGAAAGAGGCTTTGTTCTTTATCCAGGCAAGCTGACAGAAATAAATACGTTCCGGGTCGGCAATATCGGAGAAGTCTACGAAGAAGATATAAAAAGATTATGCAGCGTCATCCAAGAATATATGGGAGCAGTGGTAAAATGAAAAAAGTAGAAGGCATTATATTTGATTGGGCAGGGACAACGATTGATTTTGGCTGTTTTGCACCGGTACACGCATTTGTAACAGTTTTTGAAAATGCGGGCATTGAAGTTACCATAGAAGAGGCAAGAGAACCAATGGGATTAACAAAGATTGATCATATTCGGACGATGTTATCTATGCCGAGAATTACAGCATTATGGAATGAAAAGTACGGCCAGGAATTCACCGAACAAGATGTAGAGAACTTATATGTTGGTTTTGAAGCTGCTCTCCTAGAAACATTAGCAATGTACACAGATCCGAAACCAGAGGTGCTGGAAACGATAGAACAGTTAAGAAGTCAAGGCCTAAAAATCGGCTCTACCTCCGGCTATACGCAAAAAATGATGGATATTGTTGCTCCAGAAGCAGAGAAAAAGGGATATCATCCAGACTTTTATATGACAGCAGACGGGACAAGCGGAATGGGAAGACCATATCCATATATGATTTACCGAAATATGGAAGCATTGAAATTAACAGCAGCTGGTCATGTCGTCAAAGTGGGAGATACGATTCCGGATATCGATGAGGCATTAAATGCTGGTGTTTGGGCTGTTGCGGTTGTTGTCGGCAGCTCAGAAATGGGGCTAAGTGAAGAAGAATTTGACGCGATATCTGAAGCGGAGCAGGAGGAATGGATTGCCCGGGTAGAGAAGACTTTTGTAGAGCGCGGGGCTGATTTTACGATTCGGACTATTGGTGAGCTGCCTGGGGTTATTGGGGAGATTGACCGGCGGCTTGGGGAGTGAATATGTTTTGGGTTTGAGATGAAAATAGGATTGTTAAGATAAAAAATAGCTGTGTCATCACTGTTTTGTGAAAATAGTGAGCACAGCTATTTTAACTCTGCTGTGATTTATCCGCTCTATTTCTATTAAATATCAAATGTACGTGATTTCACGAAGCGCATTACATTTAAGATTGAAATTAGACTGGCAAGGACGATCAAGCAGTTAAATCCCTTGTAGATTTTAGTGAAATCACAAGCAAGATACATTTTTGAATCGTACTTATATGAAGAACTGCCAAACTTTACCCTTTCTATGATAAGTTATTCCTTATTCATCCCCAAATTAATATATCGATACTTAGATAAAATAAGTTAATGTGAAAATGGTTTTGAAGTAAAGGTGAGGCCATATTGCTACAAAATTATAGCTCTGATGCTATAATTGAATAGATATATATGTTATTGAGAGAACTTAAAAATCAACGTGTAGATATATTAATAAATGATCTAACAAAGTACTTTATACTCTATTAAAAAAGACTGTTTCATACATCTTAGGTTATCTTGGAATTTTGTATAACTGTATAGAAATAATAGATTCTCCTACTCTCGAAGCGAAAGGAGCAGAAACAATGAATAACGATGAATCCAATATTTTAATCTACCAAACCGAAGAAGGAAATACAAAAATAGATGTCAGATTAGAGAATGAAACGGTTTGGATGACGCAAAAGGCAATTGCTGAGCTGTATCAATCAACAAAACAAAATATAAGTCTCCACATAAAAAATATATTTGAAGAAGGAGAATTAGATGAAAATGCAGTTGTCAAGTTTTACTTGACAACTGCAAATGACGGTAAAAATTATAAAGCAAAGCATTACAATCTCGAAATGATTATCGCCATCGGCTATCGTGTTCGCTCCCATCGGGGCACCCAGTTCCGTCAGTGGGCTACAGAACGTTTGAATGAATACCTTGTTAAAGGATTTACAATGGATGATGAACGTTTAAAAGACATGCGGAATTTAGGCGAAGATTATTTTGATGAACTGATTGAAAGAATCCGTGATATCCGTGCTTCCGAAAGACGTTTCTATCAAAAAATCACAGATATTTATGCGAGTTCAATTGACTATACTCCTAACGCAGATATCACACAAGAATTTTTTGCAACCGTACAAAATAAGCTTCACTATGCTATTCATGGTCAAACTGCTGCTGAATTGATTAAAAGCAGAGCAAATGCAGAAAAGGAGAATATGGGGCTTACTTCTTGGAAAGGAGAGAAGGTTCGCAGACAGGATGTGACAGTGGCCAAGAATTATTTGACAGAGAAAGAAATCAAATCGTTAAATCGGATTGTCACAAGATACTTAGACTATGCAGAAGATCAAGCAGAGCGCAGGAAACCAATGTATATGGCGGATTGGAAAAAGAGATTGGATGCATTTTTGCAATTTGATGAGCGGGAAATCCTGCAGGGAGCTGGAAGGGTGGCAAAGGCTGTCGCTGACCAAACGGCGATAGAAGCATATCAGAAATATAATCAGCAACGAATAGAGAAAGACAGCTATAGTGATTTTGATGCGTTTATGGATGATAACCATTTGAAGAAGTAAATAACTCCAGTTTACATTTAAAAACAACTAAGAAACATTTTTATTATATATAGAGAATACGGCATGAAGTTAGTACAGCGGATGCTAACGCTGTTTGTGAAAGCAAAATACTTATTTAAATCGAATTATAGAAGAAGGTATAAGGCAATCATTAAATGACCGGCATAAACCCACAACAAAACACAGAAAGGACCTCTAACATGATAGAATGTATCGTTCAACATGCAGCAGATGCAAAAGAAGCTGAAGAGCTTGGTGCCACAAGATTAGAGCTGGTTTCGGCGATTGAATTAGGCGGCCTGACACCTTCTTATGGAACGGTCCACCACGTAATGAACAGCGTAGAAATACCTGTTCAAGTAATGATTAGACCGCATCCTTATGGATTTATGTATCGTGCAGAAGATAAATTGGCAATGAAAAAGGATATTTCTTTACTCTATGAGATGGGGTATAAGCGGATTGTAATTGGTGCGCTGACAGAACATAAAACAATAGATACTGTCTTTTTAGATGATTTATGCAGCCAATTCCCTGATTTGGATGTGACGTTTCATCGTGCTTTTGATGATACTCGCAATCAAATAGAAGCTTACCGGACACTGGTACCTTATCGAAAAAATATTAAGCGAATCCTAACTTCTGGCGGTGCAGCGGATTGTACTGACGGAAAGGATATGCTGCTTGAACTGGTTCAATTGCAGAGCAAATTGCAAGGACCAAATATTTTGCCGGGAAGCGGTCTGAATGCAGAGAATATAGCTACTCTGCATGAAGTGATTCAAGCGAAGGAATATCATTTTGGCAGTGGTGTCAGGTATAATCAGTCATTTGAAGAAGGGATGGATCAAGGAAAGATAGCGAGGATCCGGAAAGCGTTAAGCAAGTAATCATCATCAAGCTTGGTTGAAGCTGCATGCATCATGAAATAAAAACGGTTAAGGCAGTTCATATCCTGTCTTAACCGTTTTTAAAATATCCAATAGAAGGCGATTAGATATCCATCTCCAAACCTAACTCATCTCTTTTGTTTCTCACGCTTTCCAAACTCGGAATGGAGAGTTGTCCGCCAAGGGTTTCAACAGAAATCGATGCTGCCAGCGAAGCAATCCGTACCGTATCTTTTAGCGAAAAATGATTCTCTAAGCAATAAGCAAAAGCACCGTGGAATATATCCCCTGCTCCAGTAGTATCCACCGTGTCTGCACGAAATGCAGGAATGTAATAGATTGTATCTTCCTTTTTATACATAGCTCCGTCACTCCCCAGCGTTACCACGATAGTATTTGGGTTGATTTTCTCCAGTTTTGAAAAAGTGTCCCGCCAGGTCTCTTTATGATTCATATCAATCGCTATCCCACAATATTGATAGGCGAAATCCTTCGAACAGACAAGATAATCAACAGCTTTAATAATATCTAAAAGCTCCGGTTTAAACGTCCCGGCATCCATTAACGTAATAGCTGTTGGGTATTTTTGAAATGCTTGAAGAGCGCATTCTTTTTCATATCCGTCCATAAGAATCACATCGGGTGAATGGGCTGGCCAAGCAGGCTCATAATTTTCTGGAGGCAAAGGCGTATTAAGGATGGTCCGATGTCCATTTTCTTGGTTAACTATAATGGAGCTGATGCTGGTAGCTAGTTGTTCATCTACTTTTAAAGAGGTGGCATCGACCCCGGCACTTTCTAATTGTTCTAGAATTTTCTTTCCAAATAAGTCATTTCCAATACGAGTGATAAGTGACGTTCTGCTTCCCCATAATGCGCACAAATAAGCAGCGTTTGCAGCTGGTCCTCCCATACATTCTATTCGTTGCGGGATACGGTATTTTTGATTTTCAACAATCGGTGTGTCGACAGGAAAAGTTATATCATAAACAGCTTGGCCGATACATAGAATACTCATTTTATTCCCTCCATCACATAAGGCGATTTCTGATTGCAATTCATTTGGTATTTCATCTTACAACAAATAAAAAAACTAAAATCCTATTTATCTATATATTCTATCATCGTTCAGAAAATGTGTGGTCAGAGAAACAAGGATTATCTTACTTTATTATGTAAACGTATTCTCAAGTGGTATAATAACTACATATCTTGCTCTGATAGATAGCATCTCTTTTTTGAGCGGCAAAGGAATGGAAACAGATTTTTACTTTGGAAAAAGCTAGGTCAAGATAAAATGAATAGATTAACGATAGGGTGGAGGGTTTTTAATGAAAAAATGGAAAATAGCGCTTGTTCCAGGAGACGGAATAGGACCGGAAGTTGTAGCAGAGGGTGTAAAAGTGCTGCAGGCCATCGAGAAGCTGGATAATACACTTTCTTTTGAATTTGAACGTTTTCCTTGGGGATGTGAGTACTACATAGAACATCAAAAAATGATGGCGGATGATGGGATAGAGCAATTGAAAGAATTTGATGCGATTTATCTCGGAGCTGTAGGCTATCCTGGGGTTCCTGATCACATTTCACTTTGGGATTTACTATTGAAAATTCGTAAGGGCTTTGATCAATATGTGAATCTGCGTCCGGTGCGGTTATTAAATGAAGAACTGACGCCAATTAAAAATAAATCAGAGAAAGATATTGATTTCCTTGTTATCCGGGAAAATAATGAAGGGGAATATGCCGGCGCCGGGGATTGGTTATTTAAAGGAAAAAAAGAAGAGGTTGTTTTGCAAACCGGTGTTTTTTCCCGGAAAGGGACAGAACGGATTATCCGATATGCCTTCGAGGAAGCACGTAAGCAACAAAAATCACTGACAAGTATCAGTAAAGCGAATGCCTTGAACTATTCGATGGTTTTCTGGGATGAAGTATTTGAAGAAGTAGGGAAGGAATATCCAGATGTCAAAACAGAATCCTATTTAGTCGACGCGGCAAGTATGTTTTTTGTTATGCAGCCGGAACGTTTTGAAATTGTAGTAACCTCCAATCTGTTTGGAGATATTTTGACAGATATCGGCGCTGCAATTACTGGCGGGATGGGGCTAGCGACAGGGGCGAATGTGAATCCGGAAAGAAATTATCCTTCCATGTTTGAGCCGGTTCATGGGTCTGCACCTGATATCGCTGGGCAAGGAATTGCTAATCCTATTGCAGCTATATGGTCTGTTGCGCAAATGTTAGAGCATTTTGGTGAGGAAGAATGGGGAAGTGTCGTTGTTGAAACGATAAAAGAAATAATTGATGAAAAGAAAGTGCTCACACCAGATTTAGGAGGAAAGCATAGTACTTCAGAAGTTGGAGATTATTTTGTTGAGAAAATAGCGGGGAAGCTGCACCATAAGTAACTGGTTTAATAAGGGTAAATCGCTATCTGATTACGTATGAAGAAGCTGCTTAAGATGAGGACTGCCTAGCTTCACATGAATGGAAGATAGTGTGTCCATTTTGCAATAGAGTTAAAAGTATGGTTAAAACGTATAATTATAAGAAGCTCACGGGAAATTATTATTTCAGCTGTGAGCTTCTTTTTATTTATTTTAAACAGCACATGGAGCAGGTAGTTCGATTGGGACTATAAGGTCACAGAGAAGCTTTCTTTATCAATCAATTCATCCAGCGACCATACCCGCTGATATTCATCCTTATATTGAATATGTGATGCACGAATGTCCGTCGGAGTAGTGACGCCTGCCGCTGCGGAAATACGGAACAGGCTTTCACGAAGGGTGATCAGATAATTCAAAGCCCGATAAGCTTTTTCATCCACGACGAGAGCTTTCTGCAGCTTAGGATCGGTTGTTGCTACACCCACGGGACAACGATTTGTATGACAAATTTGTGCCATAATGCAGCCGACTGTAATCATAAACGCACGAGCAATCTGGACAAGGTCTGCGCCCATTCCGAGGATGACAGCGATTCGATCAGCTGTAAAAAGTTTTCCTGAGGCAATCAGTGTAACGCGGTCGCGCACGCCATATTTTTTTAACGTCTGATTAGCGATGGTGACTGCTGATTTTATAGGGAGTCCAACGCTATCAGCAAGCTCTTGGAAGGTTGCCCCTGTTCCGCCTTCGGATCCATCTACAGTAATGAAATCCGGTCCGGCACCGGTTTCCTTCATATAACTGGCCATCTCTTCTAAATCGTGCGGGCTGCCAATGACTAGTTTAACGCCGACTGGAAGACCGGTATGATTCCGAATCTGCTCGATAAAAGAGAACATCGATGGAACATCATCAAACTCGTTAAAACGGTTGGGACTGTTAATTTCTTGATAAGGAGCGACATTTCGAATAGCAGCGATTTCTTCTGTTACTTTTTCTGCATCCACATGCCCGCCGCGTGTTTTTGCGCCTTGTGCAAGTTTTAGCTCGAAGGCTTTAACCTGTGGGATTTCGCTTTTTTCTTTCAATAAATCCCAGTTAAAAGCACCTGATTTTGTACGAACGCCAAAAAGACCGGGGCCGATTTGGGCTATGATGTCAGTATTTCCGGCTAAATGGTAATCGGAGAGTCCTCCTTCTCCCGTGTTCATCCAGGAACCGCCAGCCATGCCGACCCCTTTGGATAAAGCGGTAATCGCATTCTCTCCTAGTGCTCCATAGCTCATTGCAGACATCCCGACCAGGCCTTTCACGCAGAAGGGTTGTCTGCAGGAAGGGCCAATAACGACTGCATGTTTATCACTTAAGAGCCACGGCTGCATTTTTTGGTTCTTTAATTTTTCTTTCCGGCTTAACAAATTATCTTCTTTCACTTCATAAACTTTGGAATCAATGAGCTTTGTATTATCTGCTTCCAGCTCTTCTTGCTGTTTGGGAAACATCGCATTTTTTACATAGAAGTCTGCTTTCTCAAAATCACGTCGAGAACCGAAACCAATCATATTTTTCTGATATTTAGCAGGAATCACCACATCCCGGTAATCATCACGGGAAAAAGGTTTCCCGGCAGTATCAGCATCAAATAAGTATTGTCTCAGCTCCGGACCGGCTTTTTCTGCGGTATATCTTATTTTACCAAGCAGCGGATAGTTACGTAGAATGGCATGTTGTGACTGCCGCCTGTCCTTCCAATATATGTAGCTGAACAATCCCAGAGGAATAACAATAATAGCTATCACCAGAATACTCAATGCTATCAAAATAAAAGTCAGTGCAGAAAATTCCATTTTCAGATATCTCCTCTCACATCAAAGTATCAAACTGTATATGTAAAACTTGATATGTGCCTATAAGATATACATACCCGTTTTGAGAATGGTTACACTTTTAATAAATTTTTTATTAATTTTTAGAAATTTATTTATAGAAAGCATGAAGATAACATTCAAGATTTAAGAGCGGATTGAAAAAATATATTCTTGTAAGCCTTTACAATAAATATTTTATAAATTATAATGTATGCATAATACATTAAAGAGGTGGTAAAAGTACTTATGAGCAAAAAACAGTTTTATTGTATTGGCTATGCAGGGAGAGATAAAAAGAAAACTTGGGAGCATGTTGAAGAGTTAAAGAAAATAGGGGTCCCGGAACCTAAATCAGTGCCGGAGTTATACCATTTAAGCGATTACTTGATTGATAACAGTGGAGCAATCAGTGTTATTGGTAATCAAACAAGCGGTGAAGTAGAAATAGTCCTTATATGTGATGAGGAAGGAAATTTATTTGTAACAGTTGGAAGTGACCATACGGATAGAGGTTTAGAAACGGTATCGATTCATAAATCTAAACAAGTATGTGCAAAACCGATTGCTGGTAAAAAGTGGGGCTTTGAAGATGTTCAAGATGAATGGGACGATTTAGTTCTATATTCTGAAGTATTATCTGAAGGTAACTGGGTCAAGTACCAGCATGATAAAGTTTCTTCTATTATACCTTTTGAACAAATAATGGACTTTTTAAAAAGAAATGATATAGAAAGTCAAAACTATGTTGTTTACTGTGGCACGGTTCCACTTCTAAATGGTTTTATCTATGGAGATGGTTTTAGATGTGGTATTTACAGTGAAAAGATGGATAAGACAATTGAATTAGAATATAAAGTAGAAAAGTTGAAGGTGTAATGATGAAAATAGCAGTTTTACAATTTGAAGTTGAGTTTGGAGACGTTGAAGCAAATATAGAACACGTGGAGAAGGTATTTCTAAACACAAATTTAGATAATATTGATACGGTTGTTTTACCGGAAATGTGGACGACTGGTTATGATTTAGAAAATATACAAAAGCTTGCTATGGACAACCTTGAACCGATTAAGGGGGTTATTCAAAGGCTTGCCAAAAAATATAGTGTAAATATTATTGCTGGATCTGTAGCGAACACAAAGGGAGAAGGAGTATTAAACACCTCTTTTGTTGTTAACCGAGACGGGGAATTCATCCATGAATACTCTAAGATTCATTTAGTCCCTATGTTGAATGAACCCAAATATCTAGTAGGTGGTAAGAACAAAGCAGAGGTATTTGAGTTAGATGGAGAAAAAATGGGGGTCGTTATATGTTATGACTTGCGTTTTCCGGAGCTATTTAGAGATTTAGCTTTAGATGGAGCTAAGATTATTTTTGTTGTTGCTGAATGGCCAATAGAGAGAACGGCTCATTGGTTAACGTTATTGCAAGCAAGGGCAATTGAAAACCAGTGTTATATTGTTGCTTCGAATATTATTGGAAAACAACCGACAGGTACAGAATTTGCAGGAAAATCTATCATAATTAATCCATTTGGCGAAATTATGAATCAAGCAACAAGTAATGAAGAAGAAGTATTATTGGAGCAATTAGATATGGAATATATAAATAGAATAAGAAAAAAAATACCTATTTTTAAAAGTCGCAGAACAAATTACTATAAATTTAATTAGCTTGAAAAGGAGCTGTTTTTTGTGAAAAAAGTAATTTTCATTTTAGTGCTGTTGTTCATTCTTGCAGGTTGTGGGAGCGGTGATGCTGGTGGTGAAAATAGAGTTATTAAGCTAGCACACTCTGGTTCAGAAAGTCATCAGTATCATATTGCTGCTGAAAAATTTAAAGAAGAACTTGAAGGTAATGAAAACGTTAATTTTACAGTTGAAATTCATCCGAATGCTTCGCTTGGTTCTGAAGGAGATGTAATTGAGCAAGTGAGTACAGGGTCTATTGAAATGACAACGGTTGCAGCAGATAGTAATCTTTCTAATACAATTCCGGAGATGAACGTTTTTGGGATTCCATATATTTTTGAGGATAAAGATCATGTATATAATGCATTAGATGGAGATGCAGGACAGCAGTTATTAGATTTGGCAGAAGATAAAGGGATGAAAGGGTTAGGTTACTGGGAAGTAGGTTTTCGTCATCTAACGAATAGCTCTACAGAAATTGTCACTCCAGAAGATGTCAGCGGTATGAAAATTAGAGTACAGCCAGCTGCTGTATGGGAAGACCATATTGCGGCATTAGGCGGGAGTCCGACACCAGTAGATTTCAATGAATTGTATTCTGCTTTAGACCAAGGGGTAGTAGATGGTCAAGAAAACCCGTTAGCTACGATTGATTCCATGAATCTTTATGAAGTACAGCAATATGTTTCGCTGACAGGGCATACTTATACACCAGCTGTTACTTTAATGAGCAGCAGCTTTTATGATGAGTTAAGTGATGAAGAAAAAACAGCTGTCGAAGAGGCTTTTAATCAAGCGAAAGAATATCAGCGTAATGCTCTCGATGAAAAAGAAGATGAAATTTTATCTATGTTAGAAGAACAGGGAGTAATTGTAACAGAGCCTGATAGAGAAGCATTTACAGAAGCAACAATCGATGTGAAAGATGCTGTTTCTAGCGAAGTTTCTGAAGAGATAATTCAAAGTCTTATTGATTCTAAGTAAGAAGGTAGTGGTTATATGTTAAAAAAAATAGATTACCTTTTAGCTAAAGTTATGGAAGTAATTATGACAGTTAGTCTTTTAATGACTGTCATAATTACTTTTCTACAAGTTGTATCTCGGTACGTATTTCAAATCCCTTTACCTTGGGCGCAAGAACTTCTAATGGTCTTTTTTGTATATAGTATCTTTTCAGGTGCAGCATTCCTGGTTTATCAGAAGGAGCATCTTGTCGTAGATTTGTTTGATAATATGAGCGCTAAAAAAGATAAGATATTAAAAATCCTTGAATGTATTATAGCAATTATTGTCCTGAGCGTGTTTATTTATTTTGGAATGGAACTTGTTAATCAAAATTTTGCTTCAGGACAGACTTTGGGTTTAATCCCAATCCAAAGAGCATATTTATATTTAGCAATTCCTGTTTCTTCTGCCTTCATGGTTTATTTTTATATAAGGAGGCTTTTTAATATATGACTTGGATAATGTTGATTATTTTAATGTTTATACTGATAGTACTAAGAGTTCCTATTGTTTTTGCGATGGGTTTTATCTCAATAATTGGTATAGGACTAAATGATATAAGCCTCCTTTCAAATGTTCCAAGAAATCTATTTAGTGGTATAAATAGTTTTACACTGGTAGCAATACCTTTGTTTATTCTAGCCGGTGAGATTATGGCTAAAGGCGGCATATCGCAGCGACTTGTTAATTTTTCAAAGGTAATAGTTGGTCCGATACCTGGTGGGCTAGCGTTGGTTGTTATTATCAGTAGCGTATTTTTTGCAGCGTTAACGGGTACTGCAATAGCTGCAGCCGCCGCCATTGGGGGAATGTTAATTCCAACAATGCTTAAGGAAGGCTATGACAAGGGATTTACAACGTCTCTTATTGCCAGTGCTTCTACGATAGGGCCTATTATACCGCCTAGTATTGTTCTAATATTATATGGGGTAATGGCAAGTACATCGATAAGTGATTTATTTATCGCTGGAGTTTTACCTGGAATATTGATGGCTGTAGGGTTAATTATATACAGTATTTATATTGGAAAGAAAAACAATTATGTTATAAAAGATAATAAAACAGATTTAAAAACTTTTCTTAAATACTTTAAAGACGCAATTCTTGCTTTACTTATGCCTATTATTATTATAGGTGGTATTATCTCTGGTATATTTACAGCGACAGAATCAGGAGTGGTTGCAGTAGTATATGCACTTATTATTGGAATATTTGTATATAAGGAAATCAATATTAAGGATTTTCTGGACATACTTAAAAATGCTGCGGCGACGACAACCGGAATTATCTTTCTAATTGGGTCTGCATCTATTTTTATTTGGTATATCAATTTTGAAAGTATTCCAAACCAACTAATAAATATATTAGGATTTGCAGCAGATAATCCAGTGTTATTGTTATTAATAGTTAATATTATCTTGCTTATTGCAGGTACATTTATTGATACGGTTAGTGCGGTTACGATTTTTACACCGCTATTTTTGCCAATGGCATTAAATGCAGGTATAGACCCGGTTCACTTTGGAATTATTTTGGCAGTAAACTTAACAATAGGTATGGTTACACCGCCTTTAGGCGTTTGCTTATTTGTAGTTTCATCCATTGCGAAGCAGAAAGTTCCTACAATGTTCAAGCATCTATTCCCACAAGTTGCTATACTAATAGTAGTATTATTAGTTGTTACGTATTTACCATCACTGATTATGGCACCAGTAGAAATGCTAAGTAAATAGCTTGGAGGGATTGAACATGGAAGACTTTCAATTAAAAGGAATAAAAACGAAAACATTAAAAGATATCATATACAATAACTTGAAAGATATTATTTTAAATAATAATTTTCCTTCTACTGACTATATCACGGAACAAACACTGGCTAAAAAACTAGAAGTTTCTAGAACTCCTTTGAGAGAAGCGATGTTAGATTTAGTGAATGAAGACTTAATAGAATTTAAACCAAGAAAAGGTTATAAAGTGCGAACTCATACAGAAAAAGAAGTTCAGCAAATATTCCTTTTAAGAGAAGTTATCGAAACGGAGATTATATCGCCTATTTTTAATAATATAACGGATAAAAATATAATCAAATTAAAATCTATTGTTGAGCAACAAAAAGAACTTGCTGAATCTGGAGACAGTTATGGGTTTATGAAGCTGGATAAAGAATTCCATCGGCAAATGTTTTTAATAGCTGACTACAATATTTTTCTTAAATCCTATGATGTATTTCATAATTTAACTATATTAATTGGATCGCAAGCAATTCGAAAAAAAGGACGGATGGAAGAAGTAATACAAGAACATAATCAAATTATTAAGGGGCTGGAACAAAAAGATAAAGAAATTGTAGAAAATGCTATTCGTTATCATTTATCTAGAACAAAAAATATGTATACAGATGTTCAGAACAAAGAGACTGATTTTTAGCATGAAGATAAGAACTGTTGAATGGATGACAGTCTCATTTTGCAGTGGATTTTTAAATGAAATTACAAAAAACAAGGAGACAATTCATCCATGAGTTGTTCTCCTTGTTCTTACGTAATATATTATCCTCTCACCATGTAGCTATCACACCGGTCCCCAATTAATCAAAACAGTAATCACAATAAAGATCGTACCAATAACATACCAAATTCCCACAAGCGGCAGTGCGAATTTCAGCCACTTTGTCCAAGGAATACCGGCAATGGCTAAATTGGCCATTAAGACACCGGATAGCGGCGTAATAATATTAGTAAAGCCATCTCCAAGCGTGTAGGCTTGTACAGCAACCTGACGCGGGATATCCATTAAATCGGCAAGTGGTGTCATGATTGGCATGACAATGGCAGCTTGTCCGCTCCCAGAAGTAACAACAAGGTTGAATAGCCCATTTCCGATAAACATAGCTATGGCACCCATGACACTGGAAAACGGTTCTAAAACAACAGCCATACTATGTACGACCGTATCCAGTACTTGTCCATTTTCCAAAACAACTACAATCGAACGAGCCATTCCGATAATTAAAGCGCCATATAATACTCTTTTGGCACCATTCAAAAATTCTTCTACCATTTGGTTAGCGCCCATTTTTGAAATAAGTGCGGTAATAACTGATAAAGCAACGAAAATCCCTGCCATTTCATTGATGTCCCAGTTTAATTGGAATACACCGTAAACATAAATAGCAATACCAGCTACGAGAACAAGTAATACGGTGAGCTGTGTCGATGTTAATTTCCCATCTACGTCCTCCATTGATTTTTCTTCCAGTTTAGGGAAAGGATTATCACTCAGAATGCTTTTTTGAGGGTCATTTTTAACACGGTTGGCATACCAGATAATATAAGCAATGGTGGCACCAACAATAATCACATATAGAACTAACCGTAAGGAAAGCCCCGAAAATAATGGAAGCTGTGCTATCTGCTGTGCAAATCCTGTTGTTTGCGGATCCAGGAATCCAACTGCAAAGCCGGAGTAAGCTCCTAGGTAAATAATCGAGACACCGACAATGGCATCCATTCTCATTGCTCTCGCCAGGATAATTCCAATTGGGATGAAAGCAATGGAGGAGTTAGCGATAATTCCCAGCCCTCCAAACACAGAGAAGAGCGTAGCAACCATTAAAATTAAGAGCCATTCCCGGTTTTGTGTCCGTTTAATGGTTTTCATAATCATGTTATCAATTGCACCTGTTTTTTCAATTACAGCGAAAGTTCCGCCAATTGTTAATACAAGAAAAATTAGTCCGGCGCCGCCAATCAATCCTTCTTGAATCGAGCTGAATAAATCAATTAAGCTAACAGGCTGCTGATCGATTTGACTGTAGCTGTCCGGAACAATGACATCTGTTCCCTCTTCTGTTGTTTCCCGTTCGTAACTCCCGGCTGGAATGATATATGTAAGAATCGCGGCCAGTAATAAAATGACAAACAATATAACATATGCATCAGGAAGCTGAAATTTCTTTTTTTGCTTTGTTTTTTCTTGCTGTGACATAGAAGAAGCCTTCTTTCTTTGAAAATCTTAAACTTGAAATTGATTATATAAGAGTTTATACTTCAAAGCAATATAAAATAATTAAGAATACTTTTAATAGAAGGCTGCTGCTTGCTTATCTTGTCAAAGATAGGAACTGTTGGAAAGCGGTTGTATATGAATAAATGACCTTCGTGCGTAGAAAAAGAGCTTACTAGATGAAGGATGGAGAAGACAAATGGGAAAAAATATAGAAAAAAGTGTGTCAGAGGTTTTTCAACATTTACACACACATGCTGAAATCAGCTGGGAAGAAGTAGAGACTACAAAATATATCAAAGAAAAATTAGAAGAAGCCGGGTGTGAAACAATCACATTTCCAGACCATACGGGTGTTATCGGAAAGTTTGGCAACTTTGATAAAGGTCTGCCGGTAATTGGTGTTCGTGCAGATATGGATGCGTTATGGCAGGAAGTGAACGGTGAATTCCAGCCAAACCATTCCTGCGGTCATGATGCGCATATGTCGATGGTATTGGGCGTCCTTTGGACATTGCAGCAGATGCCTGACATCAAAGATAAGGTAGCGATTAAATTTATTTATCAGCCTGCAGAAGAAGAAGGCAGCGGTGCATTGAAAATGGTGGAAGAAAAAGTGGTGGAAGACGTCGATTATTTATTCGGTGTTCACCTCAGACCCAAACAAGAAGTTGATGCAGGGCAGGCTGCTCCTGTGATTGTGCACGGTGCAACAAAAACATATGAAGCAGTCATTAAAGGGGAAGATGCGCATGGAGCGCGTCCACATTTGAATGATAATGCGATTGAAATTGGCATGCAGATCGTCAATATGCTGGGCCAAATCCATATGGATCCAAGAGTTCCGCACTCAGCGAAAATGACGAAATTCCAGGCAGGGGCGAAAAGCTCGAATATTATCCCGGGGAACGCCGCATTCAGCTTGGATTTACGTGCGCAATCCAATGAAGTAATGGAACTGCTTGTGAAGAAAGTCGACGGTATTTTAGAGTCTGTACGGAATCTGTATGATATAGATATTGATGTGACTAACTATCATGGTGTGCCTGCAGCTGAAACAAGTGAAGAAGCAACGAGCTTTATGCGCACAGCAATTACAGACGTATTGGGAGAAGAAAATGTGGTAGAGCCTCTCCTGACGCCAGGCGGAGATGATTTTCATTTTTATACTGTGAAGAAGCCGGAATTGAAAGCCACGATGCTGGGTTTGGGCTGTAATTTAGGACCTGGTTTACACCATCCTAATATGACTTTTGATAAAGATGCGCTTCAAACGGGAGTGGATATTTTAACGAAGGCTATTTTGAATGTGTATGGGGAATCGTGATAGATTGTTAGATTAAAGGATAGCCAGTTCTTGCCTTGTTTTGGCGAGAGCTGGCTTTTAATGTTGTATCAAGGTCCGTGCTGCTTTGTTCACTTATAAAAAGGAGTTCTTCTTTATTGATTAAACATTATAACCTTATGTTTACTAATGTAAAAATTAATGCTAATCTATTTTATAGACAGTTAAATAATCAGGTTATGTTAGAACTTGTCTAGGATTATAATGAACGCTGACCAAAGGGATGATGGAAATGGCAGATAATGTTGTTCTGCGGAATATAAAAATGCTGGGTGGTACCTCGGCAGATATTGTGATAGAGAATAGAAAAATTGTGGATATTACGTTACCAGGAATGGGAGCTGGTGAAGAAGTAATTGATTATCAAAACAAAGCTTATGTTTCCAGTGGCTGGATTGATATGCACGTACATGCCTTTCCAGAATTCGAGCCCTATGGAGATGATATTGACGAAATAGGCTATAAAACAGGAGTCACGACCATTGTTGATGCGGGAAGCACAGGGGCTGACCGAGTGCATGAATTAGCTGAGCGTGCTCGACAGGCGAAAACAAATGTATTCGCTTTCTTGAATATTTCTCGAATTGGTTTAGAGAGAGTAGATGAATTATCGGACTTATCTTTATTAAATAAAGAAGAATTAAAACAAGCTGTGAAGAAAAGTAAAGATTTTATCGTTGGACTAAAAGCGAGAATCAGCAACAGTGTAGTAGGTCAAAACGATATAAAGCCATTAAAAATTGCACGTGAATTTTCTAAAGAAACGAAGCTGCCATTGATGGTTCATATTGGTTCCGGCCCTCCAGATATTAACGATGTATTAGGTTTACTGAAGAAAAAAGATGTCATAACACATTTCTTAAACGGGAAGGCGAATAATTTATTTGATGATAGGGGCAAACCGCTTCCTGCTTTTTTAAAAGCAATAAAACGCGGGATTCATTTAGATGTCGGTCATGGAAATGCAAGCTTTTCTTTTAAGACGGCAGAACAGGCAAAGGAATATGGGATTCATTTCCACACCATCAGTACAGATATTTATCGGAAAAACCGGCTGCACGGACCAGTGTATAGTATGGCAAATGTTTTAAATAAGTTCTTATGTTTAGGTTACTCCCTGAAAGAAGTTATAAATGGAGTAACAGTGGATGCGGCGGCATGGTTAAATAAACCTGAGCTTGGACGTATCGCCAAAGGGGATATTGCAAATCTTACCCTTTTTACCGTAGAAGATGAGACAATCGATTTAATGGACTCGGACGGTGAAAAGCGGGAAGCGAAGCAGAGAATCGAGGTAAAAGGAGTGGTGGTCAATGGCGGATACCATGCATGCAAGGTATGGGCTGAAGCGGGTTATTAATGCAAGCGGAAGAATGAGTATTTTAGGTGTTTCTGCTCCCTCGGATACCGTGATGGAGGCAATGAAAACAGGCGGACAGAACTATGTGGAAATCTCAGATTTAGTGGATAAAGCAGGAAAGCATATTGCAGGCCTGCTTCAATCAGAAGCTGCTGTCGTTGTTAATTCCGCTTCAAGCGGTATCGCGCTTTCTGTCGCCGCATTGATAACGGAAGGAAATCATAGAAAGAGTGCCAAGCTGCATCAGGAAGCAATCAAAAAAAATGAAATCGTGATGCTGAAGGGACATAACGTGCAGTATGGTACGCCAGTGGAAACCATGGTTGCTCTTGGTGGCGGAAAGCTTGTGGAAACGGGTTACGCCAATGAAGGAAGAAAAGAGCATCTAGCGGATGCCATCAATGAAAATACAGCTGCTGTTTTATTTATAAAATCACATCATGCTGTTCAGAAAAATATGATTTCTGCGGAGGAAGCCTGGGATGTTGCCCAGGAAAACCATGTACCATTAATCATTGACGCAGCTGCAGAAGAGGATTTGAAAAAATATGTGCTGCTTTCAGATTTAGCGATTTACAGCGGCTCGAAAGCCATCGAAGGACCGACATCTGGAATCGTGGCCGGAAAGAAAAAATATGTGGAGTGGGTTAAAACACAGCTGCATTTTATCGGAAGAAGTATGAAGGTAGGAAAGGAAACAACCTTTGGCCTGCTGCAGGCATTGGATGAATATGCTGTGAAAACAAATCATAGTGAAGCTGAAAAAAAGTGCTTAGATGAATTGCAGTCATTAAATACAATCGATGGTGCAACGGTAAGTACCGTACAGGATGAAGCAGGCCGTGCTATTTTCAGAGCACGGATCCACATTGATGCTGTTTTAACTGGGTGCACCGCTAAAGAGGTAAATGACAAACTCCGTCATGGCGATATAGCTATTTACACACGGGATTATGGAATTCGCCAGGGGTTCTTTGATATCGATCCCCGCCCGCTTCAGGGGGATGACATTCACGTGATTGCAGCGGAATTAAAATCCATTTTAGGAGGAAATAAATAATGAATATGGATTCTCGCTTTTATAAAAATCGAGTAGCATTAAATGTATTAGCAAGTGGTTTGGAAAATGCGAAGGAAGTCTTTGATGCAGCAGAGGGATATGTGCTGGTTGGCGTGCTTTCCAAAGACTACCCGACAGTGGATGCAGCTGTTGCAGCTATGAAGGAATATGGAGAAGCAATTGAAGATGCTGTTTCCATTGGCTTAGGTGCAGGTGATAATCGACAAGCGGCAGTTGTGGCGGAGATTGCCAACTATTATTCGGGTTCTCATATTAATCAGGTTTTCCCTGCGGTAGGAGCAACACGTGCTAATTTGCGAGAAAAAGACAGCTGGATCAATGCACTTGTATCGCCAACGGGAAAAGCAGGCTATGTCAATATTTCTACGGGTCCGATTAGTGCAGAAGCCAGTGAGACCGCTATTGTCCCAGTGAAAGCTGCCATCGCACTTGTTCGTGATATGGGCGGCAATGCATTGAAGTATTTTCCTATGAAAGGGTTGCAATCAGAAGAAGAATACCGGGCAGTTGCCAAGGCCTGCGGGGAAGAAAGCTTTGCGTTAGAACCAACAGGCGGCATTGATTTGGCTAATTTCGCTGCCATTTTAGAAATTGCCTTAGAAGCAAACGTGCCTAAAGTCATTCCTCATGTCTATTCATCTATTGTTAATAAGGAGACCGGAAAAACGAATGAGGAAGATGTTAGAAAGCTCCTGGCTATCACCAAAGAATTGGTTGATAAAGATGCGTAGGAATATAGTTGCTTTTGGCGAAGTCATGATGCGTTTGCAGGTGCCAGGATACGAATTACTCACGCAGGCCAACCATTTACAGTATTCCTTTTCAGGTACCGGTGTAAATGTTGCTTCGGCGATGACAAAACTAGGACATAAGGGATACCTGATTACCAAATTACCGGATAACCCGCTTGGGGATGCAGCAATTTCCTTCCTGCAGCGCTTAGGAATCGAACAGGGTTTCATTGCAAGGGGTGGTAAATATATTGGAATGTATTTTTTAGAAAATGGCTTTGGGCAGCGTGCAAGTCGTGTCACGTATACCAACCGCTTAGAAAGCACATTTAATACAGCAGATATTTCCGATTATAATCTGGATGTGATTGCAGCCAATACAGACATTATTCATTTTTGCGGAATCAGCCTCGCGATGACAGATACAGTCCGTTCCAGTATGAAAAAGCTGGCTGCAAAGGTTAAAGAAAAAGGCGGAAAAATTTGCTTTGACTGTAATTATCGTCCTTCTTTATGGGAAGGCGGTTATGAAGCAGCCAAGCCGCATTATGAGGAGATGCTTTCGCTGGCAGATATCGTGATGATGAATGAAAAAGATGTGATGTATATCTTAGGAATGGAGACAAAGAAGTCGGAAAGGAAAGAACAGCTTCAGGATGTTATTCCCAAAGCAGCGGAGCAGTTTCGTATTCCGGTAATTGCAGGTACTCACCGGGAGATCAATGCGGATAATACGCATTCTTTAGAAGGCTATCTGTTTAAGCAAGGGAAATTTGTGTTTTCGAAAAAGCTGACCTTTTCTGTGTATGACCGTATTGGTGCTGGAGATGCATATACGAGCGGTATTTTACACGGAGAACTGTCCGGTTTTACACCGGAAAAAACAGTGGCATTTGCAGCGGCTGCTGGTATGCTGGCGTGTACGATTGTTGGGGATACCCCGATGTCAACGGAAGCGGAGATTGTAGCGGCGATGGCTGGGGGCGTGGGGGATGTCGAGCGTTAAGGGTAAGAAGTGGGTGTAAGATAGAGTAGTCAGAAGAAACCTGAACTGGTACATACAGTATAGTTCAGGTTTTTTGACTGAAAATAGTATTGCTTTTATAATTTTAAGCTCAGTTTCTAGATTTTATAAAAATGATAAATATTATATTTTTTTAGATAGCCACTTAGCTGCATTTTGCCAGAATGTATCATAATGTTCCCATTCCACAAACTCTGGAGGCCCCCAATGAGGAGCACAGTCGCTAGCAAATGCGAAAGTCCTCCCAGCTCCGTATTCCATTGTACTTATAAATGCATGACCTTTATGTTCTGCAATTATTGTTGCGTTTTGTTTAGCTTTCAGGCGATTATAGCCAAGAAAGTGAGGCCACTCATTTGGGATGCTATTTAAGATAGGATGTTGTTTATTTATCAATTCACAATGAATACCTTCTGGATGCTCTGCACGATCGTCAGTTGCCATTAACGTAACAGGTAAGATATCTTCAATAGGGGTATCTTTATATTTTCCTTTGCAGTCAATGCCCTGGAAGGACATGTAACCACCGATCATACCAAATCCGCCACCATTTTCAACGTACGCTTTAATTAGTTCTAAACGATTTGGTTGAATAATAGAATCATTAAAAGTGCTTGCTGTTAACAACATGGAGTTGCTTCCAATATCACTTAAAAATACAGCATCGTACTTACTTAACTCTTCTATAGTTTTTGGAAAATATTTATCAACTTGGTGAGCCGGAACATGGGTCATATCTATATCGCCGTTATGAAATGCTTCCCTTAACCATTGAATTCCCTCTTCATATTCTGAATTTGTAAATGAATCAAATCCTTTAACATGAACAATATGTTTAAACCAAGTTTCTCCAGCAACTAATACATTCATAAATTAAGCTCCTCCCATGGATTAGATTTTATGTTTTACATTTTAGAACAATACTCCAGCGGTTAAGACGATATTACAATATGGCGTAAACTCACCTGTACGGATGACTACTTTAGCATCATGAACAAGATTTTGAAGCTCTGCATGAGGAATCGATTTGATTGGAAATTGGTTACTTACTACATCTAACAATTCTTTACGTTTATTAGGGCTTACTTCCATCATTTCCTTATCGATAACAGCTTCTTCTACATGGAGTTCTCTTAATACAGCTTCGAGTGTACTGATAAAGCTTGGCTGTCCCTCTATTAAAGCAAGATCAATCAGTTTAACCCCCTCAGGTACCGGTAAACCGGCATCACCAATGACAAATTTATCGAGGTGACCAGATTTAGCAATCTCTCTTGATAATTCATGATTCAATATTCCGATTTTTTTCAAAAAACCATCCCCTATCTATTGACAAAATTTTAAAAGTCTTATAAATTAAATAATATAACCGGTTACATTACTATAATAACACAAATGTAACCGCTTTAACAACGAGAATTATAAAACCGGTTACAGGAGGTGGAATATGTCTACTATCCGTGATGTGGCAAAAGAAGCAGGAGTATCTGTTGCCACGGTATCAAGAATTATTAATGGCAAAGGAAAAGTAAAGAAGGAAACGGAAGATATAGTAAAAGCTGCTATAGAAAAATTATCTTATACACCGAATAAAGTAGCGCAAGGTCTATCAAATCAGAGGTCTTATTCAATTGGATTTGTGGTGCCATCTATGAGTAATCCGATGTTCCCAGAGATTGCCAGGGGTGTAGAGGACGTTGCACAAGCTAATGGATATCAAGTTTTTCTTTGTAATACAGATGGAAAAAGAGAAAAGCTATTAGGGTATCTGGAAAATTTCAAATCTCACTATATAGACGGAATTATATTGAATTCTCATAATGTGCATCATGATGATCTTGAACAGTTAAAACAGCATAATGTTCCAGTGGTAATGGTGGACAGGGTGCTTGAAAATAGTGAAACAACATCCATAATGGTTCAAAACCGGAAAGGCGGTCAAATGGCAACGCAGCATTTAGTGGATGTAGGCTGTCAATACATTGCCCATATTGGAGGGTTGGAAGGCGAGTATAACGCCACACAACGAATGTGGGGATACTGCGATATCGTAAGCGGGAAACCATGGTTCGATCAAACCTGGTTAGGTAGAGGAGACTTCAGCGTTGATACAGGTTACCGGGTAGCGAAAGAATTATTTTCACGACACCCGGAAGTTGACGGAATCTTTGCCGGAAATGATTTGATCGCTATAGGCGTATTAAAAGCAGCATATGAGTGGGGGAAGAAGGTACCAGAGGAACTAGCAATTGTGGGCTTTGACGGGATTGAAATGAGTGGTTTAACACTGCCGCCACTGACAACAATTGAACAGCCGATTTATGAAATGGGCACATTGGCAATGACGGAATTATTAAATCATATAGAGAAGAAAGATGTGACAGTAAAAAGATATGAATTAGATGTTAAGTTGATTAGAGAAATGAGAACGAAAATAGACTTATAATGTTTCTGCATTAATTTAATTAAATAAATGAGGAGGGCGCTGATGGCTAAAATTAGTGTGGTAGGCAGTATCAATATGGATGTTGTCACCTATGTCGACAACTTCCCACAGCGGGGACAAACTGTTTTTGGTGAAAAGATAGTTGAATTCTCAGGAGGAAAAGGTGCAAATCAAGCTATTGCAGTTGCTAAACAGGAAAAGGAAGTAACGTTGATTGGTTGTATCGGTGAGGATAAGCACGGAGAATCTATGATGGACGTTTTACAGACAAACCAGGTTGATACTACTTTCCTAAAGAAATTGCCTAATACTGATAGCGGAAAGACTTCGATTATTGTAGAACAGTCAGCTGAAAATACAATCATTTATGTACCAGGTGCAAATAATGATTTACAGCCAGCCTATGTACGAGAAAGTATCCAGAAACAATCAGATTGTGAAATATTGCTGATCCAGCTGGAGACTCCTTATGACGTGGCTTTAGCTGCGATGCAAACAGCCAGAGAACAAGGGATTAAAGTTGTACTTGACCCGTGCCCGGCAATACATGTGACAGATGAGTTATTAAAATACGTGGATTTGATTTTACCAAATGAACAAGAAATTATCGATATTACTGGTGAGGCAGTGAAGGATGAAAAAACAGCACAAAGAGCTGTTGCCAGCTTAAAAGAAAAAGGAGTTCGCTCGGGTATTTTAAAGTTAGGCGGAAAAGGATTGTTTGTGTTCATAGATGATGAGTTAACGTTTGTGGAAGCTATTCAAGTAAATGCGGTAGATACAGTTGGTGCAGGGGATTGCTTTGCGGGTGCCATCGTCAGTGCATTAACTGATAGGTTGTCTCTTATGGAAGCAGCAAAATATGCAAATGCTGTTGCCGCATTAAAAGTCACTAAAAAAGGAGCGCAGATTGGAATTCCAACATTAGAAGAAATAACTGCTTTTTGTGAAAAAAGAGAATTGGATGTTCATGTTTAAAAGAAAAAGATTCTGAAGGAGGATTTCTTAATATGCTATATTTGGACACTGCAAATTTAGAACACATCAAGAAGGCATCCGAGACCAATATTATTCAGGGGATAACAACCAATCCTACGATTCTCTTGAAAGAGAATATACAACGTGAAGCGATGATCCAAGAAATTTTGAAAATAACACAGGGAACTATTTTTGTTCAGACGGCAGGAGAAACTGTACAAGAAATACTGGCAGATGCCGAGACAATCTTGTCTGTATTCCAAGATTCACGTATTGCACTGAAAATACCTGCTCATTTTGAAGGGGTAAAAGCAATAAAAAAAATAAAAATGGAAAAAGAAGAGGTAGTTATTTTAGCAACTGCTATTTATTCGACAGAGCAAAATGTACTTGCTGCTTTGGCAGGAGCAGATTATGTAGCTCCTTATATAAACAGGATGCAAAATAATCGAATCGATGCCTATAAAGTGATTAGAGAGACAAGGAAAATATATGATGATCAGCAGTTTTTAACGAAAATATTAGCAGCGAGCTTTAAAAACACAGGGCAGATAATGGAAACATTATGTGCAGGTTCTCACACTGTGACAGTTCCATTTGATTTATTTAAGAATATGGCAGACAAAGAATTATCACTAGGCGCAATCCGACAGTTCAACGAAGATGCTTTCGTATTGGGGCAAAATGGTGAGGAATATGTATAAAGTTGCAGCTTCTATCATGTGTGCAAATCAAATGGAATTGAAAAATGAATTACGTCAATTAGAAAATGCAGAAGTAGATATACTGCATTGTGATGTAATGGATGGTGTTTATGTCAATAATTTAGCGATGGGACCTTATGTTTTAGAAGATATTAAAAAGACAACATCTATCCCACTTGATATTCATTTAGCAACAAAGGAACCTGATAGGTATATTGAAATGTTTGCTCCTGTCAAGCCGGAGTATATGTCATTCCATATTGAGGCTGCAGACAACGTGCAAAAAAATATTCAAAAGCTGAGAGATTATGGTATAAAACCTGCCTTGGCATTAAATCCGGAAACACCAGTTGAACGTATTTTCCCCTATTTAGATGATCTGGAAATGGTACTGATGATGACGGTCAACCCGGGGTTTGCCGGTCAGAAATTTAATTACTCAGTACTTGAAAAGTTAGAAATTTTATCAAAAAGATTAGAGAAAAAAGCACGTCGTCCATTAATTGAAGTAGATGGAAATATCAATGAAGAAACCATCCCGTTACTGGTAGAGCGTGGAGCTAATGTCTATGTATTAGGAACCTCACAATTATTCAATCAACAACCTGAATCATATAGAAGTAAAGTTAATAATGTACAAACATTACTAAAAGGAGAATAGAAATTAGGAGGTGAAAAAATGAGTAACCATCCTTTTGTAGAGATGAATAGCATTAGTAAATCATTTTCTGGAATTAACGTATTACAGGATGTGAATTTAACTGTTCATAGAGGTGAAGTACATGCATTAATGGGTGAAAATGGTGCAGGAAAATCAACACTTATAAAAATATTAACTGGAGTTTATTCTCGAGATAATGGAACAGTAAAAATTGCAGGGAGTGAAGTCGTATTTAAAGATACAAAAGAAGCTGAAGAGCATGGTATAAATATTATTCATCAAGAATTAAATATCATACCTCATCTTACCGTTTCTCAAAATATGTTTTTAGGTAAAGAACTGACTTATGGAAAAACGGGTGTATTAAATAAGAAAAAAATGCGTGACCTGACAAGAGAGAGTTTACTAGAGCTAGGTGTTGATAATATTAGCCCGGATGAAACTGCTGGAAATTTATCTGTAGGTCAGCAGCAAATGATAGAGATAGCAAGAGCATTAGCTACTAATTCCGAATTAATTGTAATGGACGAGCCTACTGCTGCTTTAACAGATCGTGAAATTGAAAGTTTGTTTGAAGTGGTTCAATCCTTAAAGAAACAAGATGTAAGTATTATTTATGTATCCCATCGTATGGAAGAAATTTTTCAAATATGTGATCGAATTACGGTTTTACGTGATGGTCAATACGTAGGCACAGAAAATATTGAAAATACAACCTTTGATAATATTGTTAGAATGATGGTTGGAAGGGAATTAGGGGAAAGATTTCCGGAAAGAAAAGCAGAAAAAGGTGATATTGTATTTGAGGTTGAGAACCTTCAATTAGCAGAGGTTTTTGAGAACGTTAATTTTCACGTGAGAGCAGGTGAAATACTTGGAATCTCTGGATTAATGGGGGCAGGACGTACAGAAATATTGGAAACTATTTTTGGTTATCGCAAAAAAAGCAATGGGGTCTTAAAGCTTCATGGAAAAAAGGTGAAAATTTCACATCCTCTAGATGCGGTAAGAAAAGGAATCGCGTTTATTACAGAGGATCGAAAGGATAAAGGGCTCGTTATCAATGCTTCTATACGAGAAAATATTGCTTTGACAAATTTGAAAGCGATATCAAAAAAGGGTGTTATTTCAAAGAGAAAAGAAAGAAATCTTGTTGATGATTTAGTAAAAAGACT
Organism: Oceanobacillus aidingensis; assembly: GCF_042654105.1. Classification (NCBI taxonomy): domain Bacteria; kingdom Bacillati; phylum Bacillota; class Bacilli; order Caryophanales; family Bacillaceae; genus Oceanobacillus; species Oceanobacillus aidingensis. Next base: position 87,891 of record NZ_JBHSFT010000001.1, on the reverse strand, counting down.
TCATGTCCGAATGGCTGGAAGAAATCAGCAAATTAAGCGTCTTAGTGGAGGGAATCAACAGAAAGTAGTTATTGCAAAATGGATTGGTATTAACCCACAAGTATTATTATTAGATGAACCCACTCGTGGAGTAGATATAGGCGCAAAAAAAGAAATTTATTCTATTATGAATGAATTAAGTGAAAAAGGTGTTGCGATTATAATGATATCTTCAGAGTTACCTGAAGTCCTGGGAATAAGTGATCGTATTATGGTGATGCATGAAGGAAAAGTAAACCGAACTTTAAGCAGGGAGGAAGCGAATCAGGAAAAAATCATGCAAGCCGCTACGGGGAGGTACCTAGATGAGAAGCCAGCTGATTCATAATGTTGCTAAATTAGGACCGTTGATTGGGTTAGTTTTGATTGTTATTATTCTATCCTTTTTAAGTGATAGTTTCTTAACAATGAATAATATATTTAACTTACTTCGGCAAATATCTATCAATGCATTAATTGCTTTTGGTATGACCTTTGTTATTTTGACAGCGGGTATAGATTTGTCTGTTGGATCAATGCTTGCATTAGGGAGTGCTTTAACAGCAGTAATGCTATCTAGCGGACTGGATCCAGTTATTGCAATTTTTATCGGTTTAATGATTGGTCTACTATTAGGAGCTTTAAATGGATTAATTATTACAAAAGGCAGGGTAGCTCCATTTATTGCAACGCTGGCTACCATGACGATTTTTAGAGGTATAACGTTAGTCATCACAGATGGGAAGCCTGTAACAGGTTTATCCGATAGCAAGATATTCGAATTTATAGGGAAAGGTTACTTCTTTTGGATTCCCATCCCTATCATTATCATGATTATCGTATTCTTCATTCTATACTTCGTGTTAAATAATACAGTGTTTGGGCGAAGAGTCTATGCAGTAGGAGGGAATGAAGAGACCGCTACCTTATCAGGAGTGAAAACAGATCGAATCAAAATCTTTGTGTATGCTATCACCGGTATGCTGGCAGTGCTTGCAGGGATTATTTTAACAAGTCGGTTGAATTCAGCACAGCCTACCGCCGGTACAATGTATGAACTGGATGCAATTGCAGCCGTTGTTATAGGTGGAACAAGCTTAATGGGAGGCAGAGGAAGAATTACAGGAACCTTGATTGGAGCTTTAATTATTGGTGTTATCAGTAATGGTTTAAATCTGCTGAATGTATCCTCTTTTTATCAGCAAATTGTTAAAGGGGCAGTTATTTTATTTGCGGTAATGCTGGATCGCAGGAAGGATTAGCCAAGGTTGTTCAGATACGCTTTCTACGTATCTATTAATAAATATAATCAATCATTTAAGGAGGAGTAAAAAATGAAAAAAAGTATTGTTGGGATTTTTGCAATCATTTTGATGGCTTTTTTGGCAGCATGTTCAACAGATACACCTGGGTCTGAATCAAGCGGTGATGATGAAGCTGATAATGGAACAATAACAATTGGTTTTTCTATCTCTACTTTAAATAACCCTTTCTTTGTTGATTTGCGTGATGGTGCGGAATCGACAGCGGATGAAGAAGGCGTTGAAATTATTGTTGCAGATGCACAAGACGATTCTTCAAAGCAATTAAATGATATAGAAGATTTACTGCAGCAGGATATTGATATATTATTAGTTAATCCAACTGATGATGAGGCGATTGTTGCTGGAATAGAGTCAGCGAATGCAGCGGAAATTCCTGTGATTACTGTAGACCGCAGTGCAGCTGACGGGGAAGTAGTAACCCATATTGCTTCTGACAACATAGCTGGTGGCGAGATGGCTGGACAATTTATTGCAGATGCATTAGGTGAAGATGGTGGAGACATGGTTGAACTAGAAGGTATTGCTGGGGTGCTAGCTACGTTGGAACGTGGGGAAGGTTTTCACAATATTGTTGATGAAATAGAAGAGATAGAAGTTGTCGCTAATCAAACTGCGAATTTTGATCGTACAGAAGGATTGTCAGTCATGGAAAATATACTGCAGGGAAATAGTGATATCAGTGCAGTATTTGCGCATAATGATGAAATGGCTTTAGGTGCTGTAGAAGCATTAGACTCTCAAGGTTTATTGGACGATGTTATTGTGGTTGGATTTGATGCTACTGATGATGCACGTAACGCTGTAGAAGAAGGACGGATGCAAGCAACTATTGCCCAACAACCACTTTTAATAAGCGAGGAGGCCATTAAGGCTGCAGTGGATGTAGTAAATGGAGAAACAGTTGAAGATTTTATTCCGGTTGATTTAGAATTAATTGAGTAGTTTTTTTGATATTAAAGATAGATGAATTTGTTTGAAGTATAGTTTATCTAAGTGTTGGATGTCTATCTGTTTGTTTTATGGGGTGTTACATTATTAAGTATCTTGTGTAACACCCCTTTGATTTGCGTTTACAAGTAACAACTGATTAAAGAAATCATGTTACCTTTTTAAAAGAAATTTTTATTTGATTATATTACTAGCATAGTGTTTTTAACTCTATAATTATAAATTCAATAATGTAATAGGAAGTACAACCGCTCCACTTATCTTTATGATAAGCTAAAAGATAGATTTCTGAATATAAATAAAATTAATGGGATGATAACCATGTACAAAAACCTCCCCCCTCTTTTTGATGAACTCCAGACAATGCGGGATAATTATTTCCATACAGAAATTTTCAACTCATCGATTCACATTAGAGCAGTTCCTGATAAATGGAGTGTTGCAGAATCGATTTACCATTGCTATTTATTGCTGAAACTTACCCGGATAACATCTGTCTATTACTTGCCTATCGCCCGTGCTTATATGAAGGTTCGCCGGCCAAAGGTGAAGCGGTATTTGGATGATATGTCTAATATATATAGCGGAAAAACAATGAAGGCGCCTTTTATTTTGAAGCCGAAAATGAAGCGGGAATACACGCTTACGGAGCTGCGAGATTTATTAGAAGAAGAGACGGAAAAGATGAAGAAATGTGTAGCATCTCTTACCAAAGAACAATGCTACTGGATAAGGTATCCGGATCCTGTACCTGGCTACCCGAATGTGATACAAGTGGTGAAGCTATTAAGGATTCATGAGGAGCATCATTATAGGGTAGTGTTGGAACGAGAGGCAAAGTCTAGGAAATAAGAATCAAGTCATTGGATGAGGTATGTACGGAATGCCATAAATACATCTTGCCAATATTTCCAAGGTGACAACCCGGCGATTTTATGCCATAATATATTTTGATAAATATACTGGTACCTTTAAATCAGTCCAGAGAGGCTGACAAGGACAGCGCGAATAGAATAGTTACCATGTGGAGTACCTTTGGGAAAGGTACCTTCAGGTGTATGCTATTTAGGAAAAGCTTCTTGTCAGGGATTGGACAGGGAGCTTTTTTCTTGTCTATAATCTCGAAAGAATCAAGTTTTTCGGTGCCAGTTTCTTAAAGAGGAAGTTCAAAAAGCCCCCAAATGATAAGCGGCGAATCTCTGCGTTGACGTAGTTTTTCCGATACTCACGTATTTAAAAACATACGCTCCGTTCGTAAAAACTACGTCGCCTTGATCTTCTTGCTTCTAATTTGGCTACTTTTTGAACAGTTTCTTATATTTTAAGATATTGGAGGAATTGGTATGTCACAAATAGATAAAGAATTTTCATTGCAGGCAGTGCCGCAGACGCATCGAAATGGATTTTGGAAGATTTTAGCGGTTATGCTGTCGCTCAGTTTTTTCTCAGCGAGTATGATGTCTGGAGGAACATTAGGAACAGGGCTTTCTTTTTCTACGTTTATTTGGATTGTACTGGCTGGTAACCTGATTCTTGGGCTTTATACAGGTTCCTTAGCTTATATTGCTTCTAAAACAGGATTATCTACGCATTTATTAGCACGTTATGCATTTGGAGAAAAAGGTTCTTATTTAACCTCCTTCTTACTTGCTTCTACACAAGTGTGCTGGTTTGGAGTAGGTCTGGCAATGTTTGCTATTCCTGCTGCCAAAGCAACAGGGGCAAATGTCTATCTGTTAATTGGTGTTTTTGGCATATTGATGACTGTTTCGGCCATCTTTGGAATGAAAACTTTAACCCTGCTGGGATTTATTGCAGTTCCGGCAATCGCTATTTTTGGAAGCTACTCCATGGTTAACTCGGCAAATACAATGGGCGGAATCCATGAACTATTTGCTTATGAACCAGCACAGGTAATCAGTGTCGGATTAGCGTTAACGATTTGTGTAGGGTCATTTATCAGTGCCGGAACGCTTACGCCTGACTTTGCCCGCTTTGCAAAATCAGCGAAATCGGCAGTAACCGCAAATATTATTGCTTTCTTCCTTGGAAATTCATTGATGTTTTTATTTGGAGCAGTTGGCGCGATGGCCTTCGGTATGGCGGATATTTCGGATGTGATGTTTTTACAAGGGCTGATGATTCCTGCTATTATTGTGTTAGGCTTAAATATTTGGACAACTAATGATAGTGCATTGTATGCGTCTGGTTTAGGATTTGCAAACATTACCAAGTTTTCCAAGAAAAAAATCGTCGTGTTCAACGGAATTGTTGGGACAATTGCTGCCATGTGGTTATACAATAATTTTGTTGGATTCTTAAATGTTCTCGGATCTGCACTGCCATCGATTGGAGCAATCATATTAGCAGATTATTATCTGGTCCGCCGCAGAAAATATGAACCCTTTGAAACAATGACATTTAAATCTGTAAACTGGGTAGCAATTATTGCCTGGGCAGGCGGTGTCGCTGTTGCTAATTTTGCCCCGGGAATTCCGCCAATCAATGCATTGTTAGGAACAACAATCATTTATGTGGCCGGAATGAAAATAGTGTCACAAAAAGAAACGGTCACCGTACCATTAAAAGAGAAGGATGAGATAGTCAGTGATTATTAAAAATGCAAAGCTTAGAGGAAAAGATGGCCTTTGGCACATCGTTATAGAAAATGGTAAATTTAACGCAGTAACGCAGGAGCTTCCGCAATCTGAAGATAAAGAAGTAATGGATGTACATGGTGGGCTGGTTCTTCCGCCTTTTATTGAACCGCATATTCATTTAGATACAACGTTAACAGCAGGCGAGCCTGCATGGAATCAGAGCGGAACGTTATTTGAAGGAATCCAGCGCTGGTCGGAACGCAAAGAAACACTCACCATAGAAGATGTGAAAAAAAGATCTAAAACAGCATTGAAATGGCAGATTGCTCAAGGCATCCAGCATGTCCGTACGCATGTGGATGTGACTGATCCGGAACTGACTGCCTTAAAAGCAATGCTGGAAGTGAAGCAGGAAATGGCTCCTTATGTAGATATCCAGTTGGTTGCTTTCCCGCAGGAGGGGATTTTATCCTATCCGAATGGAAAGGAACTTTTGGAGGAAGCGCTGAAAATGGGGGCTGATGTTGTCGGCGGCATCCCGCATTTTGAATTCACAAGAGAATACGGCGTCGATTCGATGAGAGTCGCATTTGACCTTGCTGAAAAGTACGATAAATTAGTAGATATTCATTGTGATGAAATTGACGATGAGCAGTCTCGTTTTGTAGAAGTAGTCGCAAAAGAAGCTTATGAGCGCGGATGGGGCGAACGTACAACAGCGAGCCATACGACAGCAATGGGTTCTTATAACGATGCCTATACATCAAAGCTATTCCGTCTGCTGAAGATGTCTCATATCAACTTTGTGTCTAACCCGCTTGTAAATATTCATCTTCAGGGTAGATTCGATACGTATCCAAAACGCCGCGGTTTAACCCGAGTCAAAGAATTGCAGGAAGCAGGAATGAATATCTGCTTTGGCCATGATGATATTTTTGATCCATGGTATCCGCTGGGAACGGGCAACATGCTTCAGGTATTGCATATGGGGATCCATGCATCGCAGTTAATGGGCTATGAGCAAATTGTTAATTCCATTGACCTGGTTACTCAAAACAGTGCCAAAACACTTCATATTGAAGACAAATATGGTATTGAAGCAGGCAAGCCGGCGAATTTCATCGTCTTATCCGCTGATAATGAGTATGATGCTGTTCGCAAGCAGGCAACGGTAACACATTCCTTCAGAGATGGAAAAGTGATTGCTCATACAAAGCCAAGTGAGGCGTCTATTGTTTTACATGATACAGAAGAAAAAGTGACGTTTGATAGATAAAGTGAATGAAAAAGCGTACCCTTGGCTGGTGCGCTTTTTTTCTGTGGGTGGACGAAGTGTTTAAGGGGACGGAGTGTTAAAACTCTTTAAAAGGTATTGATTCCTATTTTTAATTATGATAATATCTCTAATATAAAATAAGGATTGTAACTGTCAGGCAGGCAAAACCTCAAAACGTATCGCGTCTATCGAAGGGTAGAGGGGATTTTTTGTGGTTTTGCCTGCTTTTTTTGCGTGTTCGGAGGGAGAACGTATGAAAATTGAAAAAATATTAAATAATAATGCATTCATCTCGCATGACGAGCATGGCAAGGAAGTCATTGTCATGGGAGTTGGACTGGCTTTTGGTAAAAAGAATGGGGAACAAATTGAACTGACGGGGCGTTACAAAATATTTTCGAATGATTCCATGATTAATGAACGATTGAAAGCGATTGTTTCAGAGATTCCTGAGGAGTATATGAAAATTACGGAACGGATTGTTTATATATTAGAAAAACAGTTTGATAAAACAGTTGACGATGTTATTTATATTTCCTTAACAGAACATATTCATGGTGCAGTGGAACGACTAAAGAAGGATATTCAAGTAACGAACCCCATGTTAATGGACATCAAAAGGTTATTTAAAGATGAGTTTGAAACCGGTTTAATCGCCTTGGATGATATCGAACGGCAATTTGGGATGAAGTTCGATGAAAATGAAGCTGCCTATATTGCACAGCATTTGATCAATGCCCAATTAGATAATATGGCAGATATCACGAATATTTCCAAGCTGATGAAAGAAATCATCGATATCATTAAATACTTTTTCCGAATGGATTTTAATGAGGATTCGATTTACTATTACCGCTTCATTACCCATTTGAAATTCTTTGCCCAACGTGTCATTAGCGGACAGAGCTATCAGGACGAAAACGAGGATTTATTTGAAATATTTAAAGCAAAGTATATTAAAAGCTATGAGTGTGTTGTTAGAATTGCACATCATATCCAAACAAATTATAACTACCGTTTAAACACTGACGAACAGCTTTATTTTATGATTCACATTGAAAAAATTACGAATAAATCGTATAAAAATTAGGAAGTAAGGGGTGTACAGGAAAACGATGGATGCTCAAAAAGTTGCGGAACAGATATTGAAAAAAGTAGGCGGCCCAGAAAATGTGCATAGTCTCGTACATTGTATGACTAGATTGCGATTCACATTAAATGACGAGTCTATCGTGGATGACGAAGAAGTAAAGAAAACACAGGGCGTCCTGGACGTCATGAAAAAGAACGGACAATACCAAATTATTATCGGTAATGAGGTAGGCGCTGTTTATAAAGAGTTGAACAATCTGGGGAATTTTGGATCTTCAGATGATCAGCCACCTGAGAATAAGAAAAAACAGAACATATTTTCAAGAGTTTTAGATGTTATCGCAGGGTGTATGGCACCTGTTATCCCCGCATTGATTGGTGCGGCGATGATCAAGGTACTTTTGATTGTTCTGCCGATGATTGGTTTGCTAAGTGAAACAAGTCAAACGTATCAATTATTAACGGTAATTGGTGATGGGGCATTCTACTTTATGCCTGTATTGATAGGGATGTCTGCTGCGAAAAAATTTGGAACAAATCAGTACTACGCAGCAAGTATCGCTCTAATTTTGCTGCATCCGGATTTTATATCCTTTATGGGTGACGCTAGCAAAGCGGGAGAAACTGTTCGATTTTTTAACCTAATACCGGTAACGGATGCTACCTATGCTTACTCTGTTATTCCAATTATTCTATCCGTTTGGCTATTATCTTACATTGAACCATTAGTAGATAAAATTACACCGGCAATTACGAAGAATTTCTTGAAACCAATGCTGGTTCTTTTAATTACCGTGCCTATTGTGATGGTAATCGTGGGACCAATTGGCGCTATCATAGGTGAAGGGCTATCTGATGTTGTCTTTATGATTCATGATTATTTAGGATTTATTGCGGTCGGATTGATTGCAGGTGTTTTCCCGTTTATTGTTATCACCGGGATGCACCATGCATTTACTCCTGTAAAATTAAGTGCCATTGCACAAACTGGCTACGAGGCGTTTATCAGTATCGCTGAGTTATGCTCGAATATGGCTCAAGGTGCTGCTTCCTTAGCAGTTTCGATTAAATCTAAAAACAAAGACTTGAAACAGACTGCAGGCTCTTCCGCGTTTTCAGCATTATTAGCCGGTATTACAGAACCGGCACTATACGGGGTTACCCTGCGCTTGAAAAAACCAATGCTAGGAGCCTGTATTGGTGCTGCAGCGGGCGGTTTAGTCGGAGGATTATTCCAATTGAAATCTTTCGGGGTTGCAACCCCTGCCATTGTAACGATACCTCAATATATTGAAGACGATCGTGCGATAACTCTGCTTTATGTCATCATTACAATGTTGGTTACCATCGTTATATCTTTTATAGCCACGTACATCATTGGCTTTGAAGATATTCCGAGTAACGATGGAGAAGAGGAAGAAAACGACGAGAATAAAGAACAACATACGAAATATGCTTTAAATACAGGCATCAAAATTGGCAGTCCAGCAGAAGGCTGTGTGATTTCTTTAAAAGAAGTAAACGATCAAACTTTTTCAAATGAACTTTTAGGAAAAGGGATAGCTGTCGTACCTGATAAAGGAGAAATTGTCGCTCCTTTTGATGGAAGGATAGATGTATTTTTTGAAACGGGGCATGCAATCGGTTTGAAATCAGAGTCGGGAGTAGAGTTGCTTATCCATGTAGGATTAGATACAGTAAACTTAGAAGGAAAATATTTCACCCCTAAAAAAGAAGCAGGAGAAATGGTTAAAAAAGGCGAAACATTACTAGCGTTCGATATCGATAAAATCAAGGCTGCTGGATACGACGTAACTACACCTATTATCGTTACCAATAGCAACGAGTTTATGGATATTGTCGGACAGGAAAAAGAAAAAGTAGAAAAACTAGAAAGTATCCTAACGATTGTTTAAAGGAGAGGAAGAAGATGACAGAATTAAGAATGCCGAAAGATTTCCTCTGGGGAAGCGCATCTGCTGCTTACCAAATTGAAGGAGCTCATAAGGAAGATGGGAAAGGAACATCCAATTGGGACGAATTTGTGCAGATTCCTGGAAAAACGTTTAAAGAAACGACTGGGGAAGTTGCAGTAGACCATTATCATCGCTATAAAGAAGACATAGCTTTGATGGCGGAAATGGGATTGAAAACATATCGATTCTCCATTGCCTGGACAAGAATTTTTCCAAATGGCCGAGGGGAAGTAAACGAATCTGGTCTAGAGTTCTACCAAAATATCATTGATGAATGTCTAAAACATGGAATAGAACCAATGGTTACGCTATACCATTGGGACTTGCCTCAAGCGCTTGTAGAAGAATACGGCGGCTGGGAGAGTGAGCAGGTTATTGATGATTATGTGAACTATGCGGTTGTTCTATTTGATGCGTTTAAAGATAAAGTGAAATATTGGATCACGATGAATGAACAAAATATCTTCACAACGCTGGGCTGGATGACTGCGCAGCATCCACCAGGTAAATTTGATAATGAAAAAATGTACTATGTAGTAAACCACCACGCCTTTTTAGCACATGCTAAAACCGTTTTGAAGTTTAAAGAAATCATCCCTGACGGCAAAATCGGTGCAAGCTTTGCGTATAGCCCAAGCTATGCGATAAACGCTGATCCAATCCATGCCATGTCTAAGATAGATTTTGATAACTTGAAAAACTTCTGGTGGATGGATGTCTATGCTTATGGACGCTATCCAAAGAATACGTATCGCTACTTAGAGAAAAAAGGAGTAGCTCCAACTGTTACTGCAGAAGATGCAGCTCTTTTAGAAGCCGCAGCAAAACAGATTGATTTTATGGGAGTCAATTATTATCAAACCAGTGTAGCGGAATATAATCCATTAGACGGTGTCGGTCCTTATGGGGAAATGAACACTTCCGGCAAAAAAGGAACAGGGGAAATCACTGGAATTCCTGGCCTGTTCAAGAATCCATCGAATCCGCATCTGGAGACAACAGATTGGGATTGGACAATTGACCCAATGGGACTGCGGTATGCTTGTAAAGAAATCACAAGCCGCTATAATCTGCCAATCATTATCTCAGAAAATGGATTGGGCGCATTTGATGATAAGACAGAAGATAATCAGATTCATGATGACTATCGTATTGCTTATTTAAATGCCCATGTGTATGAGCTGATGAAGGCGGTAGATGAAGGATGTGACGTTTGGGCTTATTGTACATGGTCCTTTACAGACTTGTTAAGCTGGCTGAATGGTTATCAAAAACGTTACGGCTTTATATACGTAGACCGGGATGAAGAAGGCGGATCATTGGATCGTTATAAGAAGGATAGTTTTTATTGGTATAAGGATGTTATCAAATCCGATGGTGCGACGATTACAGAGGAATGATAGAGGAAGAGGCTGGCTTTTGGGTCAGTCTCTTTGGTTTTTTTAATATAATTTTTAATTGGACACGCACTAGAAGAAAAATAAAGACTTCTACATAAAGATTTGATTAAGAAACTGAGATTTCTATTTTAGTGATGTTTAAAAACATCAATGATGCTTTTGGACATCAATGATGCTAATATAAACAAGTGAATCATGTACTTATTTGATAAAAGAACTTGGCATGATTTTTGCATTAGAACTATGAATAGAAATAATGATGTTAAAGGGAGGGAATTAATGATGGGGAGAATTACTGGCTTTATTCATAGTGGTATTACAGTTAGGAGTTTAAGTGAATCACTAAATTTCTATGTGGATTTGTTAGGGTTAGAATTACTATCTACGCAAACAGTTACAGCAGATTATGTTTTTAAAATTGTTGAGATACCAGGGTTGGAAAAAGTTGAAATAGCTTTTGTGAAAATACCTGGTGGAAATGAAATTGAAATTTTAGAATATGGTGGCCCCAAAACATATCCTGGAAATGCGAGATCGTGTGATTATGGGACAGGACATATTTGCTTAAAAGTAGATGACTTAGAAAGCATATATAAAGATTTTAAAGAAAAGGGAGTTCAATTCCAATCTAAAGGTGTAGTAGATATTACTTCTGGTGCAAATAAAGGAGCAAAAGCACTGTATATGCTTGATCCAGATGGTTATATTATTGAGTTAATGGAAAATCTTTAAAATGTAAGCGTCTACAAGGAGGGTGTCAATGGAAGATTTAAAAGGAAAAAAAGCTATAGTGACGGGAGCAGTACAAGGGTTAGGAAAAGCCATGGCAAAAGGATTATTAGAATGTGGGGTAAAGGTTTGTATTTTGGATATTTCTTCTAATTTAAAAAATACAGTGAGTGAGCTGAAAGCAAAAGGGTATGAGGCGGAAGGGTTGCAGGTAGATTTATCAGATAGAGATACACTCGTAGATAGCTTTTCCGAAGCTTTAAATTTGTTAGATGAGGAGCTTGATATATTAGTAAATAATGCTGGTATTCATAAACCGCAGCCAGCTTTGACATTAGCTGTTGAAGATTTTCAAAGCATTTTAGATATAAATGTAACTTCGGTGTTTCGGCTTAGTCAATTGGCGGCTGAAGAGATGAGAAAAAAGAAAAGAGGAAGAATCATTAACATTGCCTCTGTACTTGCTCTACAAGGGGGATATAATGCCTCTGCATACTCAAGCAGCAAAGGGGCAGTTACCCAATTGACAAAATCTTTGTCTAATGAGTGGGCTAAAGAAGGGATAAATGTCAATGCAATTGCACCTGGATACTTTCATACAGAGTTAAACCGTTTCATCTTGGAAGATGAAGCAAGATATAATTCACTCGTCAGCAGGATACCTGCCAATAGGTTTGGAAATCCTGAAGAGTTATCAGGAATTGTGCAATTCCTGTCTTCAGAAAAATCAAATTATATTAATGGAGCTGTTATACCAGTAGACGGTGGGTTTATAGGAAGATAAATCCTTAGAAAAGGATGTGGTAACATGCCATACATTAAATTGAAGTTAGTTGAAGGAAGAGATCTAGAAACAAAGCGGCTACTTGTTAGTAATATAACAAAAGCCGTAATAGAAACACTCCAGACTACGCCGGACAATGTAAGGGTTGAACTAATCGAAATTAATGAAGATTTGTTTAGTATAGGTGGAGAATTAATGATAGATAAGAACAATTAAATAAAGATAAAAACTATATAAAGTTAATTTAATAATCAGGAGGAATGAAATATGTTGAAAAGAAACATTTGGGTAAAAGTTCTTTTTTTAATTACTATTTTAGGGTTTTTGGCTGCGTGTAATGATTCAACGGGTGGATCTGAATCCGGGGATGACGATAAAGTGGTTATCAGAATGGCAAACCAAGTAGAAGAAAGTAATTTCCTAAACCAAGGCTATGTGAAATTCAAAGAATATATTGAAGAAAACAGTGATGGACAAGTATCTGTGGAAATTCATAATGGCGGAACAGTAGCTAGTTCTGACGAGCAAATTGTAGAGCTTTTAAATAACAATACAATCGATCTTTCTACTTCATCGGCATATGGAACTGCTAGTACCACAGGGGTAAAAGGTTTTAACCTATTTGACATGCCTTTTTTATTTCAAGATAGGGAAGAATTTTATGAATTTATCGATGGGCCTTATGGAGATAAGTTAGCGGAGGAAGTAGGAGAGAGCCAAAATGTAGAAGTTCTAGGTTATACAGATTTAGGGTTTTACTCCATTATGAATGGAAATACAGCAATTGAAACCCCAGAAGATTTAAATGGTTTAAGGATTAGAAGTTCTGCTGCAACCTTACATGTAGAGACTCTCTCTAAGTTAGGTGCTAATCCAACTCCAATGGACTATAGTGAGGTATTTACCGGTTTACAGCAAGGTACGATAGATGGTGTTTCTACAACAACTCCGTTAATTTATGGGGACAGATTTTATGAAGTGAATAAAAATATCACTTTAACTAATCATATATTACTCCCACATGTTCTAATGGTTAATAAAGATTTTTATAATAGTCTTTCTGATGATATCAAGCAGGTATTTGATGAAGCTGTTGATGTCTACATTGAAGAATCTAGAAAACTGGCAGTTGAAGCAGAACAAGAAGCTGTTGATGGATTGATTGAAGCAGGTGTTGACGTTGTTGAATTAACTCCTGAACAATTAGATTTATTCAAGGAAGCTACAGAAACTGTAAGAGAAGAGAATGTTGGCGAAGTAGGAGAAGAAAACTATGAAGAAGCACTGGAATTCTTAGAATAGCAATCTTAATGAGAATTTGGACGTAACTAACAAATGAGTTTGTTAGTTACGTCCAGCTAAAAAATTATATAAAAATAATGGTATTAAATCCAAAATTAAAAGGAAAACATAGTATAATTTTACCTTTTTCAGTGATTTCAACCGAAATGCTTAGAATAAAGGAGGAGAGCAGTTTGAATAAAAGAACCCCGATAGAAGGTTATGTATGTGTGCTTCTATTTGCTATCATGACTATTACTATGTTTATAGAAGTAATAGCTAGATATATATTTAATGCTTCACAACCTTGGACAGGAGAATTGTCTAGATATCTTTTTGTCTGGTTTATATTTATTAGTGCAAGTTATGCTGCTGCAGAAAAAGCACATATAAAAGTTGAAACAATCCATGAATTACTGCCGGAAAAAGTAAAGGGTATTGCTAATACCGTTGGAAATTGTATTTGGTTGGGGCTAACTATTTTGGTTACTTACTTAGGCATTGATTATGCTATGTCTATGTTCGGTTCAACATCAATAGCTTTGAAAATACCTCTAGGAATTATTTATTTTGGAATACCTATAGGATATGGATTGATGTCAATAAGGATCATCATTCAAATTATTAAAAGTTTCCAATCGAAAGAAAAGAATGCTACATAAGAAAGAGGTGAAACAGCATGACTGGTATTTTAATTATGATTGTAGGAATTTTAATAGGTGCATTGTTATTAAATATTCCAATCGCATTTGCATTAGCCTTAATCGGGTTTGTTATTGTATTTATTGAAGGCTCAGTTCCTTTATCATTTTTCATACAATCGACATTTGGAGCTAGTGACTCATTTTCGCTGTTAGCAATTCCTTTTTTTATACTAGCTGGTGAAATCATGAGTACAGGCGGGATTGCTAAACGTTTAGTTGATTTCATACAAAGTATGGTAAAGAGTCTAACGGGTGGCTTAGGCTTGGTAACAATTCTTACTAGCCTTATTTTTGCTGCTATATCAGGATCTGGTGCTGCGACAGTAGCAAGTGTAGGTGGAATAATGATTCCATATATGATCAGTAAAGGTTACAGTAAACCTTATGCAGCTGCTCTAGCTGCTAGTTCGGGCTCTTTGGGTCCAATTATTCCACCAAGTATTATATTTATTTTATATGGTGTGATGGCTAGCGTGTCGATTGGAGATATGTTTATTGCTGGAATTATCCCTGGGCTTTTGATGGCTATGAGCCTGCTTTTAGTTAACTATTTTGTATCTAAGAAGGAAAAATTCGAAGTTCAGAATAATGAAGTTGAAAGCAAGAAAAGCTTTTGGTCTGCATTAAATGAAGCAAAGTATGGTCTTTTAGCACCGGTAATTATTCTTGGGGGGATCTATGGTGGCATTGTGACCCCAACAGAAGCCGCAGTTATTGCAGTAGTTTATAGTTTTTTAGTCAGCGTAATTATTTATAAAGAACTTACAATATCTCAATTAGGTGAAGTGTTTAAAAAAGCATCTCTAACTTCAGGAACAATTATGATTTTTGTTAGCGCTGCTTCATTTTTTGGACAGGTACTTTCCATGGAACAGATTCCACAGCAAATTGCAACTGCTATTTCTAATATAACGACAAATGAGATAATTATTTTATTGTTGATTAATGTATTTCTCCTTTTAGTAGGAATGTTTATTGAAACCGTGGCAGCAGTTATTCTTTTTGTTCCATTATTATTACCAATCGTTTTGCCTTTAGGAGTGGATCCTGTTCATTTTGGGATTGTTGTGTGTATGAACCTCTCACTTGGACTAATTACACCTCCGCTGGGTATAAATTTATTTATAGCATCAAAAGTAGCTAATATACGTTTTGAGAGCACTTTCAAATATGTTGGGATAATATTTATTGCTATCCTGTCTGTTCTGCTTATAGTCACATTTGTTCCAGAAATCAGTACTTTCTTACCTGAGTTATTATCTGATTAGTAAATAATTTTAAAAGGATGATATTATGATTATTAGTCATTGGCATACAGCTTTTACAGTGAGCGATATAGAAAGGTCGATTAAATTTTATACAGATTTTCTAAATTTTGAAGTAGTGCATAGACAAAGACAGTCTAATACTTATACACGTGAGTTTGTAGGTTATCCTGATGCGGACTTAGAAGCAGTTATGCTGAAAATAAAAGGAGACAATAATGTTGGAATTTCGGGGCATTTATTGGAGCTTAATCAATATTATTCACCAAAAGGGGAGAAAATAGATGTTCAGACATGTAATATTGGAAGTGCTCATTTAGCATTAGTAGTAGATGATATACATCAAACTTATGAAAGTTTGATTGAAAATAATGTAATATTCAAATCATCTCCTGTAGAAATAGAGCATGGAAGAAATAAAGGAGGTTATACATGTTATTTTCTTGACCCGGATGGTATTACGCTCGAATTATTTCAACCTTCTCAATAAAATGGCCCCTCTTTGCGGGGGCCATTTTTCAATCTTTCCAATCACTTAATGTTTCTCAATCCCATATTTTTTCATTTTACGTACAAGCGTTGACTGATCAACACTTAAAGCAGTTGCTGCTTTCCGAATACTTGGATATTTTCCAACCATATCCTCAATAATAGCTGCTTCATGGTTTTCTATCTGTTCTTTTAATGACTTTACTTCTTCTAATGAGATAGTCGGTTTAGTCGGATTTATATTTATCTGTAACTCTTTCTGTACATCCTTCATTTCCACTTCCGGTTCGGTGGACATTACTGCTACTCGTTCTACGAGATTTTGTAATTCGCGCACATTTCCAGGCCAGTCATAATTACGGAAACTTTGTAGAACATCTTCTGAAAACTTACGCTCAATGGCGTATTTTGCTTTTATGTCTTTTAAAAAGTGATAGACTAAAGGGATTATATCTTTTTTTCTATTTTTTAAAGGTGGTATGTGGATAGGGATGACATTCAGACGATAGTATAAATCATTTCGAAATGTTCCTATCTCAACCATCTCAGCTAAATTACGATGTGTAGCAGCTATAATTCTAACATCAATAGGGATGGGGCGAGTATCTCCTACTCTGGTAATTTCTCTTTCTTGGATAACCCGCAGTAATTTTACCTGTAAATCTTTATTCATTTCTCCAATTTCATCAAGTAATATAGTACCTTTATTAGCCGCTTCAAACAACCCGGCTTTTCCTTTTTGACTTGCACCCGTAAATGCACCAGATATGTAACCAAATAATTCTGATTCAAGAAGAGCTTCAGGAATAGCGCCACAGTTTACTTTAATCAAAGGCTTTTCACTTCTGATACTATTCTTATGAATCAATTCCACTATCTTTTCTTTTCCTACACCAGATGGTCCTTGTACAATGACGCTAGAGTCAATATGTGCAACTCGTAAAGCGCGGTTCAACACCTCTTGCATTCCCTCTGAATGTGCAATAATCGAATCTTCTGGGGACTTTTGGTGTTTTAATAGTTCCAATTCTTCGTGAATCGCTTGATTTTTCTTTTTTAGGTTCTTTATTTCTGTTTCTAGCATGTTTAATTCGGAAAGATCACGGACATTATTTACAACTTTTTTAATGTTACCATTTTTATTACGGATAGGTACAGCTGAAATAAGCACAGAAGCCCCTGTATTAATTTTCTGGATAATTGTTATTTCTTTATTATCCCGTAATGCTTTTAAACTGCTTGATTCATCAATCACTTTTTCATCCTCCAGCTCTTTCAAGCTTCGTCCAATCAGTTCTTCACTGCTTAGGCCAGTTATTTTTTCATAGGAGGGGTTTTGATGAATAATCGTACCTCTTTCATCAGATATGACAATTCCGTCAAAAGAAGAATTAATTACCTCATTTAATTCCTGACGCAGTTCTTGTAATGTTTCTTTCTCTTTTGATAACCGTACAAAATCATCCCGAGGATTGACGCAAACAACAATATATTGATTATAGTTGAAGGTGGATATCTCCGCCGGATAGTCTAATATACAAAAAGAATTATCTTCCGATATAACAGAATCAAGGATCGTTCCCAGGTAATATGTATATTGCTTTGCCAGTTTATTTTGAAAAAGTATTTTCTTTTGCTGATTTAATAGTAGAACGCCTATATGATCGACTTTAGAAACAAAATGCTCTATTTTCATAAATTGCCTCCTTGCATCAATAAACTATAAATGATGTTAATATGCAACGTTGATTCTATTATACATCAATGTAAGCGGATAACATAGGGTTATATCCTCTTTTTAAGTAGTTCGTAACTGGCATAATATTTGCAAGAATAAAAAGAAAAGGTTTACAAAAAAATGTGGGAGGTTAACTGGATGGCAGATATAAAGGAACTTGGATATTCTCAAGAAGAATTAAAAAAGATGCTTTACGACATGATGTTGATTAGAAGTTTCGAAGAAAGGGTTGAAAAGCTCTTTCAGCAAGGTAAAATTCACGGAACAATGCACTTATGTATTGGACAGGAAGCGACTGCGGTAGGCGCCTGTGTTCCGCTAACGAAAGAAGATAAGATTACAAGTAATCATAGAGGTCACGGACATAGTATTGCAAAAGGAACAGAAGTGAATGGAATGATGGCGGAATTACTTGCAAAGGAAACAGGCTATTGCAAAGGCAAGGGCGGATCAATGCATATCGCTGATTTTAATGTTGGAAATCTTGGAGCCAACGGTATTGTAGCAGCTGGATTGCCATTAGGTGTTGGAGCGGCAATGACATCGAAAATGAAAGATTTGGGATATGTCGTCGTTTGCTTTTTTGGAGATGGAGCTACCAACGAAGGGGCATTTCATGAAGCAGTCAATTTGGCTTCAGTATGGAAGCTGCCTGTCATCTTTTTCTGTGAGAATAACCTTTATGGAATGTCAGGCTCGATAAAGGAAATGGTCAATATAGAGAATATTGCAGAACGTGCAAAGTCGTATGGTATCCCTGGATGCACCATTAATGGGAATGATGTATTGGAAGTTGCTGAGACAACACGAAAGGCTGTGGAAAGAGCAAAGAATGGAGAAGGACCAACATTAATTGAAGCCCAAACATATAGATGGAAAGGACATTCAAAGAGTGATGCAAGAAAATATAGAACGAGGGAAGAAGAAAAATTATGGAGAAAACAGAAGGATCCTATTGCCCTCTTTAAAGAGAATTTAATTCAAAGCGATGTTATTACAGAAGAGTTGTTTACAGAATACGCTGAGCAGGTAGAAAAGAAGATTGATCAAGCAGTAGAATTTGCTGAAAGCAGTGATGAACCAAATGAAGACACGCTTATGAAGGATATCTATTTGTAGAGGGAGGATCATTTTCAATGAGAGAAATTACTTATGCAGAAGCTATTAAGGAATCGATGAGTCAAGTAATGCGGGAAAATAATGATGTGTTTATGTTGGGGGAAGATATTGGAATTTACGGTGGAGCTTTCGGGCTTACGAATGGAATGACGGATGAATTTGGCGATGACAGAATAAAAAATACACCCATTTCTGAAGCGGCCATAAGCGGTGCTGCAGTAGGTGCAGCTATTACAGGGATGCGCCCGATTTTAGAAATCCAATTCTCCGATTTTATTATGATTGCAATGGATAATATTGTGAATCAAGCAGCGAAAATCCGCTATATGTCTGGCGGTAAGGCGAATGTACCAGTGGTCATCCGATTACCAGGAGGTTCTGGTGCAGGATTTGCGGCACAGCATTCGCAAAGTTTGGAAGCTTGGACAGCGCATATTCCAGGGCTGAAAGTAGTTCAACCATCTAATGCTCGTGATGCGAAAGGCTTGATGAAAGCTGCGATAGAGGATGATAATCCAGTCTTGTTTTATGAGCATAAGCTGCTTTATGGAGAAAAAGGAGAAGTACCGGAAGAACAATATACTATTCCCTTAGGTGAAGCGGATATCAAAAAGGAAGGGACAGACATTACCGTTGTAGCAACTGGAGCGATGGTAAAAAGAGTTCTGGAAGCAGCTGCTGAATTAGAAAGCGATAACATCCATATTGAAGTAATTGACCCAAGAACGCTAGTACCCTTAGATAAAGAGACGATTATTCAATCTGTAAAGAAAACCAGTAGAGCGTTAGTTGTCTATGAAGCAGTGGAAAGAGGCGGATATGGGGCAGAGATTGCCAGTATGATAGGTGAAAGTGATGCGTTTGATTTTCTGGATGCACCAGTTAGTCGTTTAGGAGGGAAACCAACTCCAATACCATACAATCCTACATTGGAAAAAGCAGCTGTTCCACAAGTGAATGATATTATCCGTGAGTGTAAGAAGTTAATGAATAGATAAGGAGGTGTTGAAATGGCTGAAAACGTGTTAATGCCAAAATTAGGAGCACAGATGGAGGAAGGAACTATTGTTTCCTGGCTAGTTCAAGTTGGAGAAGCAGTCGAAGAAGGCGATCCGCTTGTTGAGGTACAAACCGATAAAATCACCATGGAAATCGAAGCAGAGACAGAAGGAACGCTTCTGAAAACCTTGTATGAAGCAGATTCAATAGTTCCTGTACAGACACCCATAGCAATTATTGGAGAAGAAGGAGAGAATATCGATGACTTAGAAGGAAGTGATTCCTCTTCTAGAGAAACAGAGTTAAAAGAAATAGAAAAAAAAGAAAAGAAAATAGATAGCGTTATAGAAAAAGAGACCTCTCCCAATCAGGCAGAAGAAAGCAAGGTGAGAAGAACTCCTGCTGCGCGAAAGCTTGCAGAAGATACTCAGATCAATCTGAGTGAAGTGCAAGGTTCCGGGCCATTGGGAAGAATTCAAAAAGAAGATGTACAGAATTATATCAATGAACATAGCAAAAAGGTAACTCCTTTAGCGAAGAAAATTGCTGAAGATCAAAATATCAACTTAGAGACGATTCAAGGCACAGGTGACCGTGGAAAAATTCAAAAGAAGGATTTATTTCTACCTCAATCGAGTCAGAGTCAGGAAGGTCAACGTAACGAAGAAAATAAGCGTGTACCATTTAAAGGAATGCGGAAAGTGATAGCTGATCGTATTTCTGAAAGCGCGTCTATATCTCCTCATGTGACATTAAACTCTGAAATTGATATGACAAGTGTGGTGAGGCTTCGTAAGCAATTACTGCCAGTGATTGAAGAGGAAGCCGGGATTCGTATTTCTTTTAATGATATCTTAATGAAGGCAACTGCAGTCGGTTTAAAAAAGAACCCAGGAATCAATATTCAGCTCGAGGGGAATGAAATTATTTATCACTCGAAAATTAATTTAGCGATGGCTGTAGCAGTAGAGGATGGCTTGGTTGTACCAGTTATCAAGGATGTGGACCAGAAGGGCTTGGCTGCTATAACAAGAGAAACAAAAATACTTGGAAAAAAAGCTCGTGATGGAAAACTTCTTCACGATGATTTTGCAGGAAGTACATTTACGGTTAGTAATTTGGGGATGTATGCAGTCGATGGATTTACACCGATTATAAACAGTCCAAATGCAGCAATTTTAGGTGTTGGAAGAATACAGAAAAAGCCAGTAGTACTGGAGGATGATATTTCTATTCGCTCTATGATGAGTTTAAGTTTGTCTTTTGATCACCGGATTATTGATGGTGCACCGGCTGCACAGTTTTTAACCGATTTAAAGGACTTGCTTGAAAATCCTTATAAATTAATGGTTTAGAGGTGATAGCTATGACAAATTTTGATGTTGTAATTATAGGTGGAGGACCTGCCGGATATGTTGCTGCCATAAGAGCTGCTAAGAATGGAAAGAAAACAGCACTGGTGGAGAGTGATTATTTAGGAGGGACATGCCTCAACAGGGGATGTATTCCCTCCAAAACCCTGTTGAGGCATACAGAAATTATTGAGGATATAAAAAAGGCGGATGACTGGGGAATAAAGGTTTCCGACCTTTATTTTTCCTTGGAAGATATGATTTCCAGGAAAGATAAAGTCATAGAAACACTTCGAATGGGGATCAATCAGCTTTTAAAAAGTGGAGATATATCCGTTTACAATGGAATGGCTAGTGTGGAAACGAACAAGCAGATAAACATAAAAAAAGCAGATAATGATACATTAACTCTATTTGGAGATAAGATTTTAATAGCAACAGGGAGTACACCAGTCATTCCGCCTATAGAAGGTGTCAATACAGTAGATTATCATACAACAGACACCATCTTTCATATTACGGAAATACCGGAATCTATCCTGATTATCGGTGGAGGAGTAATCGGTGTGGAAATGGCGAATATCTTATCCAGCTTAAATACAGAAGTAACGATTGTTGAAATGAGTGGTCGAGTTATTCCTTCAGAGGATAAAGACGCTTCGAAAGCGTTATTGAAAAGTCTAAAGAAAAAAGGAATTAAGATACTGTTGAAACATCAGGTACGTTCTATGTCTGAGAAGAACGGCGTTAAGAAAATAAATCTTTCTTCGCAAAAAGGAGAAAATAAACAAGTAGAGACGAGTGAAGTCTTAATTGCGGTTGGACGCAGGCCTAATTTATCGGCTGTTGATTCGCTTCAGCTAAATAAGAATGGTTCTTTTATAGCAGTGAATGAACAGTTGGAAACAAGCATTGATGGCATCTATTCAGCAGGTGATGTTATTGGCGGTTTACAGCTCGCCCATGTAGCAAGTGAGGAAGGGTTAACAGCAGTGGAGAATATGGATGGAAAGAAAAAAAACATCAACTATCAATGGATGCCCCGTTGTATTTATACAAAACCAGAGATAGCAAGTGTAGGTTATAATGAACAGGAACTAATAGATAGGAATATGGATTATCGTGCAGGTAAGTATGATCTCTCAGGGAATGGAAAAGCTTTGGCGATGGGAGAAACTGAGGGGTTTATCAAAGTACTGATTGATTCGAACTATGGAGAAATATTAGGCGTGACGATGGTTGGTTCCCACGTTACAGAAATGATTGGTCAATCTGCGTCCTATATGCAGCTTGAAGGCACTGTGGATGAACTTGCTAGCCTAACCCAAGCACATCCATCCATTTCTGAAGGGTTAATGGAAATCGCTAACGCACTGATAGATAAAGGAATACACGTAAACTAGCAAACCAAGAGGGTGATAATGTGTTTGAAATAACAGGTAAAAAAGTGCTTATAACAGGAGCTGCTCAAGGAATAGGCAGAGTGTTAACAGAAAAATATTATCAACAAGGTGCAGAAATAGCAGCTATTGATATATCTGATCAGATCCATGATTTAAAGGAATTAGAGACGAGTGAAAATCAAATTCATCCTATACAAGGAAATCTAATGGATCTGGAAAGAATCGAAGAAGTATTCTATGAGGCGATTGATAAATTAGGTGGAGGCGTAGATATTCTGGTGAATTGTGCGGGATTAATTGAAAGAAGACCGGCTAAAGATTTCCCGCTTGATAAATGGGATAGAATTATTACCTTAAATGTTACAAGCGTATTTGCGTTATCGAGATTAGCAGCAATAGCAATGAAGGAACAGAGTTCCGGGAAAATTATCAATTTTGGATCAATTGTATCTGTTTTTGGAGCCTACCATTCATCAGCGTATTCAGCGAGCAAAGGGGCAGTATTACAATTAACAAAATCCTTGTCCAATGAATGGGCTTCATATGGTATTCAAGTTAATGCGATTGCTCCGGGATATATGTTAACTTCTATGAATTCAGATTTAGAAAGTGACCCTGCAAGAAGACCACAAGTAGATGAAAGAATTCCGGCAGGACGGTGGGGAACCCCAGAAGATGTTTGTGGTGTTGCATTATTTTTATCTTCTTCCGCATCGGATTATGTAACAGGAGCATTGATTCCTGTTGATGGTGGAGTTTTGGCCAGATAGTGGGTAAGAATCAGAATAGATATTTTTGTGAGGAGGAATATGATGAGAAAAAAACTGTTTATTAACGGGGAATGGTGTGAAGCTGAACGATATAAAGATCTATTTTCTCCTTTTACAGGTGAAAAAATAGCTGAAATTCCAGAAGCATCTGATGGTCAAGTTAAAGAAGCGATAGAGGCTGCTTATCGAAACAGGGAAGTAATGCGTAGTTTAACTGCTTTTGAAAGAGCCGATATTCTTGAGAATTTAGTGAAGTTATTAGAGGAAAGTAAACAAAAGATAGCGGAACTTATCTCATTAGAAGCAGCAAAGCCAATGAAATATTCTAGAGCAGAAACGGAGCGAACGATTGAAACATATAAATTTGCTGCAGAAGAGGCGAAGCAGTTGTGTGGGGAAATGATTCCAATGAATGCAGCCCAAAATGGAGCAAATAAAATAGGATATACACTTAGAGAACCTGTAGGGGTAGTTGCTGCTATTACACCATTCAATTTCCCTTTGAATTTAGTAGCTCATAAAGTTGGACCGGCAATTGCAGCAGGTAATACAATTGTTTTAAAACCGGCATCTCAGACGCCTTTATCGAGTTATTTTTTAGCAGAATTACTTGATAAAGCAGGACTGCCAAAAGGCTGTCTGAATATCGTAACAGGAAGTGGTAAAATTGTTGGAGATCAGTTGGTGAATAGCGAGAAAGTAAACATGATTACATTTACAGGAAGTCCTGAGGTAGGAAAAAGAATTAATGCGCAGGCAGGTTTGAAAAAAGTGGCTTTGGAATTAGGTTCTAATGCAGGCCTGATTATTGATAAAAACACAGATATAGAAAAAATTGTTCCTAAGTGTGTAGTGGGTTCGTTTTCCAATCAGGGGCAGGTGTGTATTTCACTGCAACGTATTTATGTACATGAAGAATTATATGACCAATTTATTGCGAAATTCAAAGCGGAAGCAGAAAAACTCGTACTAGGTAATCCATTGGATGAAGAGACCGACGTTTCTTGTCTTATTTCTAAAAATGATTTGGATAGAGCGGTAAGCTGGGTTAAGGAAGCAGCTTCAGCAGGAAGTAAAGTCATTGCAGGCGGGGAAGTGGAAGGTAATATATTACTTCCTACAATTATTACAAATGCGGATCGGGATTTAAAGGTCTCTTGTCAGGAAGTATTTGCTCCGATTGTTATTGTTAATACCATAAAAACCGTAGAAGAAGGTATTCAAGAAGTGAATGCTTCACGGTATGGTTTACAGGCGGGTATTTATACAAAAGATATTCAAACCGCTTTACAAGCATCTAAATCTCTAGAGACAGGTGGCGTGATGATTAATGATATCCCCACATTCCGAGTTGACCAAATGCCTTATGGCGGTGTGAAAGATAGTGGTAATGCCAGAGAAGGACTGAAATTTGCAATCGAGGAAATGACAGAAATTAAATTAATTGTATGGAATGAAGAAGACGCATCGTAGAGAGGTGAAGATTTGAAAAAATTATTTGGCGTACTAGGTAACCCTATAGCACACTCACTTTCCCCGCTGATTCAGAATAGAGCTTATGCATCTGTTAATATTCATGCTTATTTTCAACCTTTTCATGTAGAACAGAAAGATTTAGAAAATGCCGTAAAAGGTATGAAAGCGTTAGGAATAGAAGGTTTTATGGTAACGGTACCCTTTAAGAGTGAGATTCTTTCCTATTTAGATGAATTAACCCCTACTGCATTAACAACGGGTGCTGTAAATGTTGTACATTTAATTGATGGAAAGTATGTAGGCTTTAATCTCGATGGTCAAGCGTGGCTCAGTGCTGCAAAAGAAGATATGGGCATTTCGGAATTAACAAATGAACATGTGCTGTTAATCGGAGCAGGTGGTGCTGCACGCTCCATCTACTATACCCTTTCTCAACATAATCATGTCAAAATAGACATAGCAAATAGAACGCTAGAAAAAGCAGAAAATTTAAAAGGGTTAAACGAGAACCGTATAAAAACAAGGACGATTTCCTTGGAGGAAGCAGAAGACAATTTAGAACAATATGATATAATCGTTCAGACGACCTCGATAGGAATGTGGCCGCATAAGCATGAAACACCTATTCAAGTGAAAAAATTAAAAGAAAATGTATTTGTATCAGATATTATTTATAATCCATATGAAACTGCATTTTTGAAACAAGCAAGAAATAAAGGGGCATTCACTCAAAATGGCATAAAAATGCTTGCTTCTCAAAATGCATATTGTATTGAAAAATGGACAGGGTCTTGTGTTGATTCAGGTAAAATGGTTGATATACTTGAAGAATCGTTAAGGTAAGAATGAGTACTGTCAACGAATTTCGGAAGCCCGTAGTATTTTATGGGTAGATTAACTGTAGCGGTTAAGAGGGAAGCGGATAGAAGGGAAAAGAATAGATACTTTATGAAAAATGCCAAATTATCATGAGTGAGAGATGATAATTTGGCTTGTATTATACGATTGGGTGTTACCAGACTAAACATATATTATTTAGAAGTTATCATAATGCATGAAAACTGTATTTGATTTTATTCGAAAAAACATGTTGCAATAGTCAGAAACATATGATAAATTATAAGGAATCAAATTATATGAATCCGCTTTCAATAAATTGAATCCGCATTCAAGAGAGGTGAAATAATATTTTGAAGGGAAGAGTGAGTGCTTATGATGTGGCAAAATTAGCAAAAGTTTCCCAAACTACCGTTTCAAGAGTTCTTAATAATTACCCACACGTAAGAAAAGAAACGAGAAAAAGAGTACATGATGCTATCAATACGTTAGGTTTTTCCCCAGATGAGATTGCCAGAAGCCTTGCAAGCAAGAAAACAAATACGATTGGGCTTATTGTGGAGGATATTTCAAACTCTTTTTATGCGGAAACAGCTCATATTATCTTGCGGGAAGCTCAGAAATATGATTATGAAGTTATTATTATCGATGCAGAAACAGATGAAAATAGTTTTGAAAGAGCAATTAACACGCTTAATGGGAAAAGAGTAGATGGAATTATTGTCGCTTCAGCCCGGATGGATAATCAAAAGGTAAAAGAATTCTACGATAAAGGATTTCCTATCATTTTTTATAACCGGCGCATTTACGGTATTGAAGAAAGTCATTATGTAGAAGTAGATAACAGACTGGGAGCTAAAATAGCTGTTAACCATCTGGTGGAAAACAAGCACAGAAAAATAGCGTTTATTTCTGGCCCTACAATATATTCTACTTTTTATCAACGCTTTGAAGGGTATAAAGAAGCACTTCAAGAAAATGGTTTAGAATATGATGAATCGCTGATTTATAAGGGAGAAGTAATCTATGAACAAGTTTTTCAGTTTGCGTTGAATCTAATGAGGGACAAAGAGATGCCGACTGCGTTTTTTGCTTCAACGGACCAAATGGCATTAGCAATCATGGATGCAGCTGCTCGAAGTGGAAGACATATTCCATATGATATCTCTATCATCGGCTTTGATGATATTGAGATTGCGAGTAATCCTTATATTGGCTTAAGTACTATTTCTCAAAGAAAAAGAGAAATGGCTGTACTAACATTACAAAAGTTATTTTCACTTATTAACAAAGATGATTCAAATAGTGAGCCAAATAAAATTACGTTAGAACCAGAACTAATTATTCGTAAAACAACAGGTGTTAACAATCAGTAGAATACCGCTTATTTCAGGAGGTAGAGAAATGGCTAGATATAAAGCAAACGAGCTTTTTAATTTATCTGGTAAAACAGCTATTGTTACTGGAGCAAGCAAGGGAATTGGAAGAAGTATTGCTTTGTTGTTAGCTCAAAATGGAGCTGATATTGCTTTAATGGCAAGGAATGAAGAAGGATTGAAAGAGGTTGCCAAAGAGATTGAAAACATAGGTCAGAAAGCGCTGCCGGTTTCCGTGGACTTAACAGATATTGATAGTATTCCCACTGTGGTAGAGAAGGTGTATGACCATTTTGGAAAGATAGATATATTGGTGAATAATGCTGGAACGAATATACCGAAGAAGGCGGAAGAAGTTACCGAAAAGGACTGGGATCAGATTATTGATATAAATGTAAAAAGTGTATTTTTTATAAGTAAAGCTGTAGGAAAATACATGAAAGCTGCGGAGCAAGGAAAAATAATTAATGTTTCTTCGCAAATGGCTTTTGTAGGTTATTATAAACGGGCTGCATATGCTTCCAGCAAAGGGGCTATTACACAATTGACAAAATCTTTATCGATTGAATGGGCTCCATATCATATAAATGTCAATGCTGTAGCGCCAACTTTTATTGAAACACCAATGACAAGAAAGATGCTGGATGATGCGGATTTTAAAAAAGATGTGTTAAGCCGTATTCCTCTAGGAAGGTTAGCAAAAGAGGAGGATTTATTTGGTGCATTTGTATTTCTGGCATCCGAGGCAGCAGATATGGTAACCGGCCAAACGCTGATTGTGGATGGCGGGTGGACTGTTTGGTAATTTTTGAATGCGGATTCAATAAAAAGAGAAAACAGGTTAAAAGTAGTGATGAGTAAGGATAAAGGGGAGGAAAATATGATGCAGTTTAACGATTTTCAAATACCAGGCGTTATTCGCTTCGGGGAAGGAGCTTTAGCAACAATAAAAGATGAGGTGCTATCCAAAAACCCTTCCAAGCTATTTATTATCAGTGATAAAGGTGTGGAGAAAGCTGGATTGGTAGATGAATTAAAGGAAGTATTGGAGACGTGTGAGATTCCAATGGAGACAATGACGGATATTGCAGGAGAACCGACCTTTTCGCTTGTTGAAGAAACAATTAAAACACTAAATCAATCTAAAGCTGATTTTGTAATTGGAATTGGCGGAGGAAGTGCGCTGGATGTCGCAAAAGCGAGTGCTGCCTTGCAGGATAAGCATGATCTGGAAAATTACTTTAGTGGAAAGAAAACAATAGAAAATCGAACTGTACCTTGTGTACTACTGCCAACAACATCTGGAACAGGTGCAGAGGTGACCAAAAATGCCATTTTTGGGGATGAAGTGGAAGGAGTAAAAAGAGGAATCGTCAGCCCTGCGTTATTACCTGATGCAGCTATTGTAGATCCTGAGCTGACCCTTTCCTGTCCATCAAGAGTGACGGCAGCTTCTGGAGTAGATGCTTTTACACATGCAATTGAATCGTATATCTCGACGAATGCTACAGAGCAGACACGAATCTATTCCGAAAAATCGATGAAATTATTTGCAGAACATATCACAAATGCTGTACATAACGGCAGTAGCATAGAAGCGCGAACAGGTATGAGCTGGGCAAGTCTATTGGGAGGTGTCTCCTTAGCCAACGCAGGTGTAGGAGCGGTTCATGCAATGGCTTATCCGTTGGGTGGAACGTACCATATCGAACATGGCGTGGCCAATGCGCTGTTAATGCCTTTCGTCTTTAAAGTGATTGGAAAAACATGTACGGACGATATGGTTAGAGTTGCTTCCTTTGTAGAGATTGGCGATTTTACAAGCTCTAAGCACCAGGCGCTGGAAGCTGTGGTCCATTATTTATTACAGCTGTTGAAGGATTTGAACTTACCGACTTCTTTAAAAGAATTGGGAGTGGAGAAAGCGGATTTACCTAAATTGGCTGAGCAGGCGTCGCAGGTTAAAAGATTGTTGTCTAATACGCCTTATCGGTTACATGAGGATCAAATTCTTGGTATTTATGAGGATGCTTATGAGGGAGGAAAGGGTGGAAGTAATGGAAGTTAAACAGTATCAATTTCTTATAGATGGTGAGTGGAAAGAAGGAACAGAACATTATGATTTGGTAGCCCCATACAGTAAACGTGTAATTGCCAAAATACCATTAGCTGATGAAGAAATTGCTGAAAAAGCTGTTAAGAGTGCTAAAAAAGCTGCTGGCAGTATGAGAAAGCTTTCACTATTAGAGAGATCTAATATTTTAGAAAGAGTGTCTATTATCTTTACTGAAAAACTGGAGGAATGTGCTGAAATATTAGCTTGGGAAAATGCAAAACCAATTCAGGCAGCAAGAGGAGAGGTTCAACGAACAATTGAAACGTATAGATTTGCAGCAGATGAAGCCAAAAAAATTGCTGGAGAAATTATTCCAATGGAAGCTGCTAAAAATGGGTATGGCAGATTCGGATTCACTAAAAAAGAACCATTGGGAGTAATTGCTGCAATTACACCATTTAATTTTCCGTTTAATCTTGTAGCTCATAAATTAGGTCCTGCATTCGCTATGGGTAACACCGTTGTTTTAAAACCGGCTTCTCAAACACCGTTAAGTGCTATTATGACTGCAAAGATTTTTGAAGAAGCAGGGCTGCCCAAAGGAGCGCTAAATCTAATTTTTGGATCTGGGAAGACTGTGGGCTATTTTCTAGTAACACACGAAGACATTAAAATGGTTACTTTTACCGGAAGTGTTCCTGTTGGGAAAGGAATTCGGGAAAAAGCAGGGTTGAAGAAAGTGACATTGGAATTAGGATCAAATTCTGCAGTGGTTATTGATGAAACAAAGGATATTCGTTCTGCAGCTTTGAAATGTGCTCAAGGAGCATTTTCTTATTCCGGTCAAACTTGTATTTCTGTACAGCGTATCTATGTCCAAGTTGATTTATATGATTCTTTTTTGGAAGCGTTTGCTGAAGAGGTGGAGAATATCAAAGTAGGCGATCCATTAGAAGAAGATACAGTTGTATCTGCGCTCATCCATGATAAAGAAGCAGAGAGAGTAGAACATTGGATAAAAGAAGTCAGAGTTGAAAACGTATATCGTGGTGGAGAAAGAACAGGTTCGGTGATCAAACCTACTATCCTAACAAATATAGATTCAGATGCATCTGTTCTAAAAGAAGAGGCTTTTGCCCCTGTAGTAGTAATTAATAAATATGAGAGGTGGGAAGAAGCGATTCAATCGGTAAATGATTCACAGTATGGACTGCAAGCAGGCGTGTTTACAGATTCACTGGAAAAAGCTTACCAGGCAGTAGATGAATTAGAAGTTGGGGGGGTGATTATCAACGATATTCCATCTTATAGAGTAGATCATATGCCCTATGGCGGTGTAAAAAACAGTGGGACTGGTCGTGAAGGAATCAAGTATTCCATGGATGAAATGTCTGAATTGAAGCTGGGCGTATTTAACTTACTATAGAGCTTTGTATTGTGATATTAGTGTGTGTAGTGATGAAGTGAAAAAACTACTATCCAATTTATTTATAGAAAGGAAGATTTCACATGAAGGAAACAAAAAATAATAATTTTACAGAAAAGGAAGAACCAACAAAACATCTGGAGCGTTCCGATAATAATATAAGTAAAGCTGAAAAAGAAAATCATCAAAATGAACTTTCGAAGCTTGTATACTATGCAGATAGTTCAGAAGTAAATATGGTGGACTCCAAAGATGATGATGACTATTTAAATATAGATGTAAAAAATATTAAAAAACAAAGTATGCAGGGATTTGGAGACTATCATAATATTATCGATTATATTATTCGGATAACACGACAAATTTGGAAGGAAAAAGATATCGGTCTAATTTACGATACGTATAGCCATGGTGTCCAAATCCATCGAGGGCTTATCAATAGCCATGGTGTAAATGAAGTTATTGCAGGAACGCTGCAAACTTTGCAATCTTTTCCGGATCGTACAGGATTGGGGTGGAGTGTTGTATGGTCAGGAAATGATAAAGAAGGGTTTTTTACTTCGCATAGAGGGAGATCCATTGGAACAAATTTAGGTAATACTCTATACGGTCCTGCAACAGGAAAGAAAGTAGTCTTTCGGACAACAGCAGATTGTTTGATACATGAAAATAAAATCTATGAAGAATGGCTGGTAATGGATACTTATCACCTAGTGCAGCAGCTTGGATTTGATCCAGTAGAAATTGCTAAACGTACTGCAAAACAAACGAGCAAACTAGCTCCAAACCTTCAATTTAATATAGCGCAATCAGCAGAAGAGGGATTACAGCCACAAGCTTATAACCCCAAACATGATGGCTTCGAGATCGGGGACTTTATGTTAATGCTCTTTAATCAAGTATGGGATAGGAGATCTATTAATAAAGTCAAAGATTTTTATGATGAGAATGCTGTAATTCATTATGTATGTAATAGGGATATGGTTGGCCATAGTGAAATACAGGGAATGTTTATTAATCTATTTGCTTCCGTTCCAAACTCCAAAGTTATCTTAGAACGTGTAACTTGTAATAAAAGAGATAATGAAAAGGATTGGGATGTTGCGGTTCGTTGGAGAATACAAGGGTTGCACAGTGGTATTGGGTATTTTGGCAATCCAAGTGGAAAACCCATTGAAATCCATGGAATGAACCATTTTAAAGTAAGAAATGAAAAAATCCAAGAAGAGTGGATGCTCTTTGACGGAATGGAAGTACTTCGTCAAATTTATACAGAAAGCGAAAATGATACTGAAAATGATAGTGAAGACAATGGATATGACGATGGGAACTTCACAGGTGTATCTTAAGTAATTTAACGTTTCATATATGATTTAAAGCTAGTAGGGCTCACAATTAAACATATGAGGTGATTCGTTTGAAAAAGAATATTTTATTCATCATGCTGCTAATATTCGTTGTTGTATTGGCTGCCTGTAATAATGATAGCAGTGAAGATTTAGAAGACCAGACTGTAACAGTTGCAGTTACAGAAGGTAATATTGGTCAGTTTAATGCTTGGGAGGAACGTAGCGAACAGTTTACAGAAGAAACAGGTATTGAAGTCGAGTTTATAGGGATTCCATATGATAATTTGTTAGATAGAATAACAGCTGAAGGAATCTCTGGAGACGCATCTTTTGATTTAGTTACTCATTTGGACGTGATGGGACCTTCTATTTCACAATTTTTAGAGCCGTTAAGTGGATATGCGGATGAAGATTTTTTTGAGCGTTTCCCAGAATCAATTGTAGAATTATCAACTTATGATGGTGAAATCTATAGTTTGCCTCTACGTGCTAATGCACAAGTATTATTCTATAGAGAAGATGTTTTCGAGGATTTGGGTATTGAACCACCAACTACATGGGAAGAACTTGAAAACGTTAGCGAAACTATCACTTCAGAAACAGATAAATCTGCTATAACACCGTACTATCAAGCAGGAAATAATGGACAGAATCTTGCGATATGGGCAAGTTATCTATGGGGAAATGGCGCTGAAATCCTAGATGAAAATAATACTCCTGTCTTTAATAGCTCTGAAGGTGTTGAAGCAACAGAAAAATATATAGATTTGCTAAGAGAAGGCTTTGCTCCAGAGGGATCTGTTTCCTTTGCGGAACAAGAATCTAGAACGCATTTTAAGCAAGGAAGATCAGCAATGTGGATAGGATGGTGGTGGGTCTATTCTGACTTTAATGCTAGTGACTCGTCGGCAGAGGAAGTACGAGGAAACGTGAACTTCACCACTATCCCAACATGGGAAGATGGTGAACAAGTTGCAAGTGTATCTACTTTCCCGCTTGGGATGATGGAAAGTTCAAAAAATAAAGAAGCTGCATGGGAATTCATGGAATGGCTCAGTAATCCTGAAAATGAAAAAAGTATTGTTATGGATTCTTTAAATGAAGAAGTACCAATGGATCAGTTCTCTACAGATATTGTTCAGTTGGAAAATCTTAGAGATGAAGAATTAAATGAACTTGGAGACGATTTGTTTAATATCGGTGGAGATAGTTTTGAAAATGCGAAGACGTTTCCTACTATACCAGAATGGCCACAAATATCAGATATTCTTAGCAGGGCAATATCCAATATGGCGACTGGAGAGGATGTACAGAGCCAGTTAGACGCAGCAGCAGAAGAAGTGGAGCTGCTATTACAAGAATAATATCGAAAAATTAAAAAGGTATTTAATACAAAATGTGTATTAGTGGGAGGGTAAGAATGGAAAGTAAATTTTTCAAATACATTTTGTTAGCTCCTGCATTACTGATTATGGCTACAATCACTATTTTTCCATTAGCTAGGTCACTTTGGATTAGTCTTCATGAGTGGAACCTGACAGAAAGTCTTGAAATTGGTTCTTTTATCGGTTTTGATAATTATGTAAGAGCGTTCAATGACCCAAATTTTTGGAATAGTGCATGGGTAACATTAATATTTACAGTTGCTACTGTAATAGTGACAATTGTTTGCGCTATTTTAGTTGCGCTTCTATTAAGTAAAGAAAAAACCTATATTTCTTATTTGAGAGCAGTACTGATTATTCCATTTGCATTAAGTCCTGCTCTCGTAGGTTATTCCTGGAGGTTTATGTTAAATCCTGATTATGGTGTGTTCGCAGCGATAATTGATTTCTTTATCCCTCCGTTATCCGATGTTGTTTGGTTGGGAAATGCTGTAACAGCAATGATTGCGCTTATTTCTATAGCAGTATGGATCTGGCTTCCGTTTATGTCCTTAATGTTTATAAGCGGAATAATGGGATTACCAAAAGAAGTATATGAAGCGGCAAAAATGGACGGTGCTAATGGTTTTCAAACTTTTTTTCGCATCACCTTGCCGATGATTCAACCAATTGTTCTTATCGCAACAATATTAATGACAATGTTTGCATTAAAACAATTTGATCCGATTGTGACACTGACCAGTGGAGGACCAGGGAATTCAACAGAAGTATTAAACTTCTTGGTATATAACACGTCCTTTAGATATTTTGATATGGGGTATGGAGCAGCTCTAGGATATATCTTGGCAATTATTACAGTAGCATTTGTACTGGTCTACATGAGGAAATTGGTAAAAGGAGATGATTGGAACTAATGAATACTATTAAACGCAAAAAAACTATTTATTCTGTTTTAGAATTAATTGGTGTATTATTAGTTGTTACTTTTCTCTTTTTTCCAATTTTATGGATTTTGTTAACGGCATTTAAATCTGGTGAAGACGTTTATTCTATCAGTGTTATTTTTGAGCCGACTCTAGATAATTTTCGCAGATTATTCAGTTCAGCGTATAATTTTGAAAACTATTATATGAATAGTTTAATCGTCGTATTTTTCACGCTTATTATAACCGTACCAGTGAGTATTTTAGCAGCATACAGTATATCAAGATATAGAATACCGGGTAAAACGCTGCTTATGTTTGCCATCTTAGCAACCCAATTTATTCCGTTGATTGTTAATGTTATTCCATTCTTTTCTGCGTTTAGAAATTGGGGATTGTTGGATACCACAGTGGCGCTTATCATTGTCAACTTAGGACATACCATCCCATATGCGATATGGCTGATTAAAGGTTTTATGGATAGTATTCCAAAAGATATGGAAGAAGCAGGAGCAATCGATGGTGCAAGCAGGTTAAGAATTATATGGAATATTGTTTTGCCAATGGCAAAACCAGGGATTATAACAGCAACTGTATTCTGTTTTGTTGTTGTATGGAATGAGTTTATGTTTGCTCTAATTCTTACAAGTCAAGAAGCAGTTACACTTCCTGTAGCTCTGTCCTATTTTGTTGGAGAAAATGGAGTTATTTGGAATGAAATGGCTGCAGCTGGGGTAATTTACGTTATCCCTACTATTATCTTTATGCTTATTGTGCGTAAACAATTTGTAAAAGGAATGAGTGCAGGAGCAATTAAATAAACTGCTATGTGACTAACATATATTGCCTTAAAAAGATTGAAAGGGGAATTGTTTTGGAATTCATTAAAAAGTCGTCTTATGAAAAAGCAGAAACATCAGAGGAAACCGAACAAACTGTAAAAGATATATTAAAGAACATCCGATCACATGGTGACGAAGCAGTAAAGGAATATGAGAAAAAGTTTGGTAAGTCGGAAAGGACTTCGATTCGTCTGAGTGAAGAAGAAATAGAAATTGCAATTAGAGAATTAACAGATGAAGAAAAACATTTAATAGACAATGTCGTAAAGCGCGTTTCTGAATTTGCTCAAGCACAGTTGGATTGCCTACTACCATTGGACAAGGAATTTGGAGATGGAATTCGTTTGGGGCACAAAGTAATCCCAGTGGAAACAGTAGGAACCTACGTGCCAGGAGGGCGCTACCCACTACTTTCAAGCGGGCCAATGGTTGCTGCTCCTGCTAAAGTTGCCGGAGTAAAGAAGATAATTGCTTGTAGCCCAGCTAACTATAATGGCAGTATTCATCCAGCAGTTATATACGGATTGAAAAAATCTGGAGTTAGTGAAATCTATGCGATTGGTGGTGCCCAAGCTATAGGAGCGATGGCGTATGGAACGGAAACTCTTCCACAGGTTGATGTGATATCTGGGCCAGGAAACCGGTTTGTAGCTGAAGCAAAGAGACAGGTGTTTGGAGAAGTGGGAATAGACTTGGTTGCAGGTCCTAGTGAAGTAGTAGTTTTTGCTGATGAGTCCACCAACCCGGAACTAGTGGCTGTTGATTTATTAGCGCAAGCTGAGCATGATCCTAATGCGAGGGCTATTTTAATCAGCACCTCAAAAAAAATGGCTGACAAAACGCTGGAAGAGGTAAACCTGCTTTTAGAGACATTTAACGAAAATTCTCCCGCACACGAATCATGGGAGCGATTGGGAGAAATTATTGTGGTGGAATCGGTTGAGGAAGGAATCAGTGTGTGTAATAAAATTGCAGGGGAACACCTCCATTTACATTTGAAAAATAATAAAGATATTATAGATCAAATATATAATTATGGTTCTTTGTTTATCGGTGCGAATAGTTCTGTTGTATTCTCTGATAAAGTTTCGGGGACAAACCATACATTACCCACTAATAGAGGGGGGCGATACACAGGTGGTTTATGGGTAGGCAGTTATGTGAAAGTGGCTACTTTCCAAGAAATAACCGGAGCAGGAGTTGATTATTTAGCGACACATTCAAGTAGACAGTCTGAAATAGAAGGACTAGAAGGGCATCATTTATCCGCATTTAAAAGAAAATCAAATTAAATTTGCATGGAAGAGAAATAATTCATTTCATTATACAGATATCAAGGAGGAAAAATAAATGAATTCAGAAAAAACAAATTTCACAAAAGAAATTATCGAAAGGGATTGGGTTGTACGTTTTGATGAAATAAAGGATAAAGCCATTCCGTTAATGTTTATTGATAGTATTATTCCAGGGCATAACCGGCTTAATTATGCTTTGATTGGTGACACCGCAAGTGAAAATGAGAATTATAATCCAGTCATTACTGAGCCGCACGGCTTTCAAATTGGTATGGTAAAGGCACCTAAAGGAAATGGGCCAGCTTATCATACGCACGAATATATCGAAACATTTTTTGTATTAACAGGAGAATGGCGCTTTTATTGGGGGAACAGCGCAGATGAGATTGAAGGAGAAACGATTTTAAAACCATGGGATATGATTTCTTTACCTCCTTACATGTATAGAGGTTTTGAGAATATTGCAGAGGAAGATTCGTGGTTATTTTCTATATTGGAACAACATGAAGTTTTCGACCGTCCCGATCCAATCTGGGATCCAAAGGTAGTGAAAAAAGGGGAAGAATATAATTTCCGTGTAGACGATAAGGGTAAAATGATACCACCAGAAAACTTTAGCCAGCTTGAAAAAGAAATGGCAAAAAAGTTGAAAATGGGTCAGAAGTAAACGAAAGCACAACTTTTAGTTTTGGATGGACGTCTGCCTGACCTGCCGGCCGTAGTTTTTATCTGTGCCGGTCAGGCAGATACAATCAAAAATTTTTATAGAGGGGGACATATCCTTGAAACAAGAGGATTATTTAAAACGAAACAATAAAATTCCGCTTCTATTACTTCCAGGAACACTTTGTAATGAAAAATTATGGGAGCATCAGATGTCGTATTTAGCAGATATAGCATCTATTACAGTTGGAGATTTAACACAAAATAATACAATTGAAGGTATGGCATCTAACGTGTTGGATAAAGCACCTGAACGCTTTGCACTTGCAGGCTTATCACTGGGCGGGATGGTTGCAATTGAAATTATGAGACAAGCACCAGAGCGTGTCATGCGGCTGGCTTTACTTGATACCAATCCCAGGTCTCCAACAGATGTTCAAATTGAAACATGGCTTAAATTTATACAAATTAGTAAAGAAGGAAATTTTACAAGTGTAACAAAGGACTACTTAATGCCGGGTTTAATACGGCGAGCTAACCAGGATACATCGCTTGTTCAGAAAGTAATTAATATGGCTGAAGAAGTTGGAGCAGACGCAATGGAAAGACAAATGACCGCATTGATGTATCGACCTGATGCGTTTGAAGTATTGCCAACAATCTCATGCTTCGTAAGCGTAATGGTTGGAGAAGAGGACAGTGTCTGTCCCGTTGCAATGAGTAATGAGATAGTCCATCAAATTCCAAACTCTGAATTGACGGTGATTAAAAATGCGGGACACCTCAGCAGCTTAGATAATCCGTTGGAAGTTTCTCGTAAATTAAAAGTTTGGTTACTGAAAAATTAGCTTAAAGGGAGTATTTGAACTGTATGACAAAAAACTTGAAAGAAAAAATTTTTAATAATGAAAAAGCATTAGGTGGATTTGTAAATTCATATAATCCCTCACTTGTTGAAATGCTTGGATTTAATGGATATGACTTTGTTGTTATTGATAATGAACATGGAGCATTCAGTCAATCCGAAATTACAGAGATGATACGAACTGCAAAACAAGCCAATATGTCACCGGTTGTACGTACCTCCTATGACCCATCATCTATACAAAAAGCTTTGGATAATGGTGCAGAAGGTATCCAAGTGCCGATGATTAGTAATTCGGACCAGGCGAAAGAAGTTGTTTCTAAAGCGAAATACCCGCCAATTGGAATGCGTGGCGTTGCCTATTCAATTCCAGCAGCGCAATATGGAGTACTGAATGGAAGGGATTATTTAGATCAGGCAAACAAGAATAATCTTATTTCTGTACACATTGAAACAAAAGAAGCTGTAGAAAACTTTGAAGAAATCATCACTATAAATGAAATTGATGTAGCTTTTATAGGTTCAACAGATTTAGCTGTAAATTTAGGCTATGACAATCCTAATCATCCAGAGGTACAGAACGTCATATCAAGTATGTTTGAAAAAGCAAAACGACATGATATAAAAATGGGATTGGTAGCATCTGACTCGACTTCAGCAGCAAAAGCTTTTGATCAAGGCGCCAGCTATGTTGCTGTTGTGATAAATAAGATAATAATGGAGGCCTTGAAAGAAGTAGTATCCAATTCTAAAAACTAAGTGAATGAATTAAATGGGAAGTACATCTCCACTTAAAGTGAATGTTTCTAACTTCATTTACAAAAGTAATTAATAATTAGGAGATGTGCTTTTTCTTGTTTTATGGGAGATACAAATGAACGATTAATAATGTAAAATATTTGTGCTTCGGAAAAGAGGGATTTTTCTATGGGATTTACGATAAACGACCTGTTAGATGGATATCAAAAGCGTAAATATACTCCTGTTGAAGTTATCAAGGAATACATACAAAAAATTAAAGAAAAGGATTCAAACCTTCATTCTTATATTACTCTAATGGAAGAAAGAGCGCTTGAACAGGCTAATAAAATAGAAGTTCATCAGGCAAATAAGGAAAAAATGCGTTTGTATGGTATTCCAATTTCATTTAAAGATGCAATCAACATTTTAGGGTTTCCTACAACAAATGGCTCAAAAATAGACATCCAAAATATTGCTGAAAGCAACGCTGAAATAGTAGATTCGCTGGAAATGGCAGGGTGTATTACCCTGGGGAAAAATAATATGTCTGAATATGCGGCAGATGTCACTTCTAAAAATAAACACTTTGGGGATGTACTTAATCCTTTAAATAAAAAAAGAATTGCAGGGGGATCCAGCAGCGGGTCTGCTGTATCGGTAGCTGCAGGTTTATGTGTTGGCTCTATTGGGACAGATACCTCTGGTTCCATACGGATACCAGCAGCATGTTGTGGAGTTGTAGGAATCAAACCTACCTCTGGTTTAATAGCAATGAAGGGTGTTACAGCTCTTTCTTGGACATTAGATCATATCGGAGCCATTGCGAACAATATAGAAGATGCGAAATACCTAATAGAAAATACGATTGATACAAAATATCGCCCATTTGATCATGAAAACGGACTAAAAAATATAAAAATTGGTCTTCCTAACGTTTACTTTAATGAATTTAATGATAGAGTTACGGATTCGATGATGAAATTGGTCATAAAGAATTTGAAACAGTTGGGAGCACAGATTAAAAAGGTTGATGTATCCTTTCTGAATGATGATACGGTAAAGTTGTCCAGAACAATAGGAACCTCCGAAATGACGGTTATTCATAATGATAACTATAAAATTTATAAAGATCAGTACAGTAAAGAGCTGATACAAACTTTTAAAAGAGGAAATGAGATTCTTGCAATCGACTATTTAAATGCCCTTAAGACAAGGAAAGATTGGAAGAGAAAAATGGAGAGCATTTTAAAGGAAGTTGACATTATGATAACTCCGACAATGCCAATTTTACCTCCGTATATTGATGAAGAAATAGTGTTTAAAGGGGCAGGAAATGAAAACATTGGAGATTTTATGGTTCGGTATACTTCGCCGTTTAATTTTACGGGACACCCTGCATTGACGCTGCCATCTGGAATGAAAGAAGATGGTTTGTCACTGGGATTTCAGATGATTGCGAGTTATTATAGAGAGGATATTCTTTTTCAAGCAGGAAAAGTTTATGAACAGTTTGTCAAATAGATTTTTACATTGCTATATAAGTTGAAATAGAGATTTTGTCATCTAGCATTCGCTCCAGAAAAATACTATGCTTTTCATAAGCTTGAGTTCAGTCTCCTCGAAAAAGTTCCCTTTTTCTACGAGCGCCTTCTTACTAAGACAGCAATTGATTGTCTCCATGAAGACAATTGCATTTTTCCATAGGAGTCTGCGTATTATTTTTCCGATAGCGATAGTGTTTAATCCTAAAATAAATGATTTATTACGTTACGCACAAAAGATAGATTTATTAATTCAACTTATATAGTTATATGTTCTAAATAAAAGTAAAAATAACTCATTGACAAACAAATGAAAACGTTCTATTATAATAACATGCTATAACGTTTTAGCAAACATTAAGTAATTTAGGGAGACAAGAATGGCTACAATTCGAGAAATCGCGGAAAAAGCAGGAGTTTCATCAGGAACTGTCTCTTTTATCTTAAATGGAAAAGCAGATAAAATGAGAATCTCAGCTTCCACGCAAAAAAGAGTATTAGAGGTAGCAAGAGAGATGGGGTATCTTCCAAGTATATCAGCAAGAAGACTTAGGAACGAGGGCGAGAAGAACATACCAATAATTACTCTCTTATGGACCTTAGATGCCAGAGCTTCTTTAGTCAGTCGTTTTTTACAAGGGATACAGAACTTATCTTTATACAGAGATGGATTATTTGAACTTTTAATTCAACCTTATGAAAATGGAAAACTGCATGAAGTAGACAGCTTATATACAGGTACAAGGTTTAATGGGGCTATTATAACAAATGCTTCGAATGAGGATATGGATTTTCTAGAAAATAATAAACTGAAGGTTCCTCTAGTGGTATATTTACGTGAAACTAAAAAGTATAGTTCTGTTACAGTTGACGGAAAGCTGACAGGAAATATGGTAGCAAGCTATCTAGCTGATAAAGGCCATAAAGAAGTAGGTATTGTTATTCCTAATATTTCTTCACAAGCTATTGAGTTGCGGCAAGAAGGTTTTTTAAACGGTATAACAGAATATAACTTAAAGAACACGCATACGTTGTCAGGAGATTTTTCCGAAGATGGCGGCTATAAAACAATGCGAGCATTAATAAAACAATCAGGTGAATTGCCCACTGCTCTTTTCTTCTTAAGTGACCCTATGGCAATAGGCGCTTTGTCTGCTTGTAACGAGTTTGGCTTACGTGTTCCAGAGGATATAGAAATTATAGGACATGATAATAATGAACAAGCACCTTATACATATCCTTCATTAACGACAGTTCATCTACCTGTAGAAGAAATGGCAATAGCTTGTGTTCATCAGCTCATGGATACCATAAATCATCAAATTGAATCTCCCGTTTCTTTGCAATTTAAAACAGAGATTATTGAACGACGAAGCTGTTAATCTATAAGTCAGTTAATAACTGACTACCTTTTTACTAGCTATAACGTTTTAGCAATTATTTTTTACCTTTTGCTATAACGTTTTAGCAGTAAAAAATAATTTAAGGAGGTGATTTTACTACAAGATAAATAGAAAGCGCTTTAAGAATAATGGGAATAGAAGGAGATTGTAAATGAAAAAATTATATGGTGTAACAACAGCAATGGTAACTCCATTTGATGAAAATGGAAGCGTTAATCTAGAGAAAGTAGCTCAATTAACAGAATTTTTAATTGGAAAAGGTGTGCATTGTTTATACCCGTTAGGGACAACTGGAGAAATGATTAAATTAACTATTGAAGAGAGAAAAGCAATCGCTGAAACGGTCGTTAAAACAGCTAATAAAAGAGTAACTGTATATATTCATGTAGGTGATGTTCATGTTGAAAACATTTTGGAACTAGCATGGCATGCACATGAGATTGGTGCTGATGGTATTGGGGTTGTTACGCCTATTTATTTCGGTGTAAATGAACGAGAAATGGAGAATTTTTATGTGCGAATTGCTAATAGCTTGCCAGAAAATTTTCCTATTTATCTATACAGTATTCCGCAATGTGCATCCAATGAGCTGGGAATCGAAGTAACAAGGAAGATTGTTGCTCAGTGTAAAAATATTATTGGTATTAAGTTTAGTTATCCTGATTTTACTTTAACAAGTCAATATTTAAATGTAAATAATGATAATTTTGATGTTGTATTCGGGCCAGATCACCTATTTTTACCTGCTTTAGCATTAGGCTGTACTGGCACTGTATCAGGTGTTTCTGGAGTTTATCCTGAACCTTTTGTAGCTATTTATAATGCATATCAAGAAGGTGACATTGAAAAGGCTAGAAAATATCAAAAAATAGCTACTAAATATTGCGACGTACTAAAAAATGGAAGTAATATGTCTTATTTTAAAGAAGCATTAAAAATTCGAGGTTTGGATGCTGGAGTAATGAAAAAGCCACATCTAGACATAGAGTTAGATGAAATTGAGAAATTAAAAGCAGCTTTACAGGATTTAGATAAAGAACTAAGTGTCAATAGTTAAAAAATAAAAGAAAAGAGGTTTTAATTATGAAAAAGCTATTATTAGGAATGGTATTAATCTTAGTATCAATTATTGCTGCGTGTGGCAGCAATGATTCATCAAATGCAAATAGTGAATCAGCAAATGGTGAAGACGATCCAATAACATTTAGAATTGCTGGTGGTTCAGTTGGTCCCGACCATTCACTTACAAAAACATATAATTTTTTAAAAGAGGAGCTTGAAGAAAAGTCTGACGGCAGATTACAAGTTGAATTGAATGTTGCAGGAGAATTAGGAGAAGACAGGGAAATTATCGAGGCAATGCAGATGGGACAAGTTCATTTAGCTGGACCTTCGCCGGCAGCATTAGGCGGATTTGATAGTTCAGTTGTTATTCTTGATATGCCTTATTTGTTTACTGACCGGGAGACAGCATATGAAGCCTTAGATGGAGAACCTGGACAAATGATTTTAGATAACTTAGAAGAACATGGTTTTAAGGGGTTAGGTTATTTTGAAAACGGATTCAGAAATCTAACGAACAATGTAAAACCTGTTGAATCAATTGAAGATATACAAGGTCTGTCTTTAAGAACTATGGAAAATCAAACGCACATTGAGGCGTGGAAATTATTAGGTGCAAACCCAACACCAATGGCATTAGGGGAATTATATACAGCTTTACAACAAGGAACAATAGATGGGCAGGAAAATCCATTTGGTTTAATTTATGCCAATAAATTCTTTGAAGTTCAAGACTATTTAACAGTGACAAAGCATGTTTATGCTCCGAATGTAATGATCACAAATAAAGAATTCTATGACGAATTACCAAGCGATTTGCAAGAAGTTATTTCAGATGCGATTGGTGCAGCTACTGAATATAACCGTGAATTGGCACAGGAAGAAGAGGTTGAGGCAAGAGAAGCACTGGTTGATGAAGGAATGGATATATATGAATTTTCTGATGAACAATTGCAAGAAATGCAGGAGATAACAGAGCCTGTTTATGAAATGTTTAAAGATGAAATTGGTGAAGATGTTGTAGAAACGTTCCTTAATACTCGCCAGTAAAAGAGCAATTAAAAGGAATACAGCAACGCTATATAAATTATGAAATAGTTATCCCGCTAGCTCAGAAGAGAAATAACTTTAGAAGTTATTGATATGAGAAAAACACCAGCTTATTTTTAAACATACACTT
The DNA here is from genome assembly GCF_042654105.1 of Oceanobacillus aidingensis. Classification (NCBI taxonomy): domain Bacteria; kingdom Bacillati; phylum Bacillota; class Bacilli; order Caryophanales; family Bacillaceae; genus Oceanobacillus; species Oceanobacillus aidingensis. Next base: position 44,203 of record NZ_JBHSFT010000001.1, on the reverse strand, counting down.
GTTTACAATAGCAGAATTTGTTTAGAAAATTATTCTGAGCAAGTGGGATATTATAAACGATTATAATTTTAAGGACCTCTAGGAGGTATTAATATGAATATCATACGAAAATTGAATGAACATATAGAAGAGTGGATTGTAGTTATGCTTCTAGTTATATCTCTATCCGCAATTAGTTTACAAATGTTTATGCGATATTTTTTGAACAATTCGCTAGCATGGTCGGAAGAACTTGCAAGGTACTGTTTTATATGGCTTATTTACATTGGGATTGCCTATGCTGTAAAAAAATCTAGACATATAACACTCGACATTGTATATGACTTAGTACCAGATACACTTAAGAAGATATTTATATTGGTTTCTAATATTTTAGTGGGTATTTTTGCGGTGGTTGTGATTTACTATAGTTATTTTTTGATTGAGCAATTAATGAACTATGGACAAACTAGTGCTGCAATGCGTGTTGACATGGTATATGTGTATCTTTCTGTACCCATTGGAATGACTTTGACCTTAATAAGGTTATTACAAAATACTATTTATATTATAAAACATTGGAGGACGCTTAGTCTAAAAGAAGAGGATATAGAAGGGGGGAGCAGCTTATGATGACATTAATTTTGTTTGGTTCATTTATATTATTTATGGTTGTGAGGGTTCCAATTGGTTTTGCGTTAGGTTTAGCTTGTCTGGTAACTATTTTTTATAGCGGCTCCGTTTCACCAGAATATTTAGTGCAAGGCTTGGTCACATCTGCGGACTCTTTTCCCTTAATGGCTATTCCTTTTTATATTCTTGCTGGGGAAGTCATGGGGCGAGGCGGTATCTCAAAGCGTTTATTTGGATTCGCGAAAATCTTTGTTGGCAACATAACTGGCGGGCTAGCTATAGCTACTGTCATAACTTGTATATTTTTTGCAGCTATTTCTGGTTCTGGTCCAGCAACCGTAGCAGCAATTGGAGGTATGGTTATTCCTTTAATGGTCCAACAAGGGTATGATAAAAAATTCGCGACAGCATTGATTGTTTGTGCAGGTACAATAGGTGTTATCATACCTCCAAGTATACCAATGGTTATTTACGGAATTTCTGCATCTGCTTCTATTGGAAGTTTATTTTTATCCGGTATTATTCCAGGTTTATTAGTAGGAGCTTTACTTGTTTTTTATAGTTATTTCTATGCGAAAATACACGGCTACCAAAAAGATGATCAAAAGTTTTCTTGGAAGTATGTAGGAAAGGAATTCGGTAGTGCTTCTTGGTCATTGGCAATGCCAGTTATTATTCTTGGTGGTATTTATGGGGGTATTTTTACACCCACTGAGGCTGCAGTTGTTGCAACCGTTTATGGCTTAATTGTTGGCGTATTCGTATATAAAGAGTTGAAGCTTAAAGATTTATTTAGTGTATTCAGCAATTCAGCGTTAACAACAGCGATTATTTTAATCATTACGGGAACAGCGACATTCTTCGGAAGGATATTATCGATAGAAAGTATTCCAACTATGGTGGCAAATGCGATTACTAGTATTTCTGATAATCCTATTATCCTTTTATTAATCATTAATTTATTTCTATTATTTATAGGCACATTCATGGATGTTATTGCTTCCATCATTATATTGACGCCTATCCTTTTACCAGTTGCTGTAGAGATTGGAGTAGATCCAGTTCATTTTGGCATTATCATGGTTGTGAATTTAGCTATCGCTTTGATAACCCCTCCAATTGGCGGAACATTATTTGTTGGAGTAGGTATTTCTAGGCTTTCAATATGGGAGGTAAGTAAAGCAGCTGCTCCAATGTTCGTATTAATGGTGTTAGCTTTAATGGTTGTTACATTCTTGCCTCAGATTAACGTATTTCTACCCTGAAAATGAATTTGGAGGAAATTAAGATGAGTCAGCAAAAAAAAGTTTTAGTTACTGCTACTAATTATTCTCAATTGTGTGCAGAAGCCAAACAATTATTAGAAAAAAACAATTTTGAAATTATTGAAAACCCGCATGACAGACCGATGAAATTTGGTGAGTTAAAAGAAATTATTGGTGATATCGATGCAGTTGTGGCAGGAGTTGATACATGGGACGAGTCTATATTTAAGCTTGCGCCTAACTTGAAAGTTATTTCAAGGTTTGGAGTAGGTGTTGATAATATCAATTTGGACCAGGCAAAAGAGTATGGAATTCAGGTTACGAATGCACCGAGACTTAACTCGAATGCGGTTGCGGAATTAACGGTAAATCTTATTTTAAATAGTTTACGTAATACTGTAAATTTACATGTCTCAACCAGACAAGGTCATTGGGAGCGTTTTGTAGGCACAGAATTAAAAGGTAAAAAAGTTGGTTTATTAGGATTTGGAAACATTGCGCAAAGTGTGGCAAAAAAATTATACGGTTTTGATGTAGAATTACTAGCTTATGATAAGTTTCCTAATAAAGAGATTGCTGCTAGATATGATGTTCAATTTACTTCATATGAGGAAATATTACAAGCCAGTGATATTGTTAGTATGCATCTTCCGAACTTGCCAGAGACACATCATTTTATGAATAAGGAAAGATTCAATCAAATGAAGCAAGGTTCCTATTTTGTTAATACATCTCGGGGTGCTCTTGTAGACGAAAAAGCGTTGTATGAAGCACTGGAAACAGGAAAATTACAGGCTGCAGCAATTGATGTTTATGAAAAAGAACCAATCACTCGTGATAATCCACTGTTTCATTTCGATAATATTATCACTACGCCACATACAGCTGCAGAATCTTATGAAGTATACCATTCCGTAGGCTTAATGACGGCTCAAGCTATTATAAGTGTTTTTCAAGAGAAAACACCTGATAATCTATTAAATTAATATACTTATTGAGGCTCATTAAAGAATAGATATGAGGAGTGAGTAACGTGGGACGAGAACCAATTATTACTGTAATTGGAAGTATTAATATGGATTTAGTTGTTTCAGTTGACAGAAAACCGAATCGTGGTGAAACGGTTAAAGGAGAATCATTTGATACCCTGCCTGGAGGTAAAGGGGCGAATCAAGCGATAGCCTTAGCCAGATTAGGAGCAACTGTAAATATGGTTGGCATGGTAGGCGATGATGCATTTGGGTATGAATTGAAAAGCAATCTGGAGAAAGAAAATGTTCAAGTGGAAGCAGTAGGAGTAACAGAGGGAATTTCTACTGGTGTAGCGGTGATTACGATAGCTGAAAATGACAATAGTATTGCAGTTGTCTCTGGAGCCAATGAAAAGGTTACGCCAGCTTATATTCGTGAATATGAGAAAATTATTAAACAAAGCGATATTGTATTAACACAATTTGAGGTTCCGATAAGTACCGTTGAAGAAGCGGCTATGATTTGTGAGAAGCATGGTATTCCAATCGTGTTAAATCCAGCTCCATTTGAAAAATTGTCAGATTCTCTTTTAGATAAAGTAACATATTTAACTCCAAATCAACATGAATATGAGCTTATTAAAGGATATAAAAGATATTTTGAAAATGACTATCAATCTAAATTAATTATAACTAAAGGAGAAGTTGGAGCTGTTTTTTTTGAGAATGAAAAGCCGCAAATAGTATCTGCATTTACAGTTCAGCCAATCGATACAACAGGTGCAGGTGACACCTTTAATAGTGCATTCACTTATATGATGACTAAGACTAATAATATTGAAGAGGCATGTCGATTTAGTAATGCTGCTGCTGCGCTATCTGTATTAAAGAAAGGAGCTCAGTTAGGAATGCCAACAAAAGAAGAAGTCAACAGTTTTCTTTCTGAGCAACAATCTGAGTAAAAAAATTTATTTAGCAAATCATTCAGAAAAAGCTTCGGTAATAGTGGGAAACAGGAATTTAATGAAATAATAAGACTGGAGCAGTGCTACACATAATTAGAAGTGCTTACGGTCTTTTCATTTTTAAATATAGCGCTTAAGAAAATATGCTATTTTGGAGGACTCAAATGTTTAATAATTTGGAAACTCAACTTAATGTAAAAAAGGTAGCATTGCCTGAAATGTATCCAGTTACTCAATTATTTAAAAGCTATAAGTTAGAGAATATAGAAGAAAGGATTCAAAAACAATTCAAAGAAGAGTTGATTCAATCGAAAGTTAAACCTAATTCTTCTGTTGCCATTGCTGTTGGCAGCAGAGGTATTGCTCAACTAAAACAGGTTGTATCGGTTGTGATTGAAGAAATTATAAAGGTTGGTGGAAAACCATTCATTGTTCCAGCAATGGGGAGCCATGGTGGTGCAACAGCTGAAGGGCAGGCACGTGTTCTTGAAAGCTTCGGAATATGTGAACGAACAATGGGTGTGCCAGTTGTTTCTTCAATGGAAACAGTAGGGGTTTGTAATTATAAAAAAGATGTTACATTGCATTTTGATAAGCATGCTTTTAGAGCTGATGCAGTCGTTGTGGTAAACAGGATTAAAGCACATACTGATTTTAATGGCCCAATTGAAAGCGGCTTGTCGAAAATGGTTACTATAGGTCTCGGAAAACATAAAGGAGCTTCATTATTGCATCAGTTGGGCTTCGATAATTTCCATGAAGTGATTCCTGAGGCAGCACAGCTATTGATTGAAAACACTCCAATAGCCTTAGGCGTTGCTATATTAGAAAATGGCTATCATGATGTAGTAGATATTGAGATACTACCAGCAGAAGAGATTTCCGAAAGGGAGCCCTTATTGTGCAAGAAAGCAAAAGAGTTTATGCCCTCTCTTCCGTTTGCTAATTTGGATGTTCTTTATATTGATGAAATAGGTAAAAACATTAGTGGATCAGGTTTAGATACAAATATTGTAGGGAGAAAAGCAGGGATTGTAAAGCCTAAAATAAATAAAATTATTGTAGGTGATATTACTGCTGAATCGTATGGGAATGCAACGGGAATTGGTTTGGCAGATATTACAACGCAAAAATGCTTACAGAAAATCGATTTTATCAGCATGTACTTAAATTGTATTACCTCGACGGATTTAAGAGGTGTAAAAATTCCTTTGGTTGCTGAGTCAGATCAACAAGCCTTAGAAATAGCTTGTCAAACTAGTAATCAAACTAATTTAGAAAAATTAAAAGTAGTTCGAATCAAAAACACATTATCGTTAGAAACTTTTTTTGTTTCAAGAGCATTATTACCAGAAATAGAACAATTAGAAGGAGTTCTGGTTGTTGGAGATCCGACTAAGCTTGAATTTGATCAAGATGGATATTTATCTTGATGTAGTTTAATGAACTGAAAACAAATAACAAAACGGGAGGAATGAACATGTTAACAAACAAAGACAATCTTTCTAAAAGCACCGGAAAAAGATGGGTGGGAGAATTTTCCAAAATTGGGATTCGTCCTGTCATTGATGGTCGGCAAGGTGGAATTCGAGAATCTTTAGAAGAGGTTACAATGAAAATGGCAACAAGTGTGGCAAGTCTTCTAAAGGAGCAGTTGCGTTATCCAGATGGATCTCCGGTAGAATGTGTCATTGCAGATACGACCATTGGCGGCGTTGTAGAAGCAGCTCAAGCACAAGAAAAGTTTAAGAAAGAAGGGGTTGCCGTAACGATTACCGTCTCTCCCTCCTGGTGTTATCCAACAGAAACAATGGATCAAGACCCTCATACGATTAAAGCAATATGGGGATTTAATGGTACGGAAAGACCAGGAGCTGTCTATTTAGCGGCTGCCTCTTCTGCGCATAATCAAAAGGGCTTGCCAGTATTCAATATTTATGGCCGAGATGTACAAGAGATGAGTGATTCTTCCGTTCCTGAAGATGTACAAACGAAATTATTACAGTTTTCCAAAGCTGCGCTTGCAGTCACAACGATTCGGGATAAATCATATCTTTCCATCGGTTCGGTATCAATGGGGATAGCAAGCAGTATCGTCATCGAAGACTTTTTCCAGGAATATCTAGGAATGAGAAATGAATACGTAGATATGAGTGAAATCATAAGAAGATTACAGAATGAAATTTATGATGAAGAAGAATATGAGTTAGCTTATACGTGGGTACGGGAAAATTGTCAAGAAGGAGAAAATACGAATTTACCAGAGGCACAACGAACGGAAGAACAAAAAGAAGAGGATTGGAAAACCGTTGTCAAAATGGCACTTATTGCAAGAGACCTTATGGTTGGAAACCCAAAACTAGCCGAGAAGGGCTTTGGGGAAGCTGCATTAGGACATAATGCGATTGCAGCCGGTTTCCAGGGACAGCGGGCATGGACAGATTTTATGCCAACTGGCGACTTTATGGAGGCAATTTTAAATTCGTCCTTCGATTGGAATGGAATAAGAGAGCCATTTATGATGGCAACGGAAAATGATACATTAAATGGAATTACGATGCTGTTTGGACATTTGTTGACAAATGCAGCACAAATATTTGCGGATGTTCGCACTTATTGGAGTCCGGAGGCTGTTCAACGTGTAACGGGTAAAGAATTAACAGGGGCAGCATCAAATGGAATCATTCATTTGCTGAACTCTGGACCAGCAGCTTTGGACGGAACAGGACAGCAAGAAAAAGATGGTACACCTGCCATGAAACCATTTTGGGAAATCTCAGAGGAAGAGGTCAATAAATGTCTGGATGCAACAAAATGGTGCCAAGCCGTTGATTTCTTCCCCGGAGGAGGTTTTTCGACGGATTACACAACTAAAGGCGGTATGCCTGTAACGATTGCACGAATCAATATCATTGATGGGCTTGGACCTGTTCTACAACTTGCGGAAGGTTATAGTGTAGAGCTAGAACAGGATGTACATGATGTGTTAGATCAAAGAACAGATTCTACTTGGCCAACGACCTGGTTTGTTCCTAAACTAACAGGAGAAGGTGCATTTAAAGATGTTTATTCCGTTATGTACAATTGGGGGTCCAATCACTGTGCAGTAAGCTACGGACATATTGGCGATGATTTCATCACGTTAGCTTCGATGCTTCGGATTCCAGTTTCGATGCATAATGTAGATGAAAGTCGTATTTTCCGTCCTAGTGTTTGGGGTGCGTTTGGGAGTGGAGACTTTACAGGAGCCGATTATCGCGCTTGTCAAACTTATGGACCTTTATATAAGTAATGATAAATCATTTTAAGCTTAATACAGCGATGAAGGAGGGGAAAGGCTTGTCACGAAAATATACCATCGGTGTTGATTTTGGGACAGAATCAGGCAGAGTTCTCTTAGTGGATGTACAGAACGGAGAAGAGATTGCCACACATGTTACGCATTATAAACATGGTGTTTTAGATGAAAGTCTGCCAAATGGGAAAATGCTTCCGCCGGACTGGGCATTGCAGCATCCTGGAGATTATTTAGATGTGCTCTATCAATCTATACCGCAAGTAATTGAAAAGGCGCAGATTGAAAAAAGAGATATTATTGGGGTAGGAATAGATTTTACATCATCTACTATCTTACCATTAGATCAAGCAGGGGAACCGTTATGTTTTCAACAGGAGTGGGAAAGTAACCCGCATAGCTGGGTGAAGTTATGGAAGCATCATGCGGCGCAAAAAGAAGCAGATGAAATAACACAGCTTGCGAAAGAGCAAGATGAAGATTTCTTAAGCTTATATGGCGGAAAAATTTCTTCGGAATGGATGTTTCCTAAAATATTGCAAATTGTTAAAGAGGCTCCTGAAATCTATGAAAAAACAGATTTATTTATGGAAGCATGCGATTGGATTACTTCTAAATTAATAGGAAAACTAATACGAAGCAGTAATACCTGTGGTTATAAAGGATTCTGGAGCAAGAAAAATGGTTATCCGGAAGCATCTTTTTTTAGCATGTTAGATGCTAGATTGGAAGGTGTTTTAGAAACAAAAATGCGGGGGGAAGTTCAATCCATTGGAGGAAAAGCAGGAGCACTGACAGAAGAAATGGCAGAGAAAATCGGTCTCCTCCCAGGAACTTCTATTGCCGTAGGAATTATTGATGCGCATGCCGGCGTAGCTGCAGTTGGTGCGGTGCATCCTGGACAGTTTGTGATGGCAATGGGGACGTCTACTTGTCATATGTTGATTGCTGATAAAGAAGAGAAAATCGAAGGTGTATGCGGGATTGTAGAAGACGGGATTATTCCAGGTTACGTTAGTTATGAGACAGGGCAGGTGGCTGTAGGAGATTCATTTGCCTGGTATGTGGACCATGCAGTTCCAAGCTATATTTTACAAGAGGCAAAGGAACAGGAAACGAATGTACATGCATTATTAGAGGAAAAAGCGTCAATTTATAAACCGGGGCAATCTGGTCTGATAGCTTTGGACTGGTGGAATGGGAACCGTTCTGTTTTGGTCGATGCTCATTTATCTGGGATAATTGTCGGTTTGACACTAGCCACCAAACCAGAAGAAATATACCGGTCCTTATTGGAATCTACGGCCTTTGGAACAAAGAGAATTATTGAAGGGTATCTCCAAGCCGGTATTAAAGTAAATGAAATTTTTGCAAGTGGCGGATTGCCGCAAAGAAATAGATTGCTCATGCAAATCTATGCGGATGTAATTAATAGAGAAATTAAAATACCAGATTCCAGTCAAACTACTGCGCTTGGAGCAGCTATGTATGCAAGTGTTGCAGCCGGAGGGGAGAATGGCGGCTATGATACCATTTTTGAAGCTGCTGAAAAAATGGCGAAAGTAAAAGAAGAAGTGTTTACGCCAATTCCAGAAAACGTGCAGCTTTATGATGAACTTTACCAATACTATCTTGATGTGCATGATTATTTTGGAAAAGAGAATAGTAGCGTGATGCATGGTTTGAAAAGAATGAAATTGGGATAAGAGATAATAAAAGTAGTAAAAAGAAGAAATGTCTCTCCGTCTTTAAATACATAGAAGAAGGGACCTCCTCACCAAAGGTCTCTTCTTCTACCCAATCAAAGACCCCAAACATCATCTCTTTAATTTCTTCCCTTGCATGGCTTCTCTGGTAAGGTATCCCCGAGATTATGCATCCTTAGAGACAGGGAATGCCCTATTAGTGTTGCAAGCAACCCGAATAATTTTATTTTGAAATATAAAAAAGCGGACCTGCACGAGGTACGCTTTTTTAGCCTCCAAATGCTAAACTTCCAAGCATATAAACAGAAGAAATAATGGTAATCACAGCGATAAAGATTTTCAATTGGTCCACAGGAACCTTGTTGGTAAGGCGGGACCCGGCTAAGATACCAATCGTTGTGCCAATCAGGCTAAAGAGTATAAATAAATGCATGTCGTCGATGCTTGCATACGTGAAATAGCCAAATATAGACGGAAGGGCGATGATAACAGAGTTTAACAATCCCACGCCGACTGCTGTCCGGATATTTACACCAAGGCTTGCGAGCAATGGTACAACTAAAATGGGACCGCCTGCACCTGTTAAAGCGCAAATGGCTGCGGTCAGAATCCCAAGCAGTATAACCCATACGGGCTGCCGTAAAATAAGTGATTTGCTGTCGTCTGCTTCGTTGGCAGAGGCAGCTTTGTTTTTCTTAAGTATAATCGAAAGGCCGGCGAACAAAACAAACAAGTAAAGCAGCAGCTTCGCCAGGGTTTCGGAAATAAGCACATTGATTTGTACACCGAGGAAGGCCCCAGGGAGGCTGCCGATGCTCAAATAAAGTGCTAATTTAAAATCCATATATTTCAGCTTCCAGTAGGAATAGGCCCCGATAACGCCTGCGACGAGAAATGCCAGAAAGCTGAGCGCCAGGGACTCATATACGGGAAGACCTAACAAACCGACATAAATAATTGGCAGCAGAAAACCGGAAACGCCGGAGAGGCCTACTAATACGCCGATAATTAAATTTGCTATAAATACAATAAAAAACGTTAACATAGAAGTGACCTCAACTCTCTAATAACTTTTCTTCCTGAATGCGGGAGGGAGCTCCTCATAAAAACAAGGAGAAGAGCGCTTCAACATGACGCTGTTAAACCGCTCGTATGCTTTGGTACAATATCTAAATTTTAGCACGAACGATGAGATCGTCCATAGCTTTTTTACTTTCATATTTTATTCTTTCTTCATCCAGAGTCAATACTTCTCTATTTTTCATTAAAATACGCCCATTTACAATCACATCTGCAACGTCATTGCTGTTCGCGGATTCAATTAATGTATTTGTCAGCTGGTGGGTCGGTTCGATATGCGGCTGATCGGTATTGATTAAAATCATATCCGCTTTTTTGCCGACTTCAAGACTTCCAAACTGTTCCTCATGCAGCATGGCTTTTGCACCGCCAAGTGTCGCCATCTCCAGAATATTTTTAGATGGCATCACAACCGGATCAAAAATCGGAACGCCCCAAAAAGCGCGCATGAGGGATTTGAAAACCTTCATTTGATCGAATAAGCTTAATCCGGAATGGGCAGAGCCGTCTGTTCCTAAGCCAATACTTACGCCCTTTTGCATGAGGCTTGGAGACTTGGTAAATCCTTTTCCTGCATTACTGATAGGGCTGTGAGCTACTTTACTGTCGTATTTCTGAATGAGATTCATCTCATTCTCGGATAAGAGGATACTGTGCGCACCTAAGAAATTTTCGTCCAGCACGCCTAATGATTCTAAATATTCATATGGACGCATTTGAAAGTTTTCTAAGCAATAGCTGATTTCATTTGGATATTCATTCATATGTGTCTGCATGCCTGTTCCGGCTGCATTTGCTGTTTCATAGACCTTCTGAATTAATTCAGGTGTACAGGTAATAAGCGATCGTAAAGAATACCACACGTGGATTCGCCCATCTGCTTTTCCATGATAAGCATCAAACAGGTTTGTATTTCTTTGAATATTATGTTCCATCGTTGTTTTCATCGATTCTGGAATGGCGGCGCCTGTATCCATTGTAGAGCAGGTAAGCACACCGCGTAATCCAGAGGCTTCCACAGCTTCTGCCACCTTATGCATATAGCTTCCGCCTGCATCAACAAAGCCTGTCGTACCAGCCTTCAGCATTTCTAAGCAGCTCAGTTCTGCACTGATTGCTACATCTTCTTCCCGGAGGTTACTTTCAAATGGAACCATGATACGTGTCCAAATCATTGGATATTCATCTGAAATTCTGCCCCGCAGAAGCTGTTGATTTGTATGCGTATGTGCATCAATCAAACCTGGCATGACAAGTTTACCTTTTCCGTCTATGGTTTCTTTCGCATCATAGGTTTGTGTAAGTTCTTTTTCGATAGCAATAATCTTTTGATCCTTGATAACGATATGTTGCTCGTGAATTACTTCAAAATCTGGGGTTAACATAGAACAGTTTTTAATCAGTATATCTGCATGCATTGTTATTTCTCCTTTAGGACACGTTGAAAAAGACTGTGTGAACAGCCTTCTCAACATGGTTAGTATAAGTGTAAATAGATTTTTAAGTTTTCTTTTAGCTTAAAAAGCGTTTGTAACTGTTAAAAATACTTGAGCAAAGACTGCTTGAAGCAGGAAAGTTCCAGTAAATACAAATACGGCGATAATGACCATTTTCCAGCTTTGACTCATAAATGCTTTAAAATCAAGTCCAATTCCAGCCAGTGTACCCACAACAGTGATGGGTGCTGTAAAAGAAATTAAAGAGGTATAGTAAATAATCGGGTCCGAAATCGGTGAAATCGGGCTGGCTAACAGTAAACCAGTTAAAGCAACATACACCACGGCAGGTATTTTTAAAGGAATGAGCTTGGCGATGAATATACCGATAAATGCAATGCTGGATAAAATCAATACACCAGGAATGGACTCTAAAATGGAAATATCATTTTGAAAAAAGTTCGCAATAATGGTTGTCAGGACGGATGTGAATAAAAGGGAAATCGTCCAGTCTTTCATGCTCATATTCATTGTGAAATCCTGCTTTCTACAGATGTTTTAGGGCTGTGATTTTTATTTCTCCGTCCAATTTTAGGCTCTAACCAGCCATACATTTTGTTGACAAGCGGCAAGGAAATAAACAGCGTAAAGTAAATTCCGGTAATTGCTGATAGCATATCGCTCATCCCGGCCAGCATGATGATTTGATCCGCATAGGCCGGATAAATGGTCGCCAGCGTACTGGAGGCGGCGGCCATCATTACACCGCTGCCGATACCGCATGCCATTGCCAAGGCTAATGGGTGGAAGAAATCAAATGATGCAACAATACTTGCTAATAAACCAAGATAGGTTGTACCAATCAGAAATCCAATAATATAGATAGAAAGGGAGCCGCGGGCTTCGGGAGAGTTTGCTCCATACTTACTGCAAATCAGTCCATAATCCTTATCACGGTTGGTAGAGCTTGTTGCGCCGATGGATTCTCTTTTAAGACCAAGGAGCAGCGCAATTGGAAGAGCAAATAACATCGTTCCAATGGTTCCGAATTCCTGAAAAACGAGTGCTGGGCCAACGTTAACAAGCTCAGGGAGGTTAGACCCTGCCATGACCCCGATTTTTGCCATAAATGGAGAGATGGCAACAAGAACGAGCTGCGATGCTTTTTTTGCTTCTTTCTTTTTAAGGAATTTGAGTACATCTTTACCGAATAGGATACTGATAATAATGGCGAATAACATGGGATAAAGCACGATTAATGCTGAACCGACATTAAATTGGATTGTCCCGATAAGTTCAGCGATAAGGACTATGCCAAATGCAATCGCATAGAGCCGGTAATTTTCCTTGAGATGTCCAATGATCGTTGTTTTTTGAGGTGCTTTCTCCATAGTGTGTTTTCCTCCTTAGATGTAATGCCAAATCAATGCTGATGCAAATAAAAAAACGCTAGTAAGCTTCTTCTACTAGCGTTCCAGTTTGGCATATGAAAAACACAAAAAAGACCAACGTAAACAGGTTAGAACACGCACTTCGGCAGATTTCCTGAGAAGGGGACGCTTCCGATGCTGAAAAAGAATGAAAAGCATCCATTATTTTATCAGCAACGGCTACCTGTTAGATGAAAAAGATAATTCTTATCTGATTGATCATTTGTGATTTTCCATAGTCAAACCATTTACGGTAGTTTGGTAGAAACTTTTGGACCATATTTCCAACTTTATATGGATAATCAAAATACGAATGTTAAATTGTTTTCTTTGTTTAATGTTCGTGTATTAGTAACTTACCTCAATATGATAAGAATGTCAAAGGTTTTTTTATGGGAAATAGATTGAAGTTTTACATTTCATCACAAAAATATAGAATAAGATTAGTTAGAGAAGAAAAAAATTTAAATCCCCCGTATCTTTTTACCGTAGAAAATCGTTTATATTATTGAGAAGCGTAAAAGGAGTGAGTGGCATGTGCGCTAGGCCTAGCACAAATCGAAATGAAGAAGATATAATCGTTCACACGGTGTATCCTCAGCTTTCCCATTACTGCTTTTTCCTGTCTCCAAACAAGTGGGATGGAGAAGAATTAGTGCAGGAAAGTCTGAAGAAAGCACTGATAAGCTATGGAGACCCGAGTTCCTGGAATGTTACGTTGCTGAAGAAAATAGCTTATCATGTCTGGATTGATACAAAGCGAAGGAAAACAGCTGAAACAGAGCATGTCGTGAAAGAGAAATCAGAACAAGAAAGTCATTATGAGGAAATCGAGGCGTTGGTGACAAAACTGCTTTCTTTCATGACAGTAAAACAATGTATGGTGTTTCTGTTGAAGGATGTCTTCCAATATCAGATCAACGAAATTGCTGAGAATTGCGGTATGTCTGATACAGCAGTAAAGGCGATGTTGAACAGGGCTAGAAAACAGATACAGAACATGAAAGAGGAAGAAGCGTTGGTTTCCGCCGATGAAATCGCTTATGAGAATACCGCAGAAAGCTTTGTTCAAGTAGTTGTTTATGTTATTAAAGCAAATGATCCTGCTAAATTAATGGAGTTGATTCCAGGCATCTTTATGTCAGGTTATCCGGCACATAAATTGCGTCATCAAACACATCGCCCTTCTTCTTGCGCTCTCTCGTTGGCAGCGTAGTCTGTCATTATTCATACGTTTACAGGGAGGATGCAGATGAATACAGTTCCTTATGTTATTGAACAGTCAGGCCGCAGTGAGCGGTCTTATGATATCTTTTCCAGGTTGTTAAAGGACCGGATTATTATGATTAGTGATGAAGTGAATGACCAGATGGCAAACAGTATTGTTGCACAGCTGTTATTTTTAGCTGCAGAGGATGCGGAAAAGGATATTTCTATATATATCAATAGTCCTGGAGGCTCTACTTCTGCAGGCTTTGCCATTTTTGATACGATGCAGTTTATAAAACCGGATGTGCGTACGATCTGCACAGGTTTAGCTGCTTCGATGGGAGCATTGCTATTGCTGTCTGGAACGAAAGGGAAACGTTTTGCACTTCCAAACAGTGAAATCATGCTTCATCAGCCGCTTGGAGGAGCGCGCGGGCAAGCGACCGAAATTGATATTTCAGCGAAGCGGATTATCAAGCTCCGGGAAAAATTGAATCATATTATTGCGCAGCATTCCGGCCAGCCTGTGGAGAAGGTGGAGGCGGATACAGAAAGAGATTATTTCTTAAGTGCAGAAGAGGCAAAAGAATACGGTTTGATTGATAAAATTATTTAAATGAAAAGCGGGCTGTCCATGGAAGTTATGGCAGCTCGCTTTTGCTATGCAAGCATAAATCAATACGTCAGGGAGGATGTTGCGAATCAACCATCGTTATGCTAGGATGAATGTAATTAATAGGGAGGAGGGATTCTTTTGATCGATAACCAATCTTTGCATCGCTAATGCAGAAGCTTCAGACTCGAGACACGATATGTGCCCAGATGAAGGATTGGTCTATCTTTTTTTAGAATCCCTATACGGTTAAAGGTAAGTGTAGGGGTGGAATCTGTCTGCCCCTGTTTTTTTAGTTTTAAGAGTATTCTTCACTGACGGGCATGTATAAAAGTAGAATAAAAAGAAGGATGTGGCAGATGTGGATAAACAAACTGTATCAGAATTAGCTCACAAATACGGGTTAGAATTGAAAGAGGATTCTATCCGCTTTAATGAATCCGGATTGGATTTTCTCGCTGCTTTTGCAGAGGATTCAGATGGAGCGGAATGGGTCTTAAGAATACCGAGACGCGATGATGTGATGGGAAGAACAGTCGATGAAGGGAAAGTGTTAGAGTTCGTTCATCAGCATGTATCCTTTCAGGTTCCTGTCTGGTCCATTTATGAAGAGGATGTAATCGCCTATAAAAAATTGAGCGGGGTTCCAGCAGGCACGATTGATCCAGAAATTCAAAACTATGTCTGGGAAATGGATATTGAAAACATACCTGAAGCCTTTCACCAGAGCCAGGGAGCGGTTTTAGCATCTTTACACACAGTTCCTGTAAAAGACGCAGAAAAAGCTGGAATTCCTGTCCAAACGGCAGAGGAAGCAAAGGCCTCCATGAAAGAACGAATGGAAAAGGTAAAGAAACATTTTGGCGTGGCTGATGCCCTTTGGAATCGCTGGCAGGACTGGTTGAATAATGATGAAGTATGGCCAAAGCAAACAGGATTGATGCATGGTGATATGCATGCCGGCCATATGATGATCGATAACGATTCAAGGGTTATTGGTTTAATTGACTGGACAGAAGCGAAAGTAACAGATGTTTCCAATGATTTTGTCTTCCAATATAAAGCATTTGGAGAAGATGCGCTGGAGAAGCTTCTTCATCACTATAAAGAAGCTGGAGGTATTTACTGGCCAAGAATGAAGGAGCATATCATAGAGCTGGATGCTGCGTATGCTGTAGCGATTGCGGAGTTTGCGATTGTTTCTGGTGTGGAGGAATATGAGCAGATGGCGAAGGAAGCGTTGGGTGTTGGAAGATAAATATAAGGATAATCACGTCTAACTTTGAGCGATAGATTCATTTTAACCCGAAGAACTGAATTTATTTCGCTTCCATAGTAATAAGGTTATTCATGTGAAAATGACTTGTTTTTAAATATGTAAATAGGGTATACTATCAGTAGAAAGACATATAATTAAAAGACCGTTCCATGCTGGTACATGAAACGGTCACAATAGACTGAACCCCATCAAGAGGGGCTAGGTAGCGGGAAAAATAATCCCTCACTTTCCTACGACAAGGCATGAGGGATTATTTTTTATGGTCTTTATCAGACATGATGAACGCTATTAACATCCCAAAAGATATCATTAGCGTTAACACGCTTTCTAGATCCATAGGCAAACACCTCCCTCCCTAGGAAGTCTCCTAATAAAGACTACCGACAGGACGACAAGTGCTACCATAACCCTCATGTGAAGCCAGCTTATTGATGCAACTATTATAACACAAATTAATTATCTAACAGATAGAATGGTTATATTTTTAATAAGGAATAGTATAAAAAACTGTAAGTCTGATAACTCTCGGCGGAAGCAAGATGCTTCGTCGTTTATTTGCATTTTCATAAGGGAATATTAAAAATAAACGAAAGCGAAAAGAGGTGCTGCTGAATGGTTCAATTAGGAAAAAAAGAATTGTTTCCAATTGGAATGGGAACCTGGCATATGGGAGATTATCCAGAAAAAAGGAAGCAAGAAATAGAAGCCCTAAGATACGGAATGGAAAGCGGCATTGAAGTAATTGATACGGCGGAAATGTACGGGGAAGGAAATTCAGAAAACCTTATTGGCGAGGCGATTCAAGATGTAAAGAGGGAGGATATTTACCTGATTTCCAAGTTCTATCCGTTTCATGCACAGGAGCCGGATTTGGAGCGCTCGCTGGAGAATTCATTGAAACGGCTAGGTACAGATTATCTGGATTTATATTTATTGCATTGGAAAAGCAGTACACCACTGGAGGAAACAATCGAATCACTTGAAAAGTATGTAAAGGACGGGCGCATTCGTGCGTGGGGTGTTTCCAATTTCGATACAAAAGACGTTGAAGAAATGAGGCAGACTGCTGGCGGGGAAAACAGTACTGCGAATCAAGTATTATATAATATAGCGAGCAGAGGGATTGAATATGGTTTACTGCCGATGCAGAGAGAAAAGGGATTGCCAACCATTGCCTATTCCCCAACTGCGCAAGGGGATACGAGAGGCGATAAAATCACATCGAACAAAGTCCTGCAAAAGATAGCAAAGCATCATGATGCAACTGTATTTCAGGTGATGCTGGCATGGACGATTCGTCACGATGATGTACTGGCTATCCCGCAATCCAGTGATAAAAAGCATATTCAGGAAAATATAGATGCCGCATCGATAAAGCTTTCTGAAGAAGAGCTGCAGCTCATTGAAAAAGAATTTCCTGCGCCGAAGCGGAAGATGCCGTTAGATATTATCTGAGGCCGGCTGCCCGTTCTTTAATGATGATAGGAAAAGAAACCAATGAAAAACCCGGATAAGTTCGGATTTTTTCATTGGTTTCTATTTTCACTATAATAATCCATCTCTGACCATTTGTAAGATGTCGCTGTCTGCTTTAAGTATATCTTCTTCTGCGCGGGAGGCGATATTCTCTGCTGTTTGTTGCGCCTTCGAGATTTCCTCTTTTTCATGGATGGTTAAGATTTGTTTATTTTCCATAATTACTTTCCCATCAATGATGGCTGTATCTACTTCGTCTCCTCTTGCGGAATATACCAGGTTTGGAACGATATTACGAATGGGCTTGGTTAGCACAGGATAGAAGGCAGGAGCAGTTAAATCTACTAAGATGATATCTGCTTTTTTCCCGCTGCGCAGACTTCCCACTTCATGATCGATGCCCATGACTTTAGCAGCTTCAATGGTAGCCATCCGAAGTGCTTGTGTGGCATGGAAGGCTTGCGGATTTTTATATTTTACTTTGTTCAATATGGCTGCAAATTTCATTTCGTTGAACATGTTATTGCTGTTGTTTCCTGGTGCTTGATCTGATCCTAAGCAAGCTGTTCCTCCGGCATCTAGAAAATGCTGTACGGGCGGGACCATTCCATCGATGATGCCAATACTTCCAGCACAGTAAATCATACTGGCACCGCTTTTGGCTATAAATGCAGTCTCTTCGTCTGTGGCCTCGGTAAGATGTACCGCAATTAATCGCTCATTTAAGAAATCATGCTCATCCAGAAATTCAATACTTCTTTTTCCATAACGTTTTTCCATCTGATTGATTTCCCGGTCACCCTGGGCTACATGCATGTGCAGCTTGGTGTCTAATTTCTCTGCGTGATTTTTTACTTCCTTCAACAACTCTAAGCTCATCATATCCGGACCATGCGGGCCAAGAATAACCGTAATGCGTCCGTCTTCTGTATCATGGTGTTTCTCATATAATTCAAGGTTTCGATTTAATTTTGTCTCCCCAATAGACGACTCAAATGTATATAATTCTCCTACTGGGAGGTCGCCGATGTTATCCGGGATTTCATTGACCAGCTCAGCGACTCGGGCACGGGCGCCGATTTTTTTATAGTTGTTTACGATGAGGTCCATTCTTCCGTCATAGTCACAAAATGTTGTGGTGCCTGCTTTTATCCCCTCGATAATATTCACCATAGAACCGATAGCACTTTCGTCAGGGCGGAGGTGTTTTTGGAATGGCCACAGGCCCTTCTGCATCCAGTTTGACATATCCTGTGCGACTCCTCTAAAGATAGCAATGCCTGTATGGATATGCGCATCAATAAAGCCTGGCATAATTAACTTGTTTGCAGCATCAATATGTCTTTCAGCTGTATATTCCCGTAAAATTTCCTGTGTTTGTCCGACTGCTTCGATTTTATTATGTTTTATGGCAACTGCTCCGTCCGCAATATAGCCGACTCCTTTTCCTTCCATTGTCATCAGGTGTCCATTGTGAATGATAATATCGACTTTCATGTGAGCAACTCCTTGTACCGTATGATTTTATGCCTTAGGAGGTCTTCTCTAAGGAAACTTTCAAATTCTCTTTCTTCGCTTTCCGATTTAAGAAATATAGAATGGATAATAATACTGCTGCCGTAATAACCATGCTTACAATGGCATTTTGTGTTAATCCTGCAGAAAGAAAACCGGTTGCAGCTGAGATTCCAATAATAATAGCATATGGTAACTGGGTTTTTACATGTTCAATATGGTCTGCCGCAGCTCCTGTTGAAGCCATGATAGTTGTATCTGATATGGGAGAGCAATGATCTCCCATTAGTCCGCCGCTTATAACCGCACCAATAGCTATTGGCAAACTGATGTCTATCGCAGCAGCCATTGGCAGGGCAATTGGCATCATAATAGAGAATACTCCCCAAGAACTTCCGGTAGCGAAAGCAATGAAAGCTCCAACCAGAAAGATAATTGCCGGGACGATAAAGGATGGCAGGTAGCTGCCGGTAATATGAGCGATATATTCTCCTAATCCCATCGTAGTGGCTATGGAACCAATCGACCAAGCCATAATAAGAATTAATGTTACAATCATTAATTTTAAAAGGCCATTGGTGAAATCTTCAAATAAATTCACTAAGGATTTGCCGTAACGCAGTCTTGCATAGATAATGCCGCCAGCAGAACCGCAAATAAATCCGCTAATGATACCAAGTACAATATCTGCATTTAAAAAGGCGCCTCTAAACCCATTTTCTCCAATATTGCCTGTCCAGAAAATAACTGAAAATATGGTTCCCAGCAACAGTATCATCGGAATCAAAAAGCTGAATATATCTGCATCGTTCCTTTTATTCCCCTTTTCTGTTCCTTCGTCTTCATCCATCATCAATTTATCATGATCTCCATACAATTTCCCGGTTGTTATTGCTTTTTTCTCTGCTTGATACATGGGGCCGATATCTAAATTTAAGTTAATGACGAACAGCACGCCAATCATCGCAAAAACGCCATATAAATTAAAAGGAATCATCTGTATGAACATCCCCCATGGATTATCGCTCAAGCTTAGTGCAGCTAATTGTGTGGCGATTAATCCTGTAATAAAAGGTCCGTAACTGCTGATGGGAGACATGGCGGCCATCGGGCTTCCCATGGAATCGAGTATGTATGCCAGCTTTACTCTCGAAATTTTTATTTTATCGGTAATGGGCCGGGTGACTGCTCCAAGAATTAGGACTGGTTCTGTATAAGAGAAGAGAAAAGAACTTCCCCAAACAAAATTTTGAGCCTTCCTTCTGGTATTGATTTTTTTCGTAGCAGCTTCGGCAAACGCCTGCGCAGCTCCGGTCGTGCGAAGGATATTAACAAATCCTCCTGTCGTTGTAACTAGCAGTAACAGGCTAGCATTCCATGGATCTGCGATAGAGGGAATCATGGTGTCTGTAATGGTATATGTAAAACCCACAAGCGGATTCCAACTATTGATGATGGTTGCTCCAAGCCAGACACCGATAAATAAAGATATAATCGTTTGCTTTGTTATGATGGCAATAATAATTGCGAGTATCGGAGGTAACAGCGATAAAAAACCATATTCCATATGTTCCATCTCCTTTTTGTTTATTAGCGCTTTCAATTGAGTGGTGAAACAAGCAACTGCCAGAGAGTTCAGCCAATATAACATGAAAAATGTTTGGCGTAAGCGCTTTATTTGTGCGATTGGCTGTTTGTAGAGAACGGATGTGGTTTTCCATTTTCTATAATAGTTTATAACCTTTATCTATCAGCACAAAACCTTGCGTTTGAATCAGCTTTGACCATGATTCTTTCGATTCGGCGAATCAAGAGAGTTATTTGATATGGATAGGTATGGAAGAATAATATAATCACTTCAACCAGATTTTAATCAAAAGTAAGCATTTCATTTATGTGCCTGCTGATAATCTTTCTTCATTCTCCGTTCCCCAAAGCGTATATTTTATAATTATATAGGAGGCGTAATTGATTGTATAGTGTTTATTTTTTGAATATTTATTAATTATTTTAGGTAAATCATATTTTAATTGAAACAGTGAACGCAATGTGATAGTCAATGGGAGCGACTAAACATTCAGTTGAAGGGCAGAGAGGCAAGTTTTTAAATAACATAGTAAAAAGTATTTCAAGAGCATTGCAGCTGATTAAAAACCTTTGCTGAAGCGGAAAATGTCACTAGAAATGATGTAGGCTTTAAATTTTTTTCAAAAAAAATGATTAGTTTTATGTGAGTCGGGAAGACATCTAATGTAGCATTTTATAGGAGGTAGTTAAGATATGACATTCGTAAAATCTTATACAAACGATGAAATGTTAGAAAAAGATGTGAACAAGCTAAAGGATAATAACATCAGCTCCAATAATATTTTCATCCTCTCTCACGATGATGATCGCACTGCACGCATTGTAAATAATACGGAAGCATCCGGTATTGATTACAATAAGCAGGATATCGGAGGAGATTTTGAAAAACCAGGTGATGAGTTAAGAGAAAAACTCCGTGAACTGGGAGTTGCTGATGCAGATGCCCATGAATATGAAGAAGATATGGATGAAGGAAAAGTCTTTTTAATTGTAAAAGATGACGCAGCAGAAAGTATTGTGGGTTAACTGTAAATCAAAATAAACGAAGCAGTTAAGCAGAAATCCGGACCAATCCTAATCTCTATGGAGAGAAGGAGGGTCCGGATTTCGGTGTGTTTAAAAGGAGATTTTCTATGTGATATTTCTTAAATATCTTCCATGTTAATGACTTCAGGCGTATCAAAGTTATCACTATTCATGATTTTAATTTGTTCAGGAATCAGTTTGAGAACAGTTAAATCAGGGTCATTTTTAGAGTCAAAGTACACTTTATCCTGCGTTTCCCATAACCAGTCAATGGTTTCTTGGTCGTTAATAACTTCAACCTTGGCTTTGATTTCTAAGAAGCTTTTATTTTTTGTTTCTTCGTATCCCAGCAAAATATGGGCTTGCGGGTTGCTTTCCACTTCTTCTACTTTTGGGGAATCCTCATCTGTTTTGGTGTATAATACCGCTTCATCATGGTAAAAAACCATATATCGGCTGTTTGGCACATGATTATGGGAAGTGGATAGAACGCCGACCTTTGAAATATCTAAGATCTTTTGAATTTCTTTTGTTACTTTTGCTTTAGTCATGTTGTCACCTCATCTTGTTATTATCGACATCGATTTAATCATAAACGTATGTACATAGCTTCTCCGTTTTTTGCATAATTATTTCCTTTTTTCTTGAATTTGCACAAAACTATAGATTAATTTTGAAGGCGTTTAGAAAGGGAATGTAGATAGAAGAAAGGATAGTAATTGGTTAGGGTTAGTGAATAAAGTAGTTATTCTAATATGATTACTATTGTATTTGTTGAGTGGAAGTAAGAAAGGCGAGAAAACACTGATTATCGCTACGGGGAGCATATTGGTGGAAGTTTTAATCCCTTAAACTAATCAATTAAAAAATTCTAAAATTTAATTGACAACGCTTACAATTAAATGCTATAGTTTCTATACTTAATAATTCCATTGGAAAAAGTAATGTTTGTTCATATATTTAAAGTGAATTTATTCTTAAGGGTTTTTAAAACAATAGCATTTAGCTTAGATGAATTTTGGGGGAATTCAAATTTATAAAAGTGATTATTTCAATATAGATAGGAATGTGAATAACTATGAAGAGGACTGGAGACCTGAAGCTGATACAAGAATTAAATCGTTCTATCATCTTAGAAACAATTCGAAAATATGGCTCTATATCGAGAAGTGAAATTGCTAAAAAGAACGAGCTCAGCCCTACCACTGTCACATCTGCTGTAGCTGAGCTCATCAATGAAGGCTATGTAGTAGAAGGTGGCACGGGAACGTCCAGTGGTGGGAGAAAGCCGATTCTTTTGAACTTTTCACCAGATAACCACTATTTAATCGGTGTATCTATTTCTTATTCTAAAATAACAATTGCGGATATGAATTTGGAAGCAAAGATAAATATGAAAAAGGTATATCCTACTAACGGTTATACAGGTACTGCTTTAATAAATTATCTGCTTCAATTATTGGAGGATTTCCACGCTGTACAGCAGGACGATAGACAATGTATTGGTATTTCGCTGATTATTCAAGGAATTGTTGATTCTAAAAAAGGTGTAGTCCATTATAATCCAGTTTTGTTATTAGAGGATGTTTACCTGCGGGATTCGGTTGAAGCGCATTTTAATCTGCCAACTTGGCTTGATAATGATACAAATGCATACGTTTTAGCTGAGAAGAATTTTGGTCATTTTCAAGAGGTGGAGAATCTCATTTATATAACGATTGGCGAAGGTGTTGGTTCCGGCGTTATTGTAAACAACATGCTATCCCGCGGTGAAAGTGGAGGAGCTGGTGAATTTGGCCATACCAGTATTGATTATCAGGGAGAGCTTTGCAGCTGTGGAAATAAAGGATGCATCGAAAATTATATAAGCTGGCCAGCTACATCGAAGAAAATAATGAAAGAGATTGAGGCAGGAAAAGAAACTATTTTAACAACTTATTTAACAAGTGACAAGCTGTTTATTACCCCGTCTGAATTTGTTGAGGCAGTGAACACTGGAGATAATTTGGCTGTTGCAATTAATGATGAAATTGCTGAGTACCTATCAGCTGGAGTAGTTAATTTAGTTCACCTCTTTAATCCAGAAGTAATTATATTAGGTGGAGATGTTACCAACCAAAATCAAATACTGATAGACGCTGTACAGCAAAAAATCAAAGACAAAACGTTAAAAACACTTTATCAAGATGTGGATATTACCACATCATCATTAGGAAAAGAATTTGAAATGGTTGGCGCTGCTTCTGTTTTACTTCAAGATAAATTTCAATTTAAGCTTACGCATGACAAGCGTGGATTAAAAACAAATTTGTAGGAGGAATCGTATGTTAAAGGGTA
This sequence comes from Oceanobacillus aidingensis, assembly GCF_042654105.1. Classification (NCBI taxonomy): domain Bacteria; kingdom Bacillati; phylum Bacillota; class Bacilli; order Caryophanales; family Bacillaceae; genus Oceanobacillus; species Oceanobacillus aidingensis. The sequence continues at coordinate 20,401 of NZ_JBHSFT010000001.1, read as the reverse complement.
TTAATCAATGGTGTTATCCGGAAGGGACTAGTTTGGAGAAAGTACTGGAATATAGCAAAGAAGCTGGTTTTGAAACAGTTGAATTAAATGTGAATCCCTCAGGTGGAATTGGTTTAACGGTGGACTCAAGTGCAGATGATGCGAAAAAAATTAAAAGTATCATAGAAGCTTATGATCTGGAAATTAAAAGTATATCTACAGCATTATTATGGCAGTTTCCGTTATCTTCACCAGATGAGGCTGTCAGAGCACGGGGTAGAGCCATCGTTGAAAAGCAAATTGAATTAGCAGCTGCAATGGATGTGGATACAGTACTTGTTGTACCAGGCATTGTATCTGAGGAAGTTACTTATGATCAATGCTATCAACGAAGTCAAAAGGAGCTTCGGAAAGTGTTGCCGCTGGCAGAAAAGCACCAGGTACATATAGGGATTGAAAATGTGTGGAATAAATTTTTACTTTCTCCGCTAGAGATGTCCCGTTATGTGGATGAATTAGATTCTGAATATGCTGGCGTATATTTTGATATAGGAAATGTTCTTCAGTTTGGTTATCCAGAGCAGTGGATACGAATCTTAGGCAGCCGCATCTGTAAAGTTCATGTCAAAGATTTCAACACAAGCGTGGGAAATATTACAGGATTTGTTCCGTTATTAGCTGGAGATGTTAACTGGCAGGCAATTAGCAAAGCATTAAAAGAATTAGGTTATAAGGGTCCGCTTACCGCAGAATTATCTCCATATAAGCTGGATACGAAAGCATTAGCAGTCGATACTGCTAAACACATTGAATTAATTATTGATGCAGGTTGATAGGAGGAGATGAAAATAAAAAAATTAAAAGCAGGGTTTATTGGAATGGGAGGAGTTGCAGCTACTCATTTAAAGATTTTGAAAAAGCACAAAAGCGTAGATATTGTTTCGGTCTGCGATATTGCCGAAGTAAATGCAGTCAGGGCAGCTGAAGGAATAGGAGCAAGAGCTTATACGGATGCAGATGATATGTTAGAAAAAGAAACGTTGGATGTTGTTTTCCTTTGTGTTCCACCATTTGCCCATAAAGACTTGGAGCAAAAAATAGTTAGAAAAGGAATTCATTTAATGGTTGAAAAACCTGTCGGGCTAAATATGGAAGAGGTATACGCGAAAGAGGAGATTATTCGGAAATCAGGTGTTATTTGTGCCACAGGTTATTGCTTACGATACTTGGATACTGTACAGAAGGCCAAAGAATATTTAACAGGTAAAGAAATAGCTATGGTACGCGGGCATTACCTATCTTCTTTTGTGGAAACTCCCTGGTACCGTACGATGTCAAAGTCAGGAGGACAATTGGTAGAGCAGGCTACGCATATCGTGGACCTTATTCGTTACTTAAACGGAGATTTTAAGAAGGTTTATGCCAATATGGCATTAAGAGTATCAGAGGATATTGAGAATATTGATATTCCAGACGTAAGCTCCGTCAATTTTACATTTGAAAATGGTGCTATTGGACATTTAGACTGTTCCTTCACTCAAAAGGATCATCGTATGGGCGTAGAATTACTAGGGAAGAATTTTCGCGTAATGATTGATGGAACAAAGCTTACTATCTTTGAAGAGGAGAACGTAATCACCTATAGTTCAGAAGTTGATTTCTATGAAGAACAAGATAATGCGTTTATTGAAGCGATTTTGACTGGAAGGACAGAAAACATTCTATCAGATTATACGAATGGCTTGAAAACTTTAGAGGCAACTCTGGCGGCTAATGAATCTCAAAAAACAGACAATGTAATTCCAATCACTAAAACAGGAAGCTGAATAAGTAATTCTGTTTTATCGAAGTGATAATCAATAGAGGCTGTCACCATGTTAAAAGATTTTGAAAGAGTGATTTAAAAGGTTATAAACGTATTTTGAAAGCGCTTCACAAAAGCGTGTGAATTTGCTATGAAGGAGGACATTCATTTTTTTCTGTCGAAGGCTGTGATTTGAAAATGCTGTCAAGCAAGTTGTGGCTCATTATATTCCTGGCAAAACATTATTAAACCCTTTTGGAGGAGATAGAATGGGGAAAAGAGTATGCACCATATTTCTAATGATTACATTAGTCGGTATCTTAACAGGTTGTGGAAATGATACAGAAGGCGGCAGTAAAAAAACGCTGGAAGTAGCCTTGTGGGATGAAAACATAAGCGGTGCAGTGGATGCCTCTATTGAAGAATTTAATAAGGAGCATCCAGATGTTGAGGTGAACGTAACCTATACACCTTATGCCAACTATTTCACGAAATTACGAACCAGTATAGGGGGAGGGAGCGGACCAGATGTCTTTTGGATGAATGGACCTAATTTTTCTGAATATGCCTCTTATGGGCTAATCAAAGATTTGGAGCCATTTATTGAAGAAGATAGTGATTTTTCCAAGGATGCCTATTTCGATTCTATGATAGATTTATATTCTCATGAAGATCACTTATACGCTGCACCATATTTCTCGGATATTGTAGGTTTGTTTTATAATAAAAGACTATTTGATGAGGCTGGTCTGGAATATCCGGATGAAACCTGGACATGGGAGGATATTGAAGAAAAGGGAGATATCTTGGCTGATCAGGAGGAGGGAGTTTATGGATATACAGCCTATGTTGTAAGTAACCAGGCTGGCTATTATAACTTAATTCCACAGGCTGGCGGCTACATGATTGATGAAGACAAGACCCATTCAGGATTTAATTCACCAGAAGCGCAAGAAGCACTTACTTTTACACAGGATTTGATAGATAAGGGGATTTCACCATCTGTCCAGACACAAATTGAAAACCATCCCCGCGATATGTTTATGTCAGGAATGATAGCAATGCATCCTGAAATCTCTGTGAACGCGGAGATGTTTTACAGTGAGCTTGGGGATGATTTAGGAGTAGCTCCATTACCGGCAGGAAAGGAAGAGGGATCTATTGCACATGGGATTGGCTGGGCTATGAATGGGGACACCGAGCAAGAAGAGTTGGCTTGGGATTTAATCAAGCATTTGACTGGCGAAAAAGGGAATCAGTTTATTGCTGAATCAGGCTTTAGTATCCCTGCGCAGGAATCCATGAGTGATTTATGGGTAGATTCCATGCCTGAATTGGATTTACAGGTATTTATCGACGCACAGGAAGTTTCGTTTCCCTACCCTGTCTCCCAAAACACAATACAGTGGCAGGATATTGAGCAGGCAGAAATTCAAGGAGCATTTTTGGGCTATAAATCAATGAAGGAAGCTTTGGACAATGTTGCCAGAGAGATGGATATCATCTTGGAATCAGAACAGATAAATGAATAAAAATCTTTCTGTAAGAAGGGAGTTTCTAATGAATGAGTGATTCAAACGTGCTTACTAAACCGAAAAGAAGCAGGCGTAAGCGTAAGGAAGCGATGTGGGCTTATCTATTTATCGCTCCTGTTGTACTAGGGCTCTTCCTATTTTATTTGATGCCGGCTCTTGCTTCTTTTGGCTTGTCTTTCACTAGCTGGAATGGGATTAACCCTCCCGAGTTTATTGGTTTGGACAACCTGATAAGGCTGGTTCAAACAGATTCTTTTATCAGAAGCATGGTTAACACACTCGTATTTACGCTGGTTTCCGTGCCGTTAGCGGTGATGCTGGCCACGGGGATTGCCATATTGCTGAATCAAAAAATTAAAGGAATGATCGTCTATAGAACCCTTTATTTTCTGCCGGTGGTGACGATGCCCGTTGCTGTTGGAATGGTTTGGAAATGGTTATATAACACAGATTATGGTTTGCTTAATTATATATTAGGCTTACTCCATTTACCGCAGCCTGCATGGCTGTTCAATCCTAATATTGCGTTAATATCGGTTATTGTTGTGTATGTTTGGATGACAGTAGGAAACAACATTATTTTAATCCTGGCAGGTTTGCAGGGGATTTCAGAAACCTATTATGAAGCTGCGGAAATGGATGGTGCATCAAAATTAAAACAATTATTTACGATCACCATTCCTCTGTTAACACCGACCTTGTTTTTCGTATTTATCACTGGAATAATCAGCTCTTTACAAGTGTTTGATTTGATATTCATCATGATCGGCGACAGCCATGTCTTATTGGAGCCATTGCGTACACTTGTATATGGTGTTTATGAGTCAGGATTTGAGTATTCGCAAATGGGCTATGCTTCTGCACAAGCATTCCTGCTGTTTTTAATGATATTAGTCATCACTATTTTCCAGTTTGCGTTTCAAAAGAAATGGGTGCATTATGACGGATAATAAGGAGGAAGCGTATGAATAAAAAGTGGTTGATTCATTTGGTGCTGATTATTGGTGCAGTGGTCATGGTTACGCCATTTCTTTGGATGGTGTTAACTTCTCTAAAATCATTTGGAGAAGCAATGCAAGTGCCGATTACCATTTTTCCTGAAGAGTGGCTAGTAGAGAATTACCTTGACGTTTTTGCAAGTATCGATATGATGAGATATTACTTTAATACGCTGATGGTCACCTTAGGAAGAACATTGGGACAGTTAATTTTGTGCTCATTGGCTGCATTTGCCTTTGCAAGAATGGATTTTCCGGGAAAAAATGTCATATTTATTGTAGTCCTATCTGTTTTGATGGTGCCAATGCAAATTATTCTAATTCCAAACTACGGAATTTTAACGTCTCTGGGCTGGATTGACACCTTCTATGCTTTGATTGTTCCTGGTATGTTCAGCGCATTCGGCGTCTTCCTGTTAAGGCAATTTTTCTTAGGAATACCGAAAGAGCTGGATGAGGCGGCAACGATTGATGGGTGTTCCTTTTTTGGAATCTATTGGCGCATTATTTTGCCGAACGCGACACCAGGATTAATTGCATTAGGTATATTTACGGTCCTCGCTTCTTGGAATGATTTTCTTTGGCCTTTAGTTATGACGAATTCAGAAGAAACGAGAATGCTGTCAGTAGGTATTGCAGCATTTCAGGGGCAATATTCGACGGATTATCCATTGCTGATGGCGAGTGCTGTACTGTCTACTATTCCGATGCTGATTATGTTTGTTCTTTTACAGAAACATCTAGTTTCAGGAATTGCTTTACAAGGCGTTAGAAGATAATTAATAGAAAGAGGTGCACAAAAATGAATATTTTAGTTTTAGGTGCAGGGACAATGGGAAATGCCCACGCTGCTGCTTATACAGAAATGAAAGATGTAACATTATGTGGAATTGTTGATGTGAATTTTGAAAAGGCTGCTCAATTGGCTGACAAGTGTGGGACTAAAGCGTTTTCTTCTTATGAAGAAGCGAAGCAGCAGATTGTAGATATTGATGTCATATCTGTTTGTTTGCCTACCCCTTTACACAAAGAGACAGTCTTGCAAGCGGCGAGAGATAAATTTCACGTTATTTGCGAGAAGCCTTTGGCCCGCCATCTGGCTGATGCCAGAGAGATGATCGATTTCTGTGAACAGCAGGGAGTTCGCTTATTCGTAGGCCATGTGGTACGCTTTTTCCCAGAATATGTCCAGGCAAAAGAAGTAGTCGATTCACAAAAAATAGGCCAGCCGGTAATTGCAAGAACAACGAGAGGAGGAGCATTTCCAAATGCCTCCAATGATTGGTATGCAAACTTTATTAAAAGCGGCGGTTTGATTTTAGACACAGTTATTCATGATTTTGATTTTTTAAGATGGTGCTTTGGAGAAGTAGAGCGTGTATATGCAAAAACAAGCAGAGGAAGAGCGGCTGGAAAATTAGAATATTCCTTAATCACACTTCGGTTTGAGAACGGGGTGATTGCTCATGTGGAAGGCACCTGGGCACATCAGAACTTCCATACGAAGTTAGAAATTGCCGGAAAGGAAGGGATTATTCAACATGATAGTACTTCAGCCAGCCCTGTTGTAGTAGAGAAAAGCGCATCAGTTGATGAGGTTGTAGGGGTAGCGGTTCCATCCAGCCCAACGCAGCATAGTCCATATTATCTTGAAATAGAGCATTTTATTTCTTGTATTAAAGAAGGAAAGGAAGCGAGAGTGACCGCAGAAGACGCCTATAAAGCGCTAGAGATTTCATTAGCTGCTTTACAATCGATTGAGTCGGGAGAGCCGGTTTATCTTAAACAATATTCCAGTTTGGAGGGAGTAAAATGAAGGTAGGTATTATTAGTTTTGCTCATGGACATGCGTATAGCTATGCAAATGCTTTAAACAATTTGCCGGAGATAGAGTTATATGGTATTGCTGATGAAGAGGAAGTGAGAGGGAAAGACGCAGCAGAACAGTTTAATACCAAATACTTTTCGGATTATCATGACTTATTAAAGGAACCGATTGATGCTGTAATTATTACATCAGAGAATCAAAAACATTTTGAACACGTCAAAGCTGCAGCGAATCATAATAAGCATGTACTATGCGAAAAACCTTTGTCTTCTAATGTGAAGGATGCGGAAGAAATGATTAAGATTTGCCGGGAAAAAGGCGTGATTTTACAAACTGCATTCCCGGTAAGGTTTAATAAACCAGTGCAAAATGCGAAACAAACGATAGACACGGGTGATTTAGGTAATATTATTGCTGTTAAAGGTACAAATAGAGGAACTAATCCTGGAGGATGGTTTGTGCAGAAAGAGAAATCTGGCGGAGGGGCAGTTATCGACCATACTGTTCATGTAGTTGACCTTATTCGTTGGTTTACCAACGCAGAAGTAACAGAGGTATATGCTGAAATAGATGATAAACTATCCGATGGGGAGATAGATGATACTGGGCTGTTAACCATGGAATTTGATAACGGTATGTTTGCGACATTGGATTGCAGCTGGTCTCGTAATAAGGATTATCCAACTTGGGGAGACGTTACCTTAGAAATAATAGGGACGAAAGGAACGCTCTCTGTGGATGCTTTTGCCCAGAAGCTGGATGTATATAGTTCAGACGGCGTTAAATGGAATTTCTGGGGAGATGATATGGATGAGAGATTGATTGCTAATTTTATCCAAGCTGTCAAGGAAAACAAAGATCCATTTATTACAGGAGAAGATGGATTAAGAGCTTTGGAAGTAGCTATGGCTGCCTACCACTCATCCGCTAGAAAAGTCGCAGTAATGCTAAGTGAATTATGATTTTAATGCTGGCAAGACCTCACACATTCATTTTGTATGAGGTCTTGTTTCACTTTAAGGAACTATAGAGAATTTCAGAAATTATAGACCTTATCAAGGATTATCTTGTATGCGACGTAATCTCAGCAACATCAGCCAATTCAAAATCCTGCTTCTTCTGCAAGTACTGACTAAAAAAGCTTTCTTCCATCCCTGTTAGCTGGTAAAAGAAACCTATTTCAGCCATCCAATCGATATCCATCATACGCTGTATATCAATGATACTGTTCTTCACAGCGTAATCCATAATGGATTTGATTTTCTGGGGTTTTTGGATAGGCAGTTCCTCATCCAGCGGTTCTTGCTTTAAATAACCTTTTCGATGAAGCGCGGCATAGAAGTTACGATGTTTTTTTGCATCTAGAAAGCCTAAATTCAATGCCTGATATCCTAAAACTTGAATAGATACAAGCCATTTCTTCTTTAAATCGATATAAGCATCTGGGTTTGTTGGTCTAGCAATTGTCTGGAATTCTCCTTGCATTACATGTTCAGGAAGCAGAAAGGCTCCTGCAAATTGGTTGGCTTCATTCTCTATCGCCTTATACTCTGTACGATCTAAGTTTGTAAACTCTACACGATAATGAAGTAATAAATGACCAAGTTCATGAGCAATATCAAAATTACGACGAGCAGCAGAACGTTTTAAATTTCCCAAAATAATAAAAGGCCTATCCTGTTTCGTCCATAAGCTATAGGCATCAATTTCTTTACCGATGGCTTTTTCAAAAATAAAAACACCACTTTTTTCAATTAGGAACATCAGGTTGTTGTTCGTCATCTCATCAAGCCCTAGTTTTTTGCGTGCCAGATTAGCTGCTGCAGTTATTTGTTCTTGTCTACTCTCCGTTGCAGTATTTAAATCGTGAATAATCTCGTTTCTTAGCTTAATGATTTTCTGGGTTGGATAAGAAATCTTATTGGATAAATAGTCTACGAATTGATCAAGAAACTCCATATGTTTTGCTTCGGTTTGTGTTTTGGACATCAGATTGATTTCTTTTGACCGATAAGCAATATTCATCATGTTGATATTTGGCTGGTTATTCGCGTTTTGGAGTACATCCGTTTTATAAAAATATTTACTTTTCACGTGAAATATATTCTTTAAGTCATTAACTATCTGCATTTTTGGTGACGTATAATTATTTTCGTATTGCCACACTGCCTGCTCCGTTATACCTAACATATCAGAGAGCTGTTTGCGTGAATATCCATGCATCATACGTAAATTGGTTAGATTTTCACCCTGAAACATCTATTGCCCTCCTTGTCGTAAAAATTATTCTTGATCCTCTTCTAAGATGCCAATATCAAATGCTGCCGGGTCAATTATATCATTATCCTGTTCCGGGGCAATGATGTCTCTTTCTTCATCCGTTAATTCAGCTCCTGAGATATATTGCGAAAGGTCTTCTATGAGATAAGCCCTGTTATCGTTAGGGTTTGGAAGATAGTGCATTATCTCAGATATTTGATAAGCTTCATCAATTTTATAAGTAAGAATATGAAATTCATTATAAGATGTTTGTAAGTGGGTCAACTCATCCTTTGCTTGGGTATCGGGTATAAATAAAGAAAGTTGTTCACTCATTTCATTTGAATAGTACGTAGTCTTAGATGTATCCGCAAAATCGAGATGCTTATTTATTTTTGAAAGCTCATGAAGGTAAGTTCTCTGTGGTTTTTTATGATTGATGTTCCCTGGAAGTACCGCTTGAGAAAAACGATCTTTATTAAAATAGGCTGCATTTTTAATTAAGAAGAGTTTTTTTGTATCCCCATGAATGAATTGTAAATAATCCCAGGTCAAACCTGCTTTAGCACGTCTATATGATAAGTGAAGGCTCCCACTATTTTCAGCAAGTTTGCTTTCTATAAAGTTTCCTTTTGTCCAAGCGAAAGCAGAGCTGATTTTCATATTGCGATGTCGTTCTTTCCGGTGGTCGACATAATCTCGGTAACCTTCTACAATAGCTTCTACAATAAATAGACTGTCATTTGAATCAAATTTATGCTGCTCCATTAAATCACCCCTAAGACATAATTTTAAATAACATCTAACTCTATAATAATAGAGTAATTAAAATAAATCTATGATAAAACGAATATTTTTTAAAGTAAATATGAAAATATATTTATACTTTGAAGGATGATTAAGATACTTGGTTTTTAATTCTTTTTATTGTGTAAAGGTGCTAATAGTCCTTTTATGAATTCGACGCTTTCTTTTTGTGCCACCATACATAAACCTACATACCCCTTACTCCATTTGTCTTTTCAACCCAAATCATCTAAAATAATAACTTGGATTCCATTTTTTAAGCAAACCGATGAAGATAAAAGGAGTAATATAGATGAGCAATTTAAAAAAGAATGGCTATGCGCGGTATGATTTAATGCAGCAATTAGACTATGAAGGAATAGAAGCAGATTACCAAGCTTTATTGGATTATTTCGAGGATCTGCCTATCGATGAATATGCAAAAGACTTAAATCGTTATAGAAGATATTCACGCGCTTTGGTATTGCCAACTTCTGGTCAGATTGAATGGCTGCCAACGCTGACGAAGGATGGGGAGGAATACGCTGCGTACTTCCAAGGGAAATTTAATCCGGAATATCCGGGTTCCTATCGGGAATTCCCTTGTATAGATAAGGAAATACAGAATAATAAGCTATTGGAAAAAATTATTCTGTTTGATTATCATGAAACGTTTTGGAAGGAAGAAGACCGGATTATGCCGATTCATGCCGGCGTACATTTTGTAAAGCTGTACGTACAAAATGATACGGATAAGGCTGTTTCTTCCCCGAACTGCTTTCATCAGGACGGAGAACCATTTACCTTTGCCCATTTAATTAAAAGAGAAAATGTCAAAGGCGGTACGAACGCTATTGGTATTCCTAAAGCGGCAGGAGAAACGTTTGATACAGTCAATCAGGATGATGTGATAGAGATTTTTGAGATTACCAAGCCTTTGGAATCTTATGGTGTGGAGGATTCGGCAGTTTCGCATTATGTCAGCCCGATTGAAAAAGGGGACGCGGAAGAAGCTGGAGTACGTTCTGTTATTTTAATTGATTATCAGCAAACTGTTGTTGCTGATGTAGATGATGAGTAAATAAAAAACGTAATGTGAGGCGGGAAAACCTTTCTCACATTACGTTTTTTAAACTTTATATGCGCTTAATCGCAGGCTCATAAATAGATTTCAACGTTTGAACACTATGAGCAAATTTTTCCTGTTCTTCTTCATTCATTGGCACTTCAATAATTTCACGGATGCCAGAACGGTTAATGATAGATGGAACACCGATGCATACGTCTTCTGCACCATATTGACCTTGTAAATAACTGCTTGTTGTCAACACGATATTTTCGTTTCTTAGAATGGCTTCGGTAATTCGTGCTAAGCTCATGGCAATACCATAGAAGGTAGCGCCTTTTTTCTCAATAATGTGATAAGCTGCATCCCGAACCTCTACAAAAATCTGGTCAAGGTCTTCTGCGTTATAATCGTCATGATTATCTAAATACGTTTGCAGGGGAACAGGACCAATGGTTACTCTGCTCCAAAGCGGGAGCTCTGTATCCCCGTGTTCACCGACAATATAGGCATGAACTGCTTTCGGAGAAATATCGAAATACTCTCCAAGCTTATAACGAAGACGGGAAGAGTCTAAGGTTGTTCCGCTTCCGACAACACGGTGAGCAGGGAAACCGCTGAATTCAATAACTGCTTGCGTTAAGACATCTACAGGATTGGTTGCAATGAGGAAAATACCGTCGAAGCCGCTCTCCATCACATCATCCACAACCCCTTTAAATATCTTCATGTTTTTTTCAACGAGGTCTAAGCGTGTTTCACCCGGTTTTTGGTTTGCTCCTGCACAAATACAAACAATATCTGCATCTTTACAGTCTTGATATTCTCCCAGCCAAACATTGGTTGGAGATGGGGCGAACGCTTTCCCGTGGTTGAGATCCCACACATCTCCAAGCGCTTTATCTGCGAATAAATCAATAATAGCTAATTCCTCTGTAATACCCTGGTTTATAAGTGAAAATGCATAACTGACACCGACAGACCCGGCTCCAATCAATACAACGCGATTTACTTTTCCATGATTTGCTGTCATTTTTAACACATCCTTTAAAGTAGTATACGAATCATTCTATACTTAAACAGTGAGCCATTACACAATTTAAGTCAATAGTTTTATAATATTTCGGAAATAGAAGTTTGAAACGAAACTTCGTTCAGTCGGAGTTTTTGTTCTTCTCTGTGATAAAATAACACTTGTCATTTTTATGGAACCATGTATAATATTTCTAAACTCGAGATACATCCTATCAAAAGCGTTGAAGAGAAGAGTAAATATAAGGGAAGCATAACAGAGAACTCCGGAAGCTGAAAAGGAGGATGCGGAACTATATTGAAGCAAGCCTCGTAGCTGCACATTGGATTGTTATATGATGATGTGCCGGTGCTCCCGTTATCGAGAAAAGCAATGATTTGCTGTTGCTTATGGAGGTTTCTGCAGCGATGCAGAAACAGAATGAGGTGGCACCACGATCTTCTGTGATATAAGAAGTCCCGTCCTCAAAGTTGAGATAACTTTGAGGGCGCGGGCTTTTTTTATTTTATAAAAAAGCTTAAAAAAGGAGAGATGGAATGGAAGGGACTTGGGAAAGGTGGAAAAACACCTCATTATTGTTAACGGGAATTGGTGTATCTAATCTGGGAGCATGGATATACCTGATTGCATTAAATTTAATTGTTTTGGAAATGACGGGCTCTCCGCTTGCGGTTTCTGTGTTATATATTTTGATACCGTTGGCAGCAATGTTCACCAATTTTTGGGCCGGTACCATGATTGACCGTTGGAATCAAAAGAACATGATAATCGGATTAGATGTATTTCGGGCAGGCCTTATAGGTATACTTCCTTTTTTAGATTCCTTATTGCTCATCTATGTGTTGGTATTTGGAATTAATGTAGCCAGTGCGGTGTTTGAGCCGGCCTCTATTGTCTACATGACCAAATTGGTTCCAAAAGGAGACCGTCAGCGGTTCAATGCCCTTCGTAACTTTATTAATTCCTGCGGGTTTATTTTAGGACCGTCGATTGCAGGGGCATTGTTTATGGTCGGCAGTCCTTCCTTTGCTATATTTATAAATGCTGCTGCATTATGTATTTCTGCCATGATAATCCTTTTCCTTCCCAATTTGCATGAACAGGGAAAAATAAGTGATAGAATCGATATCCATTCTGTCATCCAGGATTGGAAGAAGATTCTTGCATATAGCGGCAATCATAAATATATTACCTTGATTTATATTCTGTTTGGGGGCGTAACAGTTTTTATGACAGGGCTGGACTCGTTAGAGGCAGCTTTTGCAATAGAGGTGCTATTGTTGGATGAAAGCACCTATGGCTTTTTAGTTAGTATTGCGGGCGCAGGGATTATAGCTGGTTCTTTGATAAATGCAATGTTTGCGAAGTACTTAAAAATTAATATGCTGATGGGGCTAGGGGTAATAGGTACGCCCGCTGGTTATTTGTTTTTTGCTTTCTCAACAGATTTTACAACAGCAGCAATCGGTTTCTTCCTGCTGACATTTGCGCTTTCTTTTGCCAACACGGGCTTCCTGACCTTTTATCAAAATAATATTCCTGTAGAGATTATGGGGCGTTTTTCAACGATTTTTGGACTAATCGAAGCGGCATGTATTATATTGTTGACATTAATTATTGGAATAGCAGCTGAAATGATGGACATTAGATTGGTTTATATCGTGGGTTCGTTCTTGTTTTTAGGTCTGGGTCTATTCTCCAATATGCTGGTGCAAGGAAAGAAGAAAAGAAAATATTATCAATTAAATGAAGGGTAATATATTTGTTTTTTCTGCAAGTAATGGTGTACGAGGTAATTAAAATAACATTATAATTACCTCGTACAAAGAGGGGAAACCTGTATAAACATATCATTATTTGCTTATGCAGGGACCTTCATTCGATATATTCAATAAGACTGGTCACAGAAAAGAAGACATCGATTATGCCGCAGCCGAGCAAACTAGCCTTCGTCTTCTTCAAAGAAAGCGTGAAAATAGGCATAAACAGCATTTTCCGTATCCAATACTTTGTATAGCCTTCCTTCCTGATCTGACGGAACAACCCGTATGTATTCATTGGAGAGGTATAGATAGAGCGTATCTCCATCAGACAGGTTCATTTCTGCGGTATATTCCGGGCTGTCGCTTGTAATCCGTCCGCCCTGATAAATATGGACATCTTCAATCAGCATTCGGGTGATATCATTTGATTGATCCAATACAATTTCTTTCTCATTCTCTGATTGTACAGGCTCATCGCTATCTAAGTGACTGGAGTCTGATTTTGTAAGACGAATCGAATCAACATGTCTCCGTTCCCCTTCCGTGGTCAGAACTTCTGTTAAAACAACGGGCAGATTTGTTGGCAGGGAAGTAAAGGATATTTTAAAGAAGAAAATAAGTGCAAGCAGGATAATGATGATAACAGCAAGGATGCTGCTGATAATAATGTATTTTTTAGGCATGGATTCCGCTCCTTATAATAGGAAGTTCAAAAATCAAAATGATCCGTTTAACACGTGCGATAATATCGTTCCATCGTTAGTAGCATGCAACAAACTGAATAATAACATACTATCAATAAGAAGCAGAAAGGATATGACGAAAAAACCCAGTGTGCACACTGAGCTTTTTCTACCTTTGTTAGGAAATAGATGTAGCTGTTTCTTGAACCACTTTATCCAGTTCCTGAATATTTTTAATGCCTTCTGTCTGCAGCCATTTCGCAGCAGCTTCTCCATCCACGTTTTTGAATTCAGATGTTGCGCCGCTCCAAGTTGCTCTGCCGCATAGAACACCGTTAAAGGCAGATTCCGCTTCTTTGGCAAAACGCAATGTTTCCTGGAATAATTCCGGTGTAACGCCTGCACTTAAAAAGATGAATGGCAGGCTGGTCGCTTCAGACTGTTCTTTGAAAACAGCTTTTGCTTCCGCTTGGGTTTGAGCTGTATCTCCTTCTGCATAGCCTTCCACAAAGTTCATATTGACAGGAACCTCTACTTTTAACACATCCACGTTAAATCTTGACTCGCTATAGCGTTTCATTGCTTCAATCACTTTTTTCGGTTTTACTTTAGCAAATTCCAATCCCTTTTCATTGCCAATCGAATCATCATAGGTAAGAATTTCTAAGAAAAATGGAATCTCCTCTGCGACACATTCACTGCCGACGCGTTCTACAAAAGCTTCTTTAGCTTCATTGATTTCTTTACTTTCATCTACATCCACATAGATCAATAATTTAATTGCGTCAGCGCCTGCAGCTTTCAGGTTTTTGACAGAGCAATTCGGAATTAAATCCGGAAAACGTCCAGGCTCTTGTTTGTCGTAGCCTGTTTGTTCATAAGCCAATATTAATCCGCAATTTTCATCTCTTTTCCTTGCTGCTGCTAATCCATATTCAGGGTCAAGCAGGATAGAAGAAGCGTAAGGAGTCAGTTCTTCAGAAACAATCTGTTTGAAGGCTGAAATCTGCTCGCCGGAAATATCCTCGCCCATCATTCTTCTTAGTGCACCACGCTGGTCAATAGCAAGTGCAGAAATAATCCCCTGATCATTTATGAGTTTTTTTAAATTTTTCATTTTTTAACGCCTCCAAGTAATAATTCTTTTATCTCCGCTTCGGATTGAGAAGCTTTTAGCTGGTTAATAAAATCTTGATTCATCAGTTTTCTGGAAAGAGCCGATAAGATATCTAAATGTTCGTTGCTGCTTCCATCTGGTACGAGAATACTGATAACAAAGTCTGTTGGTTTTCCGTCCATTGCAGGCCAATCAATGCCTTCTGTCAATTGAACGACCATTAATTTTGCTTGTTGGATTACTTCACTTTTCACATGAGGAATAGCGATTCCGTTTTCCATACCTGTCGAGCCTTCTGCTTCTCTTTTTTGCAGACCGCTTGCTACTTTTTCTGCATCTGTTGCAATATTTAATGCTGCAGCTTTATCTGCTATAAACGCCAGAACCTCCTCTTTTGAGTGAAGCTTTTGCTGCAGATGAATTTGGTTTGTTTCTAAAAGCTCCCCCTGTTCACGTGGCGCAGGTGTTTCTTGTTGTACTGGCGCAGCCGCTTGCTCAGGATTGCTTTTTCGTTGATGTCTTTTTTGTTCTAATGCCATTAAGAATCCGGAAATCAGCGCACCAATCAGAATTGCCAAGACCCATAAGAAGGCATGAGTGACCACAGGCAGAACGATAAATCCGCCATGCGGTGCAGGGACTTCTACTTTAAACATATACGTCAGCATGGCAGCGATAGAAGAACCTACCATGATAATTGGGATAATGGTAAACGGACGTTTTGCTGCAAAAGGTATCGCGCCTTCTGTAATATGCGTTGAACCTAATAGAAAGTTGACATAGCCGGCACTTGCTTCTGCCTGGTTATAGCTGCGTCTCGCAAATAATACCGAGAATCCGGTTGCGAGCGGCGGAACGATACACGCCGCAGAAACACCTGCCATAAATAAGAAATTACCTTGTGCCAGAAGTGCTGTACCTGTTACATAGGCCGCTTTGTTGACGGGGCCGCCCATATCAAATGCACTCATAATACCTACAATCAACCCTAATAAGATCGGGTTAGAATCCTGGAAACTGCTTAGGAAGTCCATCATTCCCTGGTTGATTGCTTCCATCGGAACAGACAGATACCACATCGCAAATCCGCCGATAAAGATACCGAGAACCGGAATTAAAAAAATAGCTTTTAAACCATCTAATGATTTTGGCAGGTTCTTTAGTGCTTTCATAAGCAGTAAAACAAGGCCTCCAGCTAAGAAGCCGCCAACAATTCCTCCTAAAAATCCGGTGCCGTTTGTATCAGCAATCATACCGACAATAAAACCAATAATAAGGCCGGGTCGATTACCAATGGATTGTGCAATATAAGCACTTAAAACAGGAACCATCAATCCCATTGCTAATCCGCCGATGGTATTCATTTGTTCGGCAATAACATTATATTGAGACGATTCAGGGTCAGCTGAATAAATTCCAAACATAAAGGAAACAGCAATCATCACCCCGCCGGCAACAACTAAAGGAAGCATATGGCTGACACCATTCATCAGATGTACATAAAGCTGATGCCATATGCTGGCTGATTCTTGATTGCTGTCGTCATTCGATTGCGCCGCTTCACCCGAACCTTTATAGGCTACATTCCCTGATATAGCTCTATCTATTAATTCCTCAGGGTTTTTAATACCTTTTGAAACGGAAACATTGATTACTTTTTTGCCATGAAAACGGTCGATATCCACGTTTTTATCTGCAGCAATAATAATGACTTCTGCGTCTTTGATTTCTTGAGCAGTAAACTGATTTTCTGTTCCTCTTTGTCCATGTGTTTCGACTTTGATGGAAACGCCTTTTTCTGCTGCTGTTTTTTCAAGTGCTTCTGCAGCCATAAACGTATGCGCAATTCCTGTTGGACAGCCAGTAACGCCTAAAAAACGATATGTCATGATGTTCATCCTTTCTTTTAAATGGTTACTACTTGTACTTTTAAGTTTTGCATCAATTGATCGACATCCTCAAAATCGGTTAATCCAGAGCGGAAAGCCGTTGAAGAACCTGCCGCTACAGCTTTTTTCAATGCTGCTTCGGGGGAACTGGTCTGTAAGGTGCTGTAAAAGGTAGCCAGCATCGTATCGCCAGAGCAGGCGGTATTCACGACCTCCCCTTTTGGTGCTGGACAGTAGAGCATTGTGTCTTTATTAACAAAGTAAGCACCTTCGCCTCCCAGAGAAACTAATATATTTTGACAGCCTTGATCTACTAATTTTTGAGCTGCTCTCAATATTGCTTGTTCTGAGTCGAGTTCCTCCTCTGGAAACAAGGCCTGCAGCTCTTCGTCATTCGGTTTGATCAAGTAAGGCCGGTAGTGAACTAATTCACTTAAGATCGGATGACTTATATCTAAAATCAATCGAAATCCAATATCAGAAGCATGCTTTGCGATGGAAACCAGAATGGATGGATTTACGCCCTTCGGCAGGCTGCCTGACACAAATAACACGTCATCCTTTGTAAATCCGGCAATTTTAGTTATTAATTCATCAATTTTTACATCTGTAATTTCCGGACCGCCATTAACAATTTTGTACTCACCCTGATTGGATTTTACAAATGCATTAATTCTTGTGACACCATCAACTTCCGTAAAATCAGTGTCGATATTCATTTGGTTTAGTTCATCCTGAATATAATGCCCGCTGAATCCTGCTATATAACCGATAGCTGTCGAGGGGACGCCAAGCTTTTTTAAAATAATGGATATATTGACTCCTTTGCCATTTGGCTGGAATTCATCGTATATGCTTCGGTTCACCTTATCCGGAAGAAAATCTTCCATTTCGATGAACATGTCAATCGCTGTATTTAACGTGCATGTATAAATCATGGTTCACCATCCTTCCTTACTTAAAGTATGACACGTCATGAAATGAAAATGTTTGCATTATATGTGGTATAGTTAGAAAATAGATGAAAAAGATTTCAAAAGGATATTCGAAAAGGGCGGGTGTTAAGCGTGAATTTCCAACAGCGGATTCAGCATTATTACAATGAATTAAGCAGCAGTGACAAGCATTTATTGGATTATATTGAATCACATCATGCGACAATGGGGGAGATTTCCATCACCCAGTTAAGTGAGAAAGCAAATGTTTCCACATCCACGATTGTCCGATGCATGAAAAAACTCCACTACCGGGGGTTTACAGATTTTAAATTTCAATTTGTTTCTGAGAAGTCACAGCAATTCCCGGGAGCATTGGAGAAAATAAAAAATATTGATTCTCAAATCCAATCTGCTATTTTCAAGAATCAGGAGGAAGTAACGAATACCATTAATTATCTGGATTCCTCCATTATCGAAGATGCTTTAGTTGCAGTGAAATATAGTAAAAAAATTACGATATTTGCCAGAGGCTTCTCGGAGCATATCTCCAATGAGATGGCGGTGAAACTGCAGCTGCTGGAAAAGCATTGTGAAGAGCATACCGACCCGAATATTATTCGTATTAAATCAAAAAAGTTTACGCGTGATGATTTAGTTATCTTTGTATCGCTAAATGGGGAAACAGAAGAATTAGTAGAAGCGGCACAATTTTGCAAGCGAAATAATGTAAAAACGATTTTGCTGACGACAAATAAGGAAAGCAGTCTGTTTCAGTTATGTGATATTAATTTGCTGGGCTATAAGTCGAAGCAGAGCTTTTTCCCGGACTATGAGGTGCGTTCGCGTCTGCCGCTGCAGGTGCTGGCCCGGATATTTCTGGATGCTTATGTGATTCGGTTTAAGTAGTTTTTTGGGGGGGAACTGGAGTAGTAACAATCCAGTATAAGCTGAATAATTTAAAAAACTCGTGAATCAGATTGGTTAATGTTTTATATTAATAAAAACCATTGGAGAGCAGATAAGCATTTTCTAAATGTTAATGATTAGAACCGGAATATATGACAAAAGATATTCATAAAATGTAGAAACACTCGTCATCTAGAGTGGGGCTACATTTTTTTGGTTATATGGAAACAAATTTTAATACTTTATGTAGTTATTAGTTGAACCTGGCAGCGACCGTTTCAGGTGATAGGCTTTAAATGGAATCATTTAGCTTTTTATTTTATGATAGCGCTTTCTTTTTTGTGGAGTTCAATTTGATTAGAGAGGGTGTCTGATGATGAAAGCTAACAACCTAACCAGAAATATACTTATCGCATTAGTAGCTGGTGCCGTGGCCGGGATGGCTCTGACATTTGCTCCTGAAAGTTTTTTTGGTCCTTTGGACAGATATGTGCTGGACCCGGTTGGTCAAATATTTATTAATCTCATTATGATGCTGGTTGTCCCGTTGGTATTTGTGTCCATTGTTTTGGGGACGGCAGGTCTTGGCGAGCCGGCAAAATTGGGGAGAATCGGTGTTTTTACGATTACTTTCTTTTTAACAACTACGGCGATTGCCATCAGTATCGGTTTAGCATTAGCTTACCTGGTAAAGCCAGGGAGAACGGGTATATTTGAAACATCTAACCTGGGTGACTTTACACCGAGCGAGGCACCGCCGATTATGGAAACATTAGTTAGTATCATTCCGGCTAATCCGATAGCGGCTATGTCTGCTGGGGAGATGCTGCAAATTATTGCCTTTGCCGTGTTTATCGGGGTGGCCTTAGCTTATTTAAATGAAAAGACAAAAGGTATTTTTAACTTATTTGAACAAGCAAACGATATTTTAGGCTGGCTTGTTATGCTGGTAATGCGATTTGCTCCATATGGTGCTTTTGCGCTTATTGCATCAGCAATTGGCGGTGCCGGCCTGGATGCAGTTGATTCCATGTTAAGTTATATGTTAACCGTTATTGCAGGGCTGCTTCTACATGCGTTGCTTATTTACTCTCTGGCTATCTGGTTCTTGGGGCGAAGGAATCCAATTACATTCTATAAAGGCTTCTTTCCTGCGATGACAGTAGCATTTAGCACAGCCAGTTCCAATGCAACGCTTCCTGTATCGTTGAAAGCTGCACAAGAAAATCTTGGTGTAAAAAAAGAAATCAGCAGCTTTGTCCAGCCGCTGGGAGCAACCATTAATATGGATGGTACGGCAATTATGCAGGCTGTTGCGACCGTATTTATTGCCCAGGTATATGATTTGCCGCTTACGATGGTTGATCTATTAATGGTCGTGCTTGTTGCTACCTTAGCAAGTGTCGGTACGGCTGGTGTGCCGGGAGTTGGTTTGATCATGCTGGCCATGGTGCTGAATCAGGTCGGTCTGCCTGTGGAGGGTATCGCATTAATTATTGGTATCGACCGTATTCTTGATATGCTGCGAACATCTCTTAATATCTCTGGAGATGCGGCATGTGCGTATATTTTATCTGAACGGGAAAAGCGGAGAGAGAACAAGCAAGTGAAGGGCTAGGAATATAGAATAAAACCTTCTTCACTTATCTGTATCTTCTCAGGAATTGTTTTAAGAAGAAGTATTGTGGAAAAACAGCGTACTCCCAATAGAGTGAACTGTGCCCCGTCAAGTAGACAGTAAAAAAACAAAAACTCTATGCAACAGCCTGGTCCCGATATTCCAACGGTGTCAGGCTGTTTAATTTCTCCTGGTAACG